>CAUZJQ010000015.1:0-30105 GCA_963580095.1 Lentisphaeria bacterium | reverse complement strand
GGCACGTGGCGCGGTCGGTCTGTGTGCTGCCGTGCTGATTGCGGTGACCGTCCTCGCATTGTTCTCGCCCGGGGCGGCGTTCAACGCGTTCGAGCGGTGGCTGCAACCCCTGGCAGGGATCGAACGCTATACCTTCCTGAGCCTGGATCCGTTGCCGGCACAACTGAACGTTGCGTACGGTGAGCCGTTTGCGCTAAGCACGGATGTGTCTGGCTATTCCCGCTGGATCCCGTCACAGGGGCGGGTGGTGCTGGCCGGGAAAAGGTCGATCACGTTCGACGTCGACGGCAGGGACGTTGACCTGACGGTGCCTGGGCAGACACAGGAGGTGCCGCTGATGATTTCGGTTGGCGACGCACAGGCGCACACCATTATTCGGCCGCGGCATCGGCCGGCGCTGACCCGGCTAGTGGCGCACGTGACGCTCCCGGAGTACCTGCAGCGGCCGAATGTCGAAATGACCGTCGACGGAAGCAAGGTGAGGATGCTCGAATCGTCGCAGGTAAGCTTCGAAGGCGAGGTCAGTCGAATCCTTCAACAGGGGGAGCTGACGCTGTCGGCCGCCACCACGAGAACAGCAACCACTGTGGCGAGGACAGTGACGACCGAGATGACTGTCGATGGCAAGCATTTTATAAGTTTACCGATGCCGGCGCAGGACCTGGTGTCGTGTAGCCTGACATGGCGGGATATTTATGGCCTGGCGCCCAAACAGGCACGGGTACTGAAGTTCGCGACGGTGGCGGACCGCAAGCCGGAAGTCAAGTTACTTAACCTGGCCCGGCACACGGCGATTCTCGAGGATGAGACGTTGGAGATCGAGGTCAAGGCGACCGACGATTTTGGGCTGCGACATGCCAACCTTGTCTGGCTGGCAAAGGACGGCGAGGGCAAGGATCTGGGGTTGGGTGAGACGGCGACTGTCGCCGATGGAGGCTCAAAGGAGACCAGCCTGAGCGGCACGTTCGTGATGTCGCCTGAATTCATGGATCTGCCGATACCTTGTATCGTGGAGTTGTACGCTGCCACCGTCGACTACCTTCCCGGCCGACAGCCGGCAACCACCGAGCGCTACCGTATCGACGTGCTCAGTTACGCGCAGCATGCCGAGCAGGTGCGGCGACAGTTCGAAGCGTTGCTTACAAAGCTGGAAGACCTGGCTCGCAGCGAAGAGTCACTGCTCGACGGTAAGCAGCAACTGCAGGCTTTGTCGGATAAAAACCTGCAGGCTGAAGCCGCGACAAGTGCAATGCGGCGGCAGGTCAATCAAGGACAGGCCAACCGGAAAGCACTCGAGCGCACCTCCGGGACGGGCCGCGAACTGCTGGCCGAAGCAATACGGAACAAACAGTTCCCGACCGGACTGTTGGCGCGGCTGGCGGAAACGGTCAGCGGCATGCAATCGCTTTCACAGGCAGAGATGACCGAAATCGTCAAATCGATGCAGGCCGGGTTGAAGAAGGAAGGAGCGGCGCGCCGCGGCGACCTGCAGACGGCGGCGATAAAGGAGGCGAGTGCAGTGAAGAAACTGCGTGAGATGGTCGGTGACATGGACGACTCGCTCAATGACATGGTCGCGCGAAACTTTATCTTGCGACTGCGCCAGCTCGGTGCCGGTGAGGGGAAAATCCGGGTGGCCTTGGGACGGGCGCTGCCGGAAACGATCGGTATGCGCACACGCGATCTCGAACCGGAGCTCGCCGAGCAGCTCAAGAAGTCGGCGACACAACAATACGAATTGCGGCGGGAAAGCAAGTTCGTGCAGAATGATATTCAGGGATACGCCATACGCACGGGCGTTGACGCCTTTCGCGAGATCCACAGTGAGATGACGGAAGCGCACATACAGGAGTCGCTGGCCGAGCTCACTGAATGCATCGACAGCAACCAGCTTGTGAAGGCGATAGCGGATACGGATAGCTGGGCCAAACGCTTCAATGCCTGGGCGGACCGGCTCGACAGCTCCGGCGGCAGAGACAACGAAGGCGGCGGCGGCGGAGACTCACCGTCCGCGGAGGCGATGCGGATTATGATGGATCTTCTGCGCATTGCCCAACAGGAAGACGCTTTGCGAACACAGACCCGTGCCACCGATCGGTTGCAGCCAGGCAAGCGCCAGCACAAGGCTCGCAGCAGGCGGCTGCTCGACAAGCAGCTTGGCCTGCTCGCGGATGTTAACGTGATGACCGCGGATGCCTGGTCACCGTTGCTCTATGATCTGCTCGAAGAAGTGGCTCACGCCATGGACGATGCCGGCGAATTGCTCGAGCGACCGCAGACCGACGGCGAGACTATTGCTGCGGAGACCGAGGTCATCGAGCTTCTCACTCGCGCCTGCGGCAGTTGCCAAAGCCAATGCAACAGTGCCGCTGCCGGGATGCTGGCGCAAATGATGGCGCAGCTTGTGAAGAGCCAGGGAAAGAAACCGGGGCAGGGCAGCGTGGCCGGTGGCGAATCGAAATTCGCCGGTAACGCACAGATTGATGGACAGCCCGCCGCCGGCTCTGTTGGCGAGTCACGTAGCGTCGAGAAAACGTCGGGGCGAATTGATCCGGCCACGATTCCGGAAGAATTCCGCGAAGCAGTGGAACAGTATTTTCGTGCCATGGAAGAACTGGAGAAATGATTGTCCTGATGCGTCTACTGCCTGTTATTCTGGTTTTCGTGATGACTGCCACCGGCTTCAGCCAGTCGCTGTTTTACAGCGACGACCCGATTCCCGAGCGCGTCGAGACCGCCTATACACGTGGCATCGCGTTCCTGATCAAGAACCAGTTTTTGGATGGGACCTGGGGAGATTCGTACGGCAAACAGCCCGGCGTTGTGGGGCTTGCTGTGCTGGCGGTCCTGGCGCACGGCGAGGACCCGAACCATGGGCCGTACAGCGAGATGATCAAGCGCGGCCTGGTTTTTATCCTGGGCAGTGCCAACGACAACGGCTATCTCGGTCGTTCGATGTACAACCACGGATTCTCGACGCTGGCGCTTGCCGAGGCTTACGGCGCTGTCGATGATCCTCGGCTTGGACCTGCATTGGAGCGGGCTGTGAATCTCACGATCGCAGCGCAGAACAACAATAATTCCGGTGTCTGGCGCTACAATCCGGAGAGCGTCGATGGCGATTCGACGGTCACCGGTGCCGTCATGGTCTCACTCTTGGCGGCACGCAATGCCGGTATCGCCGTGCCGCAATCCTCGATCGATGCCGGGCTCAAGTTCTACACGATGAGCCAGAGCAATGATGGTGGTATCGGCTATGTTGCCGCGGGTGATGGAAATCCGACAAGAACCGCAATTGCCGCGACGGTATATTCCCTGGCGAAGAAAAACCGAAACTCAACCTACCGCGGCGCCCGGCAGTACCTGACGAAAGCCAACTACACCAACAGCGACGGACGGCCGTTTTACTATTTGTATTACGCGTCCCAGGCTTATTTTCACATGGACCCCGAACTGTGGCGGGTGTGGAACGGGAACAATATCGACTGGCTGGTGGCGTCACAGGACACCGATGGAAGCTGGCAGGGTCAGTTCGGTTCGACTTTCTCGACGTCGGCG
The DNA here is from genome assembly GCA_963580095.1 of Lentisphaeria bacterium. Lineage (GTDB taxonomy): Bacteria > Verrucomicrobiota > Lentisphaeria > JABSQK01 > CAJWLW01 > CAJWLW01. The sequence goes on along the minus strand of CAUZJQ010000015.1, from coordinate 26,547 downwards.
GCTTTGCTTGCGCTTGCTCTGAACTATCGGTACCTGCCGATTTACGAACGGTGATTATGCCAGGCTTCAGGTGTCAGTGAGGGAATAACTGGTTCCGAAGCCTTTTCCCTGATGCCTGAAACCTCTGTAACTGAACACTTCAAGACGAAAAGGAATGCGATGAAAATGACATGTTTGAGCATCGTGCTGCTGTTTGCCTGCATGACCGTGCAGGCGGAGTTGCAACTGGATTTCGGTGACGACGAAGTGCCGCAGCATGCGCTGGCGGTGCCGGCACCGGTCGGGATGTCTTCCCCGGACGAGGGGGACTCGCGGAGTGTGCTGTTGTTCAAAAACGGCGACAAGCTGCACGGAACGATGCAACGCTTCGATGAAGAAGGCTCGATATACTGGGCGCATCCTGATATCGTCGAGCCGATTCGCATCAAGAGCAGCAAAGTCAACGGTGTTTTCCTCGGACAACGGTCCGTGGCGCAGCATGGCGGTACCTATGTGGTGTTGACCAACGGGGACACGCTGTACGGTAAGATCGTCAGCCTCGACAACGACGAGCTCGTGTTGGAAACCTGGTACGGCGGGATGATGACGATCAAGCGCCCGATGATTTTGTCGATCACACCAGGTAATGTGCGCAATTCGCTGTACAGCGGACCGGGTAATATCGCGGAGTGGCAACAGACCGGCACAAGCAAATGGATTGTCGAAAACGAGCGCCTGGTAGGTGATGGGACGATTGGCCGTGACGTCGGGCTACCGGAGATGGCGAATATTCAGTTCGACCTGGATTGCAATCCCGGTGAATTGAACATGCAGCTGATGCTGTACGCCAAGCAGATGCACCGCTATGGCAGCGACTGCTATCTGCTGGAAATAAGCGGATTGCACATCAAGCTGAGTCGATTTACTGCGAACGGCGGCATGAATTCGCTGGGTGAAAAGCAGGTCCCGAGCCTACGCAAGAACAAGCACGTCGCGGTTCAGCTGAACGTTGACAAGGAGAATCGGCAATTTCATTTGTTCATCAACGGCAAACATATCGAGGGGTTCGTCGATTCACAGATGTTCATCGGCCGTGGCACCGCGATAGTTTTTCATTCGGATGCGAAGAGGAGCAACTTCAGCATTGGCAACATCAGCGTGGCGGAGTGGGATGGCAGCGTCACCGGCAGCGATATCGGCGAACTGTCCGGCCAGGACCTCATCGAATTCGTCAATCGCGACAAGGTCAGCGGTACGATGTCGACCATCACCGGTGACATCGCCAAGTTCCACACACCGTACGCGACGATGGACATTCCGACCGAACGCATCGGCGCGATATACTTCGGCGCTGGTGCCAGCGAGCGGGCCCGGCGCTATGCAGGCGACGTCGAACTGTTCTTTCCCAATCGCCAGCGCTTGACGATAAAGGCCCGGAAACTGGCGGACGGCAGGCTCGAGGGGTTCAGCGAGAACTTCGGTGATCTCACGTTGAACCTGTACGCCTTTGTCGGCATGCGTTTCAATCTATACGAGCACGAAGACAGGCGCCAGACCGACTTTCTGTCACACCCAGCTTTCGAAGACTGACCGGTCGGCCTGTATGCGACGAATACTCAAGCGGCTTTTCGGCGGTGGGCCGACAGTTGAATCGGCGCTGGCGCTCTATCGTGCCGGCCGGTTTGCCGACGCGCTCAAGCAGGCCGACACACTGATCGAACGCGCCCCCGATCTCGCCATGGGCTGGCGATTCAAGGGCGAGTGTCTGTTCGAACTCCAGCAGTACGGCGAGAGCATCGTTGCTTTTCGTGTCGCCCAAAATTTCGGCGGCCCAGGTACCGAGGATCTGTTTCTGTGGATCGCCCGGTGCTGTGCGAGAGATAAGCGCGTCGGTGATGCCACAGATGTACTGAACAAGTTCATTGCTGAAGCTGGCGAGGACGATGCGGATTTGATCGCCCAGGCAAAGTCGGCACTGGCACAGCTGATCTGAGAATCGGGCAACCTAATGCACAGCGGTTTTTCGCCTGCCCGACGCGCTGGCCGCACCCGATGAACCTGTGCGACTGTCCGGGGTTCCGGAAGAAATCGGCCAGTGGCACGGTGAGTTGCCGGCTGCCGAAATCCAAATCGTGGTTTGCGAGTATATCGCGGAGAGTTTTACGTGGCGTTTCGGCCGCGATAAAATGATGGCGCGCGTACGCCAGATACCCCATCCCGATCGGGTCACCGAACCTGCCAGTTAATTGGGGTTTTGCGGTGGGTTCCCAGATAGGTGTTGGCCTGTGAAAAGTGGCGGCAGCCGAGAAAACCGCGATACGCCGATAGCGGCGACGGATGCGGCGCTGCCAGGATCAGATGTTTGCCGGCATCGATCATCTTCGCTTTGCTCTGGGCCGGGCGCCCCCACAGCATAAACACGACATTGTTACAGCATTTGTTGATCTCGGCAATCACTCGATTGGTGAAAGTTTCCCAGCCCTTGCCGGCGTGTGAGCCGGCCTGTCCGGCACGGACGCTCAGTGACGTGTTCAGCAGGAAGACGCCCTCCTGCGCCCACGCTGTCAGGTTGCCATGTGGTGGCACAGACAACTGCAGGTCGGTCTCCAGTTCTCGGAAAATGTTCAGCAGCGATGGCGGCGGCAGTACGTTCCCCATGACCGAAAAACAGAGACCGTGCGCCTGGTTCGGGCCGTGATACGGGTCCTGGCCGAGGATGACGACCTTGACGTTGTCGATCGGTGTATGCCGGAAGGCGTTGAACATGTCGCGCTCCGGCGGATAAACGGTGTATTGCTTTTTCTCATCGATCAGGAACTGCCGGAGCTCGCTCATGTACGGCTTGTCGAATTCGTCTCGCAGCACGGCGAGCCAGGAAGCCTCAAGCTTCGGCGCCGGACTTTTGGGCGGTGGAGACGGTTCAGGGGCGCTGAACAGGTCGGCATGATCGGACATGGATGGCCTTGCAGTGCTTGCATTCAATATGTCGTAAGGTTAATTGAGGTATTCACCGGTTCAAGTAATTTTCCATCCAAAGCCGAAGGGCAGGGCGCATGGGGCAGCACAACAGCACAATGGCCGGGGTATAATCAGTTTCAATAACGTGAAGCTGCCGCGCAAATGAAACCGCAACGGTGGAGGGCCTGCCCGGCAACGCCGGTGATCGAACCTGGGTCTACCACCAGCAACCACCACTCTCCTGATGCTTTACCTCGTCGTAGCACTGGCCTGTGAGGCGAAGCCGATCACTCGACAGCTCGGTCTGGTTCGTGACAATGACGTTGCGAACCCCGCAGTATTTTCCGGTGATGACTGCATTCTTGTGGTCTCCGGTGTGGGGAAGGCACGGGCTGCCGCGGCAACCGCATTCATGCTGACGAGATATGGCGCTCGCGGCCCGGGGCTCGTTGCCAACATCGGCGTGTGCGGTGCCACCGGCAACCCTCATACAATCGGGCAGTTGCTGGTGATCAACCGTATCTGCGACCACAGCAGTGATCGCATTTTCCTGCCGGACATGCTGTATCGCCACAGTTGTCTCGAAGCTGCATTGACGACCTGCGACCAGCCCGTGCAGGCGGGGCAGTCAACTGTGGATGCTGGGTTGGTCGTCGATATGGAGGGTGCCGGATTTTTTGAAGCGGCGGCCATGTTTGTACCCACCGATCTGATCATGTGCCTCAAAGTCGTGTCCGATTTTCTTGACGGGGATCTGAAGGCCGCCCGAGTCACCGAGTTAATGGCGGCGCAGGCTGAGTCGGCAGTGGATATTCTGCGCGGTGCCGCGGCAGCTGCCCATCGATCAGAGCCGCCGCTGGCGCTGGCCGAGCAGGATGCGCTCGATATCGCGGCCGAGGCGTTGCGGCTGTCGGTCACCCAGCGGCACATGCTGCAACAATTTGCTGTCGGATACAAATTGCGGACTTCGCAGAACCTGCTTCCGATTCTGGAGCCATGCCATACCAGTGAAACGATCGACAAACAATCCCGGCTTGCCCGTTTCGATGACCTCCGTCGGCAACTGGCGCCATCGTAGTACGGTGCCTCGCACAGTCATTGTCCCGGCGTATGTCGGCGAGGTCCCGATTGCCTGCCTGCAAGTAGGGGAGAGTGCCAGGGGAGCAGGCACCCTCAATGATGTTTTGAGATCGTCTCCGGTGTCGCGCCGTATTGCTATGATCGATCCACCCATTTCATTTGCGTAACCATCTATGCCGAACACGACTAATTTCTCTCATATCTATGTCGAGAAAGGGGCTGAGGAATATCCCGACACACAGCAGATATGTCGTCGTTTCAGTCAGGCGCAGGTAGTCTCGGTTGATGACTATAAGCACATTTTCAATCGCCCGAATCAGCGGTTTCAGGCGCAGAAGCGCAGCATGAAACTGATCCTTGCCGTTAAGAAGGATCATTTCCTCTATCCCGGTTCGGGCTATGCTCCTGATTTCGGGTACGATGCCTTCTATTACAGTGCGCAGATGTTTAACTGTGTCTACAATTGCGACTATTGCTATTTGCAGGGGATGTACGCCTCCGGCAACCTGGTGATTTTCGTCAACCACGAGGCTTACACGACGGCTGCGGATGAGCGACTTGCAGCCGCAGGCAGGTTATACCTGTGTGTGTCCTACGATACCGACCTGCTGGCGTTCGAGAATGTTCTGCCGTTGTGCCGCCGCTGGATCGAGTTTGGCCGCACGCGTTCGAACCTGTTGATCGAGATTCGTACGAAGAGCGCGAATTTCGATGCCATTGCCGAGCTCGATCCCATACCGAATGCCGTGCTCGCCTGGACCCTGTCACCTGCCGCCGTCTCGAGCCAGTACGAGAGCCGCACGCCGCCACTGGCCGCGCGCCTGGCGGCCGCCCGCGAGGCACTCGCAGCGGGTTGGCCGGTACGGGTGTGTTTCGATCCAGTGCTGCGGATCGAAAATTGGCAGGAGCGATATGCCGAACTCATTGATTCCACGTTTGCAGCAATCGATCCCGCCGGCATCTTTGATTGCTGCATTGGTACTTTCCGGATGAATGCCGAGTATCTCAAGCGTATCCGTCGACAGCGCGAGGATTCCGATATTCTCTATTTCCCGTACACGCGGCAGGGCAATACTGTGAGTTACGCGGACAACCAGGAAGCCGAAATGCTGGCGTTTGTGAGCAAACGTCTGGCAACATACCTGCCGGCGGAGAAAATTATCGTTCACCGGGCCCTGTCCGACGATGAATCGTAATCATTTTTCAATAAGATAGTTACGGATTTATTTTTGCAGTTGGCGACTTTTTTTCGTGTGGAATAGTATTTGCGTTAAAACCGTATTGAAACGACGCGTGCACGCGAACTCGACCAATCCCTGGAGTATCGATTCATGAAAACCACAATTGACAAATCAATTGAGCCCTCGGAAACAGGCGTAGTTCCTTGCGACGGACCGCCCAACCGCCGGAACATACTGGTGGTCGACGACGAGATGCAGATTCGCAAGTTCATCCGCATCATTCTGGAGGAGCAGGACTTTCAGGTGTTCGAAGCGCACGATGCCCAGGCTGCCTTGAGCATGATCGCGGTGAAGAATTTTGATCTGGTTATTTCCGATATCTGCATGCCGGATATCACGGGTATCGAACTGCTCAAGGAAGTCAAACGCCAACAGGCGGGAGTGCCTATCCTGCTCATTACGGGCCTGCCGGGAGTCGACGATGCGGTCGAGTGCATGCGCCTCGGAGCTGTCGAGTATCTGCCCAAGCCGATCGACATGGAGCGGTTTTACAGCACGATTGCCAATATCTTCGATAGTGGCGAGAAAATGCTGGCGCTGGACCAGCTCGGCGACAATGCGAATGACGACTGCCGCATCGGTGAGTACAAGATCCTCAACAGCTTGGGGGAAGGCTTCAACGGGGTGGTGTTTCTGGTCGAGAGAACCGATGAAAACGGGGAGACGCGGCAGTACGCGCTGAAATTGCTGCGATACTCCAGTCACGACGATGCTGATAATCGGCTGCAGACGCGTCGGTTCTTTCGCGAGATAGAAACGCTGTCGAAGATTGATCACCCGAACATCGTGAAGACCCATGACTACGGTTACGCGAAGAATCCGCGGTTGCCGTATTTCGTCATGGACTACATACGCGGGCGTTCGCTCAAACTGGTGTCGAAGGGGTTGGTGTCGGCGACAATTTCCGAGAAGGCTGGGATTATCCGGCAGGTGGCCGATGCGCTGTGTGCGACCCATGCGAAAGGGATCTGTCATCGCGACATCAAGCCGGACAATATTCTCGTGCTGCCCGATCTGACCGCCAAGTTGATGGACTACAGTGTCGCACAGTTAGCCAATTCCGAACTGACAATCGACGAGGAGATGCTGGGCAGTCCAGCCTATACTTCGCCGGAAGGCTTTCTCTCGGGCAAGATCGACAACCGCGGTGACCTTTTCTCGCTCGGTGCGGTCGCCTACGAGCTTTTTCTTGGGCACAAGGCCTATAGGGGCTTGTCGTTTGCGGACTTTGCAACAGCGGTTCGCAGGGAAAAACCGTACGAACCGCGGCATGTGATTGCGGACTTCCCAATGGCGCTGCAGTCTATCCTGGCGCGGTTGCTGAAGAAGAAGATCGAAGACCGCTACCAGTGTGCCGAGGACCTTGTGCGGGACCTTGACATATGCCTCCAGGCGGAGGAGCTCGAGGCGCTGCCGGCATTCGAAGGTTACGAAGACAAGGCGCAGGACTGGGAAGTGTAGGGCGGTCCACTCAGTGATTTCTGCTTGCCGTCCTTGAGGATGTTCTACGCGTCGTCCAGGTTCTTATGCGGCTTGGATATTGTGCTGTTGCTTGGCGACGATTCGCGCCCAGAAACTTTGTTCTCGTTCATCACGCGCTTGTAAATCTCTTCACGATAGACAGTGATCGAGCGCGGTGCGTTGATTCCGAGGTGCACCTGGTTGCCCTGGATTTTCAGGACCTTTACTTCGATGTCGTTGGCGATGACGATACTTTCATCGCATCGTCGTGTCAGGACTAACATAACTATACCCTCCCTGGCGGCACACTCTTTTGTGTGTGGGCTTCAACTTTCATGATTCAACGGTTGTTGAGTTTCCGGGTTGTGCAGGATTGCTCCGGCAACCCTCGATTGTCAGTTCACAACCTTGGCGAGCATATCCTTGTGTATGCCCTGGTACAGATCATACGGGGACATGAAGACGAAGTTCAGGCGCCCGAATGTGATGATGGAATCGGACTCCACTCGGACCTTGATGTTGGGTGTGATGAATTGATGATGGAGCTTGGTGCCGTTGGTCGATTCCAGGTCAATGAGAAAAAACATGCCGCGGAACTCGATTATGCGGGCGTGAATGCGCGAGACGGAATAGTCGGCAATGACGATGTCGTTTGTCTCGTGTCGCCCGATCGACAGGACGCTGGCATGCTCACGGGAAAACTCTTTTTTTCGCAACACGAAGATTGCATGGGTCGCTCCGTCGTTGTCGGTCAGCGTCACCTGGTCGACAGCTTGTTCGCGGGCCTGTCGCAGGGTTGTAGCGTGAGACGCTCCGGCGTCCGACACGTCGTGCGCATCGGTGGCGAGGACATCGGGAAAGAAGCGGTCATATAGTTCCTTGCCAACCAGAAACGGCTCCTGTACCTGATCGAGAAAATCAGTCACCGAGCATGCTTGGAACTCTGCGACCATGTCTTGGTATCGCAGTCGCCCGTTCTTGTCTGTCAGTTCTGCAACCTGCATCATAATTCAGTCGATTCCCGGCAACGTCGGAACATTGCTGTTTTGTCGCACATTCCCCCGCCGTTTAGCTGTCGGCAGTTCGATATCGGCCGTTTTTTTGCCATTGGGGACTGTTGGTTGTGTTATGTTGGAATACCGTCGCTTACATAGCGCAAATTCCGTGCCGCTATCGAGAATTGACCGTAACGAATGTGGACAAGTGGATTGCCTGTCTTGCGTCGACATGCTTTTCGTTGCGGACGCCTGCGGTATATTGGGCCGGATAGGCAATCATGATCACTTTTCACTCCAGCGAATCTGCGGAATCCGCATGCCGGAAGCGACGACATCCGAATCCACTGATGAGCCCGCCAAGGATCCGGCGCGACTTTATTCCTTCGCCCGTCGCGCCCGCGTCTTGGTGCGGGGGCGGCATGCGGTATGTAACGCCCGCAAACGCATCCAGTTTGTGCTGGTAACGACGGATATCAGCGCCCGCAGTCGTCGCGAGATCGTCGGGCAATGCAAGGGGATCCCGATGATCGAATACATGTGCACGGATGAGGTCGAGCGGCATTTCGGCATGGAGAACACGCGCATCGTCGGGTTCCTGAAGAGCCCGATCGGCAAGTCGCTAATGGACGAACTCAGCGCTCACCGTTTCCAGTAGGGTAGAATGGGCGTATCCTTTGCTCCTTACCCCTGCCACGTCTTAATCGTCGCCTGCTTTACCTGCTACCAGCGTGCGGAATCGCCGCAGGTCGACGTGGCCGGGCAGCAACTTGCCCTTCCGGTAGAACAGCATCAACTGCAACTGCCTGTTCTCGAAAGCCAGTCGGGCGACCAGATCCGGACTGATCGTGTGGCGGCCGAAGGTTCTTTTCGTCGGCCACTGAATCGTCGGGAACGAAATGTAGATAAGCTCGGAGCAGACGATCTTGTCCGTAGTGTTGACGTCGAAATTAAAGTCGTATTTCTTGCCTATCTGGCGCAGGGCCAGGACAAGCGCCTCCCGCTTCTGCGCGATCGTCAGGGTGGTCGGGCGCAAAACCGCGACATCATCGACATTCATGAAATGCTCCAGTGAGTTCAGCTGCACGCCGGGGCGCAATGCCTCGATAACGTTGTGACCGTTGCGGCTGTTGATGCGGTCGTGATACTGCACCACAACCGGATGGTCCCAGACGCCGAGCGCCCTGAGCTCCTCTTCGTTGCCGATCCAGATCGCGACGTGCCCGAAATGCCCGGGAATAAACCGGTCGGTCAGCCGAAAAGGCGTTTTCTCGAGCAGGATATCCAGTGGCCGTAGCGACTCGCGAATATGTTGAGTCGCCCCGCCGTCGTCGTTAAGCAGCCCCTTGCGTTCCTCATACAGCCCGACAGTATTGCCGAAGATCAGGCTGAGGAGATTGACGCCTTCGTCCTTCATTTCAGCTAAGAAATCGCTACCGACACGCTCGAGAAAACTGAACTTTCGGCTGGCGATCTCGCCGATCTGTACCTTGAGCGTGAACTGATATGACGGGCTGCTGGTGATCAGTGCGTAGAGATACTCCATTCGCTCGTCCTCGACCACATGCTCGGTCTTGACCAGGCGTTCGAACAGTGCGATCCCACGCCGGATTCGCTGGCGCTTGGCGATGGAGTTGGCGGACTCAGTTACCTTGTCGAGTTGATTTGACTGGATGTCGAATCCTGCGTCCGGGTCATTTAGTAACCGGCGGAGTCGGCTGTCTGCCTCGAAGACAACGATCGCGAGCATGTAATTGTCGTACAGCGTCAGCGCCGCAGACAGCGACATCATTGCTGCCTTTGTCTTCAGGTGATGGTCGATGGCGAGCCGGACATCGCCCGTTTCCTCGGCATCGACCAGGCATTCGTACCGTTCTGCGAAGGCGTACAACCGTTGGCGCAGCTTGAGATACGCAACAGTTCCTTGTCGCAGGGTCTGCAATTGCTTGCCGGTCAGTGCGGCGCTTTTCTGCTCCTCGAGCCCTGCAGCCAGTTCGAGAATCTCCGCGCGGAAAACCAGACTCTCTTCGACCGTCGACTGCAATTCGTAGATTTCGCGGTTCAATTGCCGCGCAAAATCTCGTTGAGCGATACCGGTGACCTGGCGCCAGCACGGGTCCGTCAAATTGATCGTCTGGCACGCAGCCGGTAGAATCATCAAGAACAGAGTGAGCACTCGCAGGACTGATTTAGCGCCGTTACTCATTGCCGGGTGCCTCTGACTGTTGCCTCTTCCAGCGATTCGTTGCCGCTGTCAGGTTGTTTCGGAAGGTCTGATCATTTGGGGCCATCTTGATCGCCTGCTGCAGGAAAGGTAACCCCTCTTTGTAATTTCCCTGCAACGTCAGTGCCATGCCCAGTTGCGAGATTGCCTGGGCAAAATCCGGTTTCAGCTTTACGGCTTGCCGGAAGTTGACAACGGCCTCGTCGATCCTGCCTTCATTGGCCAGGACGGTGCCGAGGTTGTTGTAGGGCTCGGCGTATTTCTCCCGGTATTCAATCGCTTTTTCGAAATGTGGCCTGGCTTCTTCGGATTTCCCATATTCGCGCTGCAGCAGCCCGCCGCAGTTGTTGTGGGCTTCGGCATGCTCAGGGTCGATTTGCAGCGTTTCGTGAAATTCAGCAACTGCTCGTTCAATCTGGCCAGCAGCCTCGCAGGACTGGGCCAGGTTGAAATGCGGCCGGGCCTTATTCGGCGACTTGGCTGCGCAGTCAGCCCACAGCGAGACGCGATCGCGCCATACTTTGCCACGCGACACGGTCGCGCCTCCCAGGCCGGCGGCGATCAGCAGTGCCAGGATCGGTGCCAGTTTCGGGATCGGGGCACACCAGCCTTCGATGTATTGCCACAAGGCCACTACGACCAGGACAGATGGCAGATACGTTCGGTGCTCGAAGGCCATTTCCAGCGCGATAAACGAAGACTCCAGTGCCAGGTTGATGAAGAACCACAGGATCGCGAACGACAGGATCCGATGCTTCGGTGCCAGGCGAAAGGCAGCATAGAAAAGACCAACCGTGGCAACGATGGCAACCAGGGTCGACGGTGGTGAAAACAACGACGCTGACACCGGGAAATCGTAATCGAGGTTGAAGCGTGATGGCAACGGCAGAAACAACAGGGACAGATACAGCCACACCACGCGGTACTGGGTCAACAGCCGCTCGAGCAACGTGAAATCACGGTCGTCGTACTTTGCCAGTATGCGGAGCGGGTCGCCATCAGTGTATGCGCAGAGCAGCAACGGCAGAATGATGATGGCAGGTGCCGCGAAATACTTGAGGCCGGACATCAGCCAGTCGCGGCTGAGGTCGCGGAAAAAGTACCATTCATAGAGCCACACCAGCAACGGCACGGTGACGGCGATCTCCTTCGAGGCCATCCCGCAGAAGAATGCCAGGCCGGCGCCAGCGAACCACCAGGCCCGTGGCGTCCCGCGGGTTCGGCGCCCGATGATGTAGCAATTTATCGAGACCATTGCGAACATCGCAGCCATGCTGTTCATGCGCTGGACAATGTAAATGACACTCTGAGTATGCAGCGGGTGAAGGACCCATAGCCCGCCTATGATCAAAGCGGCCACCACCTGGCGGCGGCCGATTCGCCGCTTGCCGTCGGTGCGGCATAGCGCCAGAGTCAGCATCGCGAAGAGATAGACCATGACACCGCAGACAGCGTGGATCGCGATGTTGACCATGCGGTAGTGGCGGAGGTTGTATTCGCCTCCCGAGATCCAGTAATTCAGCGCAAATGATATGTTGGACAACGGCCGTTGGCTGTTGACGCTTTTAGTTGCTGTCGCCTTCAGCTTCGACCAGGTCAGATGCTCGAGGCGCACATGCGGGTTGTCCCGGATGTTTCCCTCGTCGTCGAAAATGAAGGGTGCGTCGAGTGTGTGCCAGTAGACCGCGAAGGTGAGGACAGCAATCAGAATGACCGCGGCAAGACGCATGACGCGGGCTGAGACTGCTGGCTTAGAAGCTGGCGACGTTTTGCTCGCCATTTATCGGCCCTTGTCGAGTAACACATCGAGATGCACAGCAACGCTGCGCGCCAGAGCGTCGGTGTTGTAGCCGCCTTCGAGCTGCGACACCAGATGGCCGCCGCAGGTCACGGCCGCCAGGTCGGCGACGATCGTTGACAGCCGTTGGAAACCGTCTTCAGTCACCGCCATCGATGCCAGTGGATCGGCTTCGTGGGCGTCGAAACCCGCAGATACCAGGATGAACTGCGGCGCGAAATCCTCTGCCGCCGGCACGAGTTGTTCTTCGAACGCGGCGATATATGCGTCGTCGTTATTGCCGGCGGTCATCGGGATGTTGAGCGTGGCGCCGTCGCCGTCTCCCTTGCCGCGTTCACCCGCAGCGCCGGTGCCCGGATAGAACGGATACTGGTGGATGCTGAAATAGAAGACACTGGCGTCGTCTTCGAAGATATGCTGCGTGCCGTTGCCGTGGTGCACGTCCCAGTCGATGATCATGACGCGATCGATACTGTGCTGCGCTTGCAGATAGCGAGCCGCTACCGCGACGTGATTGAACAGGCAGAAACCCATCGCATGATCACGCTCGGCGTGATGTCCCGGCGGCCGGCTGGCGCAGAAAGCGTTGTCGACGCGACCATCGACCACCGCATCGCAGGCCGCCAGAAGGGATCCGCTTGCAAGACGCGCGACGTCCCATGAACCCGCCGAGACCACGGTGTCGGGATCCAGGTGCACCGGCGCCTGGCCCGCCGCGCGACGCACCAGATCGACGTGATCCTCGGTGTGCACACTGTGCAGCCAGCGCGTCTCACAGGCGGTCGCTTCGAGACGGTTCACCTGCGAGAGTTGCCCGCTCGATTCAAGGTGAGCCATCACCGAGCGCAGGCGTTCGGCACGTTCCGGGTGGGACGGCCCAGTGTCGTGCTCGAGGAAATCCGGATAATAAACGAACCCTGTCGCCATATATTCCACCTGGATGTCCGCCAAGAGACCTTGACGTAGCTGTCAACTTCTGGTAATCTGCTACCCGAATGACACAATTCCATTGACCCCGACATAAAGCGGAGGCATCCATGCCAGATCCGATCATCGACATCCGCAACGCCACGGTTGTCATCGACGGCACCGAAATCCTTCACGACATCGACTGGACAGTCAACGCCGGGGATCACTGGTTCGTCCTGGGTGAGAACGGTTCGGGCAAGAGCACGCTGATGAACCTGGTCATGGGCCTGGCCTGGGCGCGCAGCGGCGGTTCAGTACAGGTGCTCGGCCACCGGTACGGCAGTTGCATCATCCAGGACATCCGCAAGCAGATCGGCTGGGTCAGTGCCTATCTGCAGGATTGGACGCTCGACCACATGCCGGCGATCAATGTCGTGCTTTCGGGCTTCGACGCCACCATCGGGCTGTATCGCGATCCGGTATCGGCCGAGACCGAGCAGGCACGGGAGCGCCTGGAGGAGCTTGGTTGCGGGAAACTGCTGCGGCGCCGGTTCGACACATTGTCTTCCGGCGAGCAGATGCGTGTGCTGATCGCCCGTGCCACGATTATGGATCCGCCGATCCTGGTGCTCGATGAGCCCTGCTGCCATCTCGACTTCAAGTCGCGCGAGCAGTTTTTCGCCACCATAGAGGATTTCTCCAGTGACCGGGATGCACCGACTTTCATCATGGTGACGCATCGGGTCGATGACATTATAGGACCATTCAAAAATGGTATGATTATCAAGGACGGCCGCATTCTCGCCTGTGGCGCGAAGGCGGAGGTCCTCACGGAGCCGCTGCTGCAGCAGGCATTCGACGTGCCGATCCGCATCCAGCGCTTCAACGAGCGCTACTGGCCGTATATGTGACGCGGCAGAAACCGACTTCAGGGCGGCGCTGCATCGGCCGGAGCTTCGCCGGCAGGTGCCGGCGTGGCATCATCCAAGGGAACTTCCGGTGCGCTCCCGTTTTCTTTCGTCGCGGGTTCACTTGTGCTGGTCTTTGATCTCGTCGGAAGCGGGCGTGTCAGTCGCATGACGTCATGGAAAGTGATGTAGAGCATGAGACCGATGAGCAGAAAGAAGCAGGCATACTGTAGGTTTACGGCGATGCGCGTGGGGATTGTCCGGCGAATAATGATTTGGATGATCGCCGACGTGATATGGCCGCCGTCGAGGACTGGCAGCGGGAACAGATTCAGCAGAGCCAGGCTGAAGTTGATCAAAACCACGAAACTGAGCGCCGTCATCAAGCTGTAGCGCACGATGTTGTATAGGTTCTGCGCGATTCCGACAGGCCCCATCAGATGTTTAGGCCGGATATGATTGGCGCGGTCGAACAGACCATGCAACGTGCGATATGTACGCACCACGACATCCTGTAACTGCTGTATAGGGGACGGGTAGAGCAGCATTTGCCAACTGACGCCGAGCTGATAATACATCTTGCCGTCCGGCCGCTTGGTCAATGCGGCTTGGACGTTTTCGATGATGATCGCCTCGTAGTTTTTTCCCTTCTGCTTCCGGTCGCTATTGGTGGGGCGCAGGATCTTCAGCGTCACGGGGGCGCCTGCAGCGAGCTGCAACTCGTTCGTGAGGAAATCCTGGTCGACGATCTTTTGGCCGTCAATTTCCACCAGGACATCGTATGCCTGGATCCCTGCTGCTTCCGCCGCGGACGCGTCCAAGACCCCACCTACAATCGGTGGCCGAACAGCTGTGAAAAAAGGGAAGCCCAGTCCTTCGAATTGCGCATTTTTCGCCGGCACGTAGGATATCTGCTGTTTCCCGCCGTCGCGGATGATGTCGAGCATAACTTTGCCGTCCGGCGCGTAAACGATCATCTCGAACGCCTGTCGTGCACCGTTGTGGAACCCATGGCCATTGATCGCGGTGACTTCGTCGCCGGGCTGCAAGACTTCGAACTCGGGGTTCGGTTTGTTGAGACCCTTGCTGTCGACGTACGTTTCGGGAATGGACCCGATAACAAAGGAATCGGCCGGCGGCCTGCCCATGACACCGAAGACCCAGATGAAAACGCCGAGGAACAGGCCGAAGCCGATGTTGAACAGCGGTCCCGCGACCGCCACGATGATGCGGTCGATCGGCTTGATCGGTGGCAGTGCCTCGCCGTTTTCGGTAACCGGGGTGTCAGTCGGGTCAAGCTGCGGCAAGGCCACATAGCCGCCGAACGGGAGCATGCTGACGAGAAAGTCGATATTCCACTTGCGCCACTTCCAGAGGGGCTTGCCGAAACCGATGGAAAAACGCTCGACATGCAGCTTTCGCCATTTCGCTGCCAGCAGATGACCGAATTCGTGGATGAAGATAGAAAACCCGAAAAAGAAAACAACAAAAAGGCTGCGCCCGAAAATCGTCAGAATGTTAAGAAAAGCATCCATTTAAAAACCCTCCGGCGGTGGCCGCCGTTGTCCGGCATTTTGCCGGTATATAGTTCCGTTCTGGGTTTGTACTGTTTGCCGTGGAAAAGAAGCCTTTTGTGAAACTGGAATGGGTAAACGTCAAATATAGACGTTATAAAGCAGTGCTCAAGTTGCTCGCCTGAAAGCGCCAGCCGCCGGCGCCTGATTTTTCAGAGAATCGCAGATATGCGACTTGCATTAGTCTGCCGGGATTCCTATACTTTTCCCATACCATACAGTCGCCCGTGCCATCCATCCATCGGTTCGATCAGCGTCCCGGATCGTTGAACAGGCGAGGTCGGGGCGGCGAAACCCCCTAAGGGGCGGAGACCATGCTCAAGGCAATCAAGGACCAATACACCTTTCGCATCGTACGCAAAATTGCGGACGGTGGCATGGGCTCCGTTTACGAGGCGATTCAGGACGGGACTAAGGGGTACCAGAAGACGGTGGCGCTCAAGACGCTGCTCACGGACCTCAGTAAGAACGAAAAGTTCGTCGAGATGTTTGTTGAGGAAGGCAAACTGGTCGCCGACCTCGTGCATGAGAACATCGTCCAGATCTATCAGCTCGGCCGCACGACCGAGGGCTATTACATCGTCATGGAATTTGTCAAGGGCCTGCCGCTGCACGACTTTCTCAGGTCCCATAATCTGACTCGCTCGACGATCCCGGTGCCGCTCGCTGTCTTCATCTGCAGCCGTGTCGCCCGTGGGCTGGCCTATGCGCATTCCCGTATGGACGCCTACGGTGAGCCCATGCAGATTGTCCACAAGGACGTCTGCCCAAACAATGTGCTGATCACGACCGAGGGCCTACCGAAGCTGACCGATTTCGGCATAGCCAAAGCGACCAGTAATCTGATGACGGCCGACGACAAGTCGCTCATGGGCAAGTTTACCTACATGGCGCCGGAACAGGCCAATCGCCAAGCTGTCGACTTTCGTGCCGACCTCTTCTCCCTCGGGGCCGTGTTCTTTGAAATGCTTACCGGTCGCAAGATCCGCGAAGACGGTGATCAGAATGCTTTGTTGGCGAAAGCCGGGCAAGGGCATGTCGAGTGGGAACTGCTGTCCGAGGGCGTGGACGAGTCGATCATGGAAATCCTGCGCCGCTGCCTGGCGGTCAATCGTGACGATCGCTATGAGAGTACCCAGGAACTGGCGCATGCCATGGAATACTTTATCTATAAGGACGGCTACGGTCCCACGATCCAAACGCTGGAAGAATACATGAAGGGAAAATTCCCTTATCTATACCAGTTCAAGAAGAAGGGCCTGCGCGATCCCAACGATATTTCCATCCATAGCGACATCGCACCAACCTCTGTCACGTCCGCTGCCACTATCATTCTGGACGACGGCTGAGCCGGCTTTGGCATGTTCCATCCCGGCGCCCTTCCCGCACCTTTCTATTATTCCGCTATCATACAACTGTCGGTTTACGCAGAACCGCCAGCCAAATCAAATAGATACGCGTTATCAGTACCATTATGACGAGGTTCGGGATCGTCCCTGTAGCATCCAATATCACGAAGACAGGGCGGATCGTTGATTGTTTGAGAATTGCCTCCCCCGCTGCTGCCTGCCAAGGTGGAACACATTGTGCGACTTCTGTGACGTTTTCGCAGACGCAACACTCAGCATGGAGGCTGTATACAGTGAAACGGTTCGATTATACCCCCCAGTCCTTTCTCGGCTACCACGAGGCCGAAAAGGCCAACAGTGAGCGAATCCTTTCGGAAGCTCTGGACCTCCAGGGCCTCGAGGAACGCGCTCTCGATCACGTCGAAAACGCATTGGCTGCTGCATTGACGAAACGCGTCCATGCAGATTCTGTCACCGTTGACTTTCTCATCGGCTTCGACCGCGAAATCAGCGAGCTCCGTGAGCGCGTTGCCTGTCAAGCGAAGTTTGTTGAATTCGCCCGTGAAGTCGCCGAGAATTCCCGTGAGGAGTTCAAGGCCGCTACCATGGAATGGAAGAGGTTCAACGCTTGACGCCAACGCTTGAAGGAAGAGGGCAAACAGATCGAGATGCGCCGTCAGAATCTCGAAGCTCTCGAGGCGAATGCCGGCGGCTGCGGAAAACCCTCGATGATGCCGAAACGCGCATTTCCACGATTCTCGATATAAATCGACGAAATCGAAAAAGCGAATCTCAAAGGACTGGCGCATCTATTTCGCAGATCGAAGTCGAGGCGGGCAGTAGTCTGAGTATCGTCGCCGACAAGGATCCCTCTGGGCTGCTGTCGAAGGGGGAGTCATGGGATGGACAATATGGAACGAAAATTGCGGATCACTTAGGTAATGATGAGCCCCGAATGAATTAAAATCTGTATGCCTGAACGGCGGGAATCGAGAAAATGAACGACAGTTCTGCTTCATCTGCCAATGGATGCGTACTTGTCATGGATGATGAGTTTGGGATTCGCGATGTCGTCGATTCGCTGCTCCGGATGGGCGGCTATGAAGTAACTTGTGTCGAGAACGGTGAACAGGCCCTCGATGCATTGACTGCCGCCATAAAAAGCGGTTGGCGCTTTGATACAATCCTCATGGACCTCCAGATCAACAGGGGGGCGGGCGGTCTCGAGATCATCGGCGCGGTGCGTGATATCGATCCCGATATCAACGCGATCGTCACCAGTGGCAATCTGGTCTGCAGCGATGAACAGGATCTGGCCACCGACTACCTGTCGTATGGTTTCGACAATGCGCTTAGCAAGCCCTTTGACTTTACCGAGTTGCTCGCCATGGTTGCGGCCGGCTGTCGGTCCAATGGTGAATTCCGAGAAAATGACCAGATTCAGAAGAGCGTTGGCTGACACATCCGCGCGGGTTGCGTCGTAACACGCGGCGGAAACTCGAACAGACAGCGCAGCTCATCGAGTTGCTGCAGATTGGCTGGCTGAATATTGCAAGAGCGAGGCTCCTTTGGACCGAATGCGAATCGAGTCCGACCTTTCTGCAAGACTTTTCCGGCAACACTTCGGTAATCGTGGTCCAGTACCAGTATGACCACAATTACCGGTGCGGTTTGGCTGTGCTATCCGTTGTCGATGATCCAGGGAATAATCGAGCGACACGGTGTCACTACGGGAATTCATCTTCGTCCGCTTGATTTGATGGATCAAGGAGGGGGGGATTGTGGCTTTCGAGGGAATGATGCTCAAGAGAGAACCATCTGCTGCACAGCCGACCTGGGGTAGAGCCAGCCGTCTTCGTCGATTTCCCAGCCGGTGATGTTCAGTACGACGTTCAGATCGGCGTGAAGCTGCTTTTGATCGACGGTTTCAAAGTCGTACACCGCTATCTGTCTCAGCACAACGTCGACGAACGTATACACCGGTTCACCTGTTGCAGCTACAGATCTGTGCTTCCGCCAGGGCATTGTAAGCATTGCGGGCTTGCCCGGTCCTCCGTTGCTGGTTGGCGGCTCCAGACCCGTCGGCACCAGCATGGCGACAAAGTCCGAAGTGGAGGCAGTTGGCGCCAGAAGTGCCACCAACGGTTCCAGGGGCGCTTCTGCATTCCGGGCTCAGCGCAGTTCGATGGGCAGTCCCTCGACCAGCCTGCCACGGATCTTTTCGTGCGCCTTGTTGACATCGCTGTCCTTCAGCGTGCGGTCCGCAGCACGGAAGGTCAGTGAGTACGCCATGCTCTTGCGGCCGGCACCGATAGTCTCGGGGTCGTGGAAAATGTCGAAAAGCTCGACCTTCTCCAGTATCTTCACGCCGATGCCGTTGATCAGATCGATGACTTTCTGGTGTTCCAGCGATTCGTCTGCGATGAAGGCGACATCACGGCTGGTGGCGGGGAACGGTGCCAGGGGCGCATACTTTGAAGGAGCGCTCCGCACGGCCAGCACGTTGTCGACATTCACCAGGGCCACAAGCAGGGGCATCGTGATGCGCATCTCCTCGACCTGTGCGTGCGTGACCTGCCCGAACACTGCCAGGACAGTGTCGTTCACTATAACTTCGGCACCGGCGCTGAACGCGAAATGCATCGTCGGCCGTATGGTGTAGTCGGTAATCCGGCGGACCTGCAGCCAGTCCTCGAGCAGCCCGCGCAAGTCGAAAATGTCGTAGGTGACCTGGCGCTCGGTCGAGAACCGTTCCGGATTTTTCAGGCCGGTCAGCGCGATCGCCGCTTCGTTGCGTTCCTCAGGATCATCGGGCATGCCGCGATAGGTGCGGCCGAGTTCGAAGAGTGCGAGATGTGGATTTCCGTGCGCGATGTTGTGGGCCACAGTGTCCAGAATCGGCTGTAACAGGGAAGGGCGCATGACGCCCATCTCGCTGCTCAACGGATTCTTCAAATTCAGCATGCAGCCCGGATTGTACTCAGATTTCGCGGTCACAACGTCGGCGTCCACGGTGCTGTAGGTGAGACATTCGTAGAGGCCGAGCATCAGCAGTTCGTTGCGCATCAATTCAAGAGCGTAGTAGGCATCTTCGACGCGCTCACCACCGATACGTGCGGCTGGCGGCGCAGTCGGGATGTTGTTGAGTCCATAGATTCGCGCCACTTCTTCGATCAAATCGACTTCCCGCAGCAAATCGAGACGGAAAGAGGGAATACTCACGGTGCAGCCGTCGGCGTCACTGTCGTCGATCGCCAGCCCCAGGCGCGTGAAAATCTGCTGTGTTTCCTGGTCGGACAGACTGACACCGAGCAGTCGCTCGATCTGGCTGTAACGGCAGGACAGTCGCGGCGGCAGGTACGGCCCTTGGCGCACATCGATGACGCCCCCGACCAACGTGCCGCCGGCATATTCGCAGATGAGCCGCGCGGCGCGACGGCTTGCGTATTCGACCATCTCCACGTCGACACCGCGTTCGAAGCGATAAGATGAGTCGGTCGACAGGTCCAGCTGGCGCGCGGTTGCACGGATATTGACCGCGTCGAAGGCCGCGCTCTCCAGAAGCACGCGCGTGGTGCCGTCGTTGATCTCGCTGTTCCGCCCACCCATGACTCCGGCCAGGGCGACGCCGCCGGCCGCATCGGCGATCAGCAGATTGGCTGTTGTCAGTTTGTGCTTGCTGTCGTCCAGGGTCGTAATGACCTCGCCGTCGTCGGCGCGGCGGATGATCAGCTCATCTCCGTTGAGTCTGTCGCAGTCGAAGGCGTGCAGCGGCTGCCCGCATTCGAGCAGTACGAAGTTGGTGATGTCGACAACGTTGTTTATCGGGCGCAGGCCGACAGCGCGCAGGTATGCCTGCATCCAGTCGGGGCTTGCACCGATGGTCACGTCCTTGATGAGCCGGGCAGTGTAGCGCGGGCACAGATCTGCATCGGCAACCGTAACCTTGAATTCGCTGGCTATATCCGTACCTGCTGTCGCAGCGGTATCGACGGCGGGCATTCGAAGTTCGGCGCCAGTGATCGCGCCGATCTCACGGGCGATGCCGATGTGCGACAGCCAGTCCGGTCGATTGGGTGTCACTTCCCAGTCGATGACCGTGTCCGAAGCGATGATGTTGCGATACGCTGTGCCGATCGCCGCATCGGCGTCGACGATGATGATCCCGTCGTGATCGTCGCCGAGTCCGAGCTCGTCCTGAGCGCACAGCATGCCCATCGACACCTGGCCGCGAATCTTCGATTTCTTTAACTTCATGCCGTTGGGCAGGCGCGTACCGACACGGGCCAGTACAGCGAGCTTCCCGGCGGCACAGTTCGGTGCGCCGCAGACAACATCGATGAGCTCGCCACTGCCGTCGTCGACTTTGCAAAGACTGAGCCTGTCCGCATCCGGATGTTGCTCGCGCGACTCGATACGGGCGACGACAACGGAGTCGGGCAAAACCCCCTTCTCCTCGATGCCCTCGACCTCGAGGCCGGCCATGGTCAGCTCTTCAGTGAGCTGCCGGGCGTCCCAGTGGATGTCGATATAGTCGCGAAGCCATGTACAGGAGGTTCTCATAAGGCGTTTAATCTAACGTCAGAACGTGAAAGACAAAGACGGCCAATGGTGGTAAATTCTATGCATGGCCCGAACGCCCGATGATAAATTGACCATTGCGAATCAGCACTTCCGCTGCACGGACTGCGGGCGTTGCTGCCGCGACTGGTATGTGACGTTGCTGCCGGATGACAAGCGGCGGCTGTCGAAGCTGCAGTGGCGCCAGGAAGACCAGGTTCCGGAAAACTTCATCGCGACGGTGAATAAGAAAGAGTACATCGCCCACCGCAGCGACGGTACCTGCATCTACTTCGATCGCGACGACGGCAACTGCATGATTCATGCGCGCCACGGCGAAATCATCAAGCCGCTCGGCTGCCGTGTTTACCCGTTCAATATCGTTGCTGCCCTGGACAACGAACACTCCGTCATGGCGCGCTACGATTGCCCCGCCGTGCGGGCCGACGAGGGGCAGTCGCTCAGCCAGTCGAAGCGGCAGATAGACCGGTACATCGAGGACCTGCGCATCGGTGACGGCTTCGACCGTTACGACCGCGAAGGTCTCGATGCTGAGGCGATCCGAAAAATTGTTGCCGGCGTTTACAAGCTGGTGATTGACAGTCCGACGCTGGCCTGTCCCACTGCCGTGACTGCTGCGAACATTGCAGCCTATCGCCTTGAACAGCTCGGGACGGATTTCTTGAACGATATGAATCCGAACAGGTTTCTCGAATCCTTCCTTCGGCGGGTGGTTGCCGACAGCCTCGAAATGTCGCCGCCAGAGCATGTCAGCAACGTTGAGCGCTGGCGGTTCATGGTGTTATTCACTGCCTACATGCGGCGTGACGAATCATTGATAGGGCAGGGTCTCCGCGGTCGGGCGCGGCGGGCTGGGGCTATCATGCGGATGATCCTCAAGTCCGGCAATCTGCACGACTTCGGCGAGGAGCATCCCGACATGTCGCTGCACAGCCGCGAGTTGTTCGAGATGCCGATCGTCAATCTCGAGGAAGTGGACTGGTCGCTGTACCGGGACATGATCAAGGTGCGACTGCAGACCTATCAATTTTTCGGCAACGCTAATTTCAATGCCGGCCTTTATTTTGGCATGCAGCTTTTGTTGCTGACCTTTCCACTGGTCATTGCCGCTGCCAGGTGGCACGCTGCCGCGCGCCACCGCACCCGGCTCGAGTTGTTGCCGGAGGATGTTGATTATGCGGTTGGCGCGATCGATCACGCCTTCGGCCGTGCACAGGTCTTGAATATGGGGTTTTATCGTATGCTGTCGCGCCAGATGGCCGATGTCGATTCCTATCGGCGTCTGGTTTGGTCGCTGCTGAGGGGGGTGTAGATATCCCAAGAGCGCAGTCATCCTGCCCGCTCTCAATCAACAAGCAGGCTCTGCAAGTCCGGCCTTGTCATCTATGGTTGGGAGGCGCGACACATACAGAACGGTTCAGTCGCGAATATTGCGAGTCTTTCACTACTCAGGCCCCAACCATCGGCACAAACCGCACGCTGCCGGCAAAGGACACAATGAAATCATCGCCGTTTCGTTGATGAATCTCCAGCCGTTGCTCATAGGCGCCGACCGGCAGGATCATGCGGCCGCCGTCGGTTAGTTGAGCCCGCAGCCTCGGCGGTATTTCCTCGGGTGCGCATGCCGCGATGATCCCGTCGTAGGGCGCATACTCCGGCCAGCCGTCCCGCCCGTCGTGGCAAGATACCTGGATGCGGTCATATCCATTTTTCCGTAACACCTCGGTGGCGTGTGTTGCCAATTCGGGCAGGATTTCGACAGCAAACACGTGCATCCCCAATTCGGCGAGGAGAGCTGCCTGGTAGCCGCAGCCAGCGCCAATTTCCAAAACATTGGCGTCTGGGGTAAGCTCGAGGCAATTGATCATGTGCGCCACGACGAACGGTTGCGAGATCGTCTGGCCGTGCCCGATATCGCAGGGCTGGTCCTGATAGTTGTCGATGCTGCTGTAGGGTGCTGGAGGAAACAGATGCCGTGGCACCCTTCCCATCGCATCAAGGATCGTGGGGTTGGTCATGCCGAGTTGGTGCACCCGCTTGATCATAGATTGTATGGCGGTTTCGTAGTTCATTCAGTCAGTCGGGCATCTGTGTGCTTGAAGTAATAAAACGGTGGCATCAGGTCTATAATGAGTTGTTGTACGGCCGGGGAACTAAGCCAGATTTCCGCTCGTTGGTAAACTAACCTGACACATGGCTTTTTACTGTCTGGATTGTCGCGCTCGCACGGCCCGGTCGTTGCTTTTTACTTCTGGTAAAATGCAGGGGAGGCGATTACGGTGAGATGTGTGGGCAACGCCGTTCACACGATCAAGACAGACGTGGCTGCCGAGGGTTGAATCTCTGTAGCGCGCTGCACAAGCCTTCCAACCATTTCCTTTTGCATGCATTACAACACGCTTATGGCGCTCGTCGTTGTCGTCGCAGTTATCGCGGCCGGATTCGCCTGCGGCATGGCCGCGACAGAGACGGAGATGGGTTTTCGCGTCCTCCGGTACATCGGCATTGGCGGACTGGTGCTGTTCACCGGACTGATCGTTACCGCCGTGTTCGGAGGACACCTGGCGCCGTCGAACCGGATCGTGTTGTTCTGGGCGTTGCTGGCTTCGCTCGCTCTATGCGGCGCGGTATTCTTCGCCGGCCTTGCCGGTTGCTGCCGCAAGGCACACCGCCGCGCGGGTGCCATGCTGTTGGTGCTGGTCGGATTGCTGCTGCCGATCATTGGCATTGCCATCGGCGCCAAAGAGTTGCTGACGAATTGACGATGCTGGCAGCGCCTCCTTGCTGTCATCCAGCTGCGACTGTCACGGTCGAAAGTGACAAAATCGCGACCTCAGTGGCAACGAAGTCCACTCCAGTGACCGCCTGCAACAGGCAGTGGACAAGGGACAGGGGTGACCCGGTTTTAGCTTGGATATCATCTCCTCTCGGTATATATTACAGGAGTTCGCCAAAGCAATTCTATCAGCTTCTTAGCGCCGAGCAGATCAACCTTTATCATACTGAATAAATGGACGGAGATTTATTCCCTGGTAGCGGCGTTGGCTGGAAATGAAAATCATTCCTCAAAAACGGAGATCCTTATGCAGACCCCCCAAAGACTTGTGCCGCGTTGGATGCGTGCGGCTTGGCTTGCGGCCGCAGTTGCCATCCTTCCGATCGGCTTTGCCCAAGCCCACGAGCAATGCGGAGCGCGCCAGGAAAAAGCCGGTTCCAGCATCAGCGTCGAGGAATACCGACGTGCCGAAGTAGAGATTCGCGAGGCTGTTGAATCGGGCGAGGTCTGTAGCGCGGTTGCTGAGAAGCGTCTCATTGAGATGCGCAAGGCGATCGGCAGCGAGAAGTCTGAGGCTCGCGATTCCAGCATCAGAGTCGAGGAATGCCGACGTGCCGAAGTAGAGGTTCGTGAGGCTGTTAAATCGGGCGAGGTTTGTAGCGCGGTTGCTGAGAAGCGTCTCATTGAGATGCGCAAGGCGATCGGCAGCGAGAAGTCTGAGGCTCGCGATTCCAGCATCAGCGTCGAGGAATACCGACGTGCTGAAGTAGGGATTCGTAAGGCCGTTGAAGCGGGCAAGGTCTCTGGGGAGGATGCCGAGAAGCGTCTCATTGAGATGCGCAAGATGATCCGCAGCGAGAAGTGTTGCGAGTAATTCGCCTGCATATGCGAAGAAGAACAAACATGGTTTGCCGTTCTTTTTCATTGTTGCAGGCAGATACTTAAACTTCATTGCCCCAATTCTACCGCCCCCTGTTCTGTCGTCGCGGCTCATTTTGCCTTCGCCGTTTTCTGCTTCTCGATGCGAACGCTAATTGACAGCAGATGAGCTTCCTCGCCACGTCTCCGCGACCATGTCTGATGGAAGCGTCTTTGGCTTGTTTTTCCGCCGCGGATCCATCATTTCGGCAGGAATATTCATAGGCACAGGCAGTTAAGGTCTTGCTCTTAGTTTCCCTTTGCCCTATGAAAATGGTGGAATTTCGGCGGAAATCATGGCGGTAATGGCGGCGTATTTTCGCGGAGTGAGTTGAGCCCGGGTACAATCTGGGTAGAATCGAAAACCTAAAAGTCACCAACAGACAATAAAAGACAAAGTACGCCAGCCTACAGGGGCATATACCAAAAACGCCTGAAACCAAGGTATATCAAGGTTTCAGGCGTTGTGGATTGGCGGGGTTGACGAGACTCGAACTCGCAACCTCCACAGTGACAGTGTGGTGCCCTAACCAGTTGAGCTACAACCCCAATA
The DNA here is from genome assembly GCA_963580095.1 of Lentisphaeria bacterium. GTDB lineage: Bacteria > Verrucomicrobiota > Lentisphaeria > JABSQK01 > CAJWLW01 > CAJWLW01. Next base: position 1,243 of record CAUZJQ010000015.1, on the reverse strand, counting down.
CACATCCTAACTACTAAATTATCCTTGGTTATGGCCGGCTGCAAATAGGAGTTTGGAACAAAAATTGGTTGCCCGGGAGGCTTCTTTCATGAGCAGCCAGGTTACCTGTGTTTCCAGGGCTTGCCATTTGGCTTGAACGGCATATTATGCGGTATGAAATTTTTGTTTGTTTTCTGTTTTCTTTTTCTGCCGCTGGCACTGGCCGCGGATCCGGTCATCGGTACGGTCACCGCCAACCGTCTGAATGTGCGACCGAAGCCTGGCACCAACTACCAGTTGTTGTGTGAGCTCGAACGCGGTGCGGTTGTCACGATCGTCCGCGAGCTCGACGAGTGGTATGGCATTCTGTGCCCACCGGAAGGAAGCGCCTGGATACCGGCGGCGCGGCTCGACGGCAACGGTGTCACGATCGCTGCCACTCGAGTTTATGCCGGGCCGGGGACGTTGTACGCCAGTTACGACAGATTGCCGGCAGCTACGCCGGTTACCGTGGTTGAGAGTCGCGAGAAGTGGCAGCGAATCGAGCCGCCGGCCGGTAGCGTGGCCTGGGTCCACCGCGACTATGTCGCTTTGCCAGAGCCTGAGCCTGAGCCGGAACCCGAGCCGGAACCCGAGCCGGAACCTGAACCGACCGACGTTGAGGACCGGCCGCTGCCGGTACCGGAAAATGTCACCATCCATCGGATTCATCCGAAACCGCAGGACGGGCCGTTGGCGTACTTCGGCGACGCCAAGAAGGTGCGCAAGTCCGGTGTGATCGTACCGCTCGGCAGCGAAGATTCGCCGTGGGCACACGCGCTGGCCGTGCATCTCAATGATACGTATTACCCGCTGTCCTATCTGAAGGCGGAAGATATCGACTTCAAGAAATGGGAGTGGCGGTCGGTCACGATCGACGGGATGCAGCACTGGGTCAAAGGATGGCCGCGTCCACTGATCGAGGTGGATGAAATTGAGAATGTGCAGTGAGACGGAAGAAGTAGTAGGATCGGCACTGGTTATCTGACCTGCCAACGTTGCAAAATAATCTGGCAACAATTTTGATAATTATAGGAAAAGGCTTATGGTCATATCTGCCCCTACTGACCCTATTTAGAAAACAATCTATTCTTCTCTTTGGCGGCCCTATAAAGCTGCGCAAGTAACATATAAGGTTATACAAAATGAGCATAATCGATTATCCCTTAGAAAATGGCCTCATCCAGGCAAACGCTCCTATTGAAGTTAGTCACAAGACGGGCCA
>CAUZJQ010000014.1:0-30323 GCA_963580095.1 Lentisphaeria bacterium | reverse complement strand
GCTGCCAGCAGTGCGATAATCAAGATCACGAGACCGAGCGGTTGATACAGGTGCAGGATAGAACTGTTCAATGTCTCAGCTTTGATCGTTGCCTTGCGATAGTGATCGAACGCTTCTGCGAACATGCCGCGATTGCGCGCCTGGTTCCCAAACCCCTGGACGATCTTTGCCGCTGCGCAGGATTCCTGCAGAACGCCGTACATATCGTTGGATGTCGATGTCGTTCGCTTGCCGAATCGATAACTGATGCGACCTGCTATCAGAAAGGGAATAGCGATCACTCCAGCTCCCAACAGGCTTAGCGATGTCAGTTGCCAGGATATCATGAACGGCACAGCCAGGAGCAGGACAATCTGAATGATCGTTGCCAGGAATTGCGCCATGTTGATGACCGCCTCACCCACAACGTTCACTTCGCGCAGAAAAGTGTTGACCAGAGTGCCTTGTTTTTGCTCGCTGAAAAAACGCCACCGCGCAGCAAAGAAGTCGTCGAAGGTGCCCAGGATATAATGCCTCAGTATCGCGTACTTGGTGCGCAGTACCGTGTACAAGGCAAAGATGGCAAACGCGTTCTTGACAACGTTGAATACGAAAAACGCCGCCAGCGCGCTCCACAGCGTCATCGGTACACCGATGAACGTCATCACGCGCTCCATCTGCTTCGTAATCGTGCTTGTCTCAGTGCTGTCGGCACCCATAATTAAATCGACGACGGGTGCCAGGGTGAGAATTGCTGCGGCGTCGAAACAACTCACGCCAAGCAACAGAGACGCAGTGCAGATCAACGGCCACGGAAATTGCCGACATATGTCACCGACGAAGTGCCGCAGGGAATTTCCGGACGTATTCTTCATTTTATGAGGGTATGCAATTGGTCACGCAGCACCAGACGATCGATCGATTGATGATTGGCAATCGTTGTCATCGCCGGCACCCCCTCGCCGTTGCCGATCAGAAACATTGCATACTCTTTCCGGCACACCGCGATGGCGTCGTTGCACCAGCGCGTATATGTGGTGCTGCCGTGAAAGGAGAGGTTCTGAATCCAGCGATTGGAGATAGTTGTTCCAGATCATTTGAATGCGGGAAAACGGGGGGGTATAGGCCTGCAGGGGGAAGGAGACTGGAGGACGGGCTAAGATTTTTGGTGGAGCACCGATCCAACTCGGCCGTCATCGGCGTTGCGGTGAAGGCACCTCCCGACCGTTTCCGGTGTGGCCGGGGAATCGCCGCTTGCCCGTGATGACGGCCGAGTCTAATCAGACTTGGACATGCTACGCCCGGTCACGTCGCTCTCACCTTCGACGTAACAGGCTTATTTCCAGTAAGTTACCACCCAAGCCCAGCGCACCGTAAAGAAACGATACCTTGAGTAACGTTACTGATGGAAACGATAATGCCGGTTCGGACAGTTGTCAAGGGCATGCACACATAGTCCCCCCCAAAAAAGGGAAATTGCCGGTCCACTGCTGCGTTCCGATTCATGGAACACTAATTGCGTGGTTTCAGGGGTATGTGACAATCGTCACAAGTAAAAACGGGGTTGATCGGAAACCAACACATGACGGATGTCATCTGTATATATAGAGGCAGTGCACACAGGGGAGCTTCCCTTGGTTGGGGGACCTTTCAATGCAGACGTTGTAAATATCGTGCCTCGGTGCTAACGCCTGAACCACAACGAAAAGAGCGTAGATCATGAAGGAACGGATCGCGATAATTGATGGTATTCGCACACCGATGTGCAAAGCCGGCGGTGTCTTCAAAGATATTCAGGCGGACCAGCTCGGTGCTTGGATCGTCACCGAACTGATCGCCCGTAGCGAAATCGACCCGGCGCTGATCGACGAACTTATCATGGGCAACGTTGGCAACCCGACTCATGCCATGAACATTGCCAGGGTCATCGCACTCAAGGCCGGCCTGCCACAGGGTCTGCCGGCATTCACCGTGCACCGCAACTGCGGCTCCGGCAATGAAGCGCTCACCACCGCCGCTGCCAAAATCCAGGCCGGCGACGGCGACATCTACATTGTTGGCGGCACCGAATCGATGAGCAGCATGCCACTGCTGTACGGGCCCCGGATGACTGAGTTTTTTGCGAACCTCGTCAAATCGAAGACCCTGAGCCAGAAGCTGGGTGTCATCAGCAAGTTTCGACCGTCCTTTCTGAAGCCGGTCATCGGTATCGTCCAGGGCCTGACCGATCCGGTCTGCGGCCTTATCATGGGCAAGACCGCTGAACTTTTGGCGCGTGAATTCCATATCACCCGTGAAGAACAGGACCGCTACGCCGTCGAAAGCCACAAGAAAGCGGCTGCGGCCATCGAAAGCGGACGGCTCGCCGAGGAAATCCTGCCGATCCCGGTACCGTCGTGTTACAAAGCGGTGCAAGAAGCCGACGACGGTCCGCGCGACAATCAGTCGATGGACGCACTCGGCAAGCTCAGACCCTATTTCGACCGCCACAACGGCACCGTTACTGTCGGCAACTCCTGTCCGCTGACCGATGCCGCCGCCGCGATGCTGGTGATGAGCGAAACGAAAGCGAAGGAACTCGGACTCACACCCATCGGCTTTCTGCGCGGCTACGCCTACGCCGGCCTCGAACCGCAACGCATGGGCCTTGGTCCCATCTACAGCACGGTCAAAGCTCTGGACAGATCCGGCATGACCATGAGCGACATCGAGTTGGTTGAACTCAATGAAGCGTTTGCCGCCCAGGCGATCGCTAATCTGCGGGCTTTCGACTCGGACGAATTCGCCGCCCGCTACTTCGGTCGCCATCATAAAGTCGGCGCCATCGATCCGGCCATTCTCAACGTCAACGGCGGTGCCATCGCCTTGGGGCATCCTGTCGGCATGACCGGTGCTCGCTTGGTGATCACGACTCTGAAGGAATTGCACCGTCGCAACTGCAACGTCGGACTGGCTACCATGTGTATTGGTGGCGGCCAGGGCGGAGCCCTGCTTCTGGAGGCCGCATAATGGAAATGCCAGCCACTCCCAATGGGTTTCGGATCAAGATCACCGACAAGGTCGCCGACATCGTTTTCGACCTGAATGATGAAAAGGTCAACAAGCTGACGACGCCTGTCATGGAGGAGTTCGACGGCCTCATCAAACAGCTTGCCGGCACCGACGACCTCGAATTGATGGTGCTGCGCAGCGGCAAGCCCGGCATTTTCATTGCCGGTGCCGACATCGCCGAGATTGCCGACATCACCGATCCTGTGGCCGGTGCCGCGCTGGCGAGCAAAGGCCACCGAATTCTTGATCGCCTCGTTGCCCTGCCGTTTCCGACGATCGCTGTAATCGATGGCGCCTGTCTCGGCGGTGGCCTCGAACTGGCTCTCGCCTGTACGTATCGCATTGCCACCGACAACCCGAAGACCTCGATTGGTCTGCCAGAAGTCAATCTCGGGATCATCCCGGGCTTCGGCGGCACACAGCGCCTGCCGCGGCTCATCGGCATGCCAAAGGCGCTGTCGATGATCCTCAGCGGTAAACCGGTCAATGGCAGAAAGGCTTTCAAACTTGGCGTTGTCGATGCCGTAGTGCCGGCTGAATTTGCTACTGAAAAGATCGCCGAATTTGCCGGGTATATCAAATCTGCTGCGGGGCGCAAGGCCGTCCTGGTTCGGCGCAATTCTCGACCGTTCCGCCGCTGGCTGACGCAGGACAACGCCCTCGCTCGCCTGGTCACTGCGAATATCGCATGCCGTAACCTGATGAAAAAAACCAAAGGCTGTTATCCGGCACCGCTGAAGGCTCTTGAAGTGATTCGCCGTACCCTGGGCATGCCCCTGGCCGCAGGGCTGGCGGTCGAGGCGCGGGAGTTTGGCGAGCTTGCGGTCACACCAATCAGCAAGAACCTGATCAACCTCTTCTATGGTTCCGAAGCGCTGAAGAAGGACAAAGGCGCCGTCATCGACGGCAAGCCCCGCCAGATCAACCGCGTTGGCGTGCTCGGTGCCGGTGTCATGGGAGGCGGTATCGCCTGGAATTTTACTAAGGCCGACATTCCTACGCGCCTCAAGGATCTCAACTGGGAGGCTGTCGGCAAGGGTTACGAAGCGGCGGCCAACATTTACGGGCAATTGAAGAAGCTGCGCAAATACAACCAGCGCGAGATCGACATCAAGATGCACCACCTCAGCGGCACCACCGATTTCAGTGGTTTCGGGAATCTGGACATCGTCGTCGAAGCTATTGTCGAGGACCTCGACATCAAGCGCAAGGTGTTGGCTGAGCTTGCCGAGCACGTGCCGGAAGATACGATCATCGCCAGCAACACCTCGACCCTGCCGATCACCGAGCTGGCCGAAGGGCTGCCGCATCCGGAACGCTTTATCGGTATGCATTTTTTCAATCCGGTCAATCGCATGCCGCTGGTAGAGGTTATCCCGGGCAAGGAGACATCGCCGGAAACCATTGCTGCGGTCGTGGCCCTGAGCAAACGTCTGGGCAAGACCCCGATCGTCGTGCAGAGCTGTCCAGGCTTCCTCGTTAATCGCCTGCTGCTTCCGTACCTCAGCGAAGCCGTCATGCTGCTGCAGGAGGGTGTCAGTCCGAAGGACGTTGATCGGGTGCTGACCGGTTTCGGCATGCCGATGGGACCATTCACGCTGCTCGACGAAGTCGGCATCGACGTTGCGCACAAGTGCGCCGTTGTTCTGGCCGCTGCCTACGGGGAGCGCATGGCCAACGCCACCCTGCTCGAGTGCATGTGTGAGGACCACCACCTGCTTGGCAAGAAAGGTGGCAACGGCAAAGGCTTCTACCTGCACCAAGGCAAGAAGCAAGTCCTCAACCCTGATCTCCCGGCGATCGTCGGCGACTGGCGCGAGGCGAACAACATCAGCCCGCGTCAGTGCAGCGACGACGACATTCTTGACCGCTGCCTGCTGACCATGGTCAACGAGGCGGTCCGCTGCCTCGACGAAGGGATTGTCGCCGACCCCGTGCACCTCGACATGGCGATGATCATGGGTATCGGCTTCCCGCCGTTCCGCGGCGGCTTGCTGCGCTATGCTGACGAGCTCGGCGCCGAACATATCTGGACGCGTCTCTACGAGCTCGCGGAAAAATATGGCGACCGTTTCAAGCCGTGTGAGCGCCTGCAACAGATGACTCGTAATCAGAGAGAATTCTACAATGAAACTGTCAGATAATGCTGAAAAGCAAAAATCACTCGAAGTCGCCGAAGCAGCACGAGAGACTGTATGGGAGCATCCGAGCTTCGTCGCTGGATTGTTCAAGGGCGAGTTCAACTGGGAGCACGTCCACCCGTTTCCCCTGCAGTCCGAAGCTGATAAGAAAATCGGTGACGAGTTCCTCGCGAAACTCGAAGTCTGCCTGCGCAAACACATCGAACCCGACCAGATCGACGCCAACTACCAGATTCCGCAGCATGCTGTGAACGCGTTGGCCGAGCTTGGTTGCTTCGGCATGAAGATCCCGAAGAAGTACGGCGGCCTCGGTCTGACACAGACCAACTACAACCGCGCCGTTGCCATGGTCGGCAGCTTTTGTGCCTCTACCGCGGTATTGTTGTCGGCCCATCAGAGTATCGGCGTGCCCCAGCCGCTCATGAATTTCGGCACCGAAGAGCAGAAGGAGAAGTACCTGCCGCGCTTCGCCAAAGGTGAGATTTCCGCATTCGCCCTCACCGAACCCGACGTCGGCTCCGACCCTGCGATGATGAAGACATTCGCCGAACCGACAGACGACGGCAATTACATCATCAACGGCACTAAGCTTTGGTGCACCAATGGTCCGATCGCCGATATCCTGATCGTCATGACGCGTACGCAGTCGATCACTGTGCATGGCCGCGAACGTCAGCAGATCACCGCGTTCATCGTCGAGACCGACAGCCCCGGATTCAAGGTCGAGCATGTCTGCCGCTTCCAGGGACTACACGGTATCAAGAACGGCGTCATCAGTTTTACCGACGTCAAGGTGCCTGCCGCGAACATCATCGGCAAACCGGGCATGGGCCTGAAGATTGCTCTGACAACGCTCAACACCGGGCGCCTCACGTTGCCCGCCGCGTCGTCTGCCATCAACAAGCTGTGTCTGCATCATTGCCGAAAATGGGCCAATGAACGGGTGCAGTGGGGGCAGGAGATTGGCAAGCATCAGGCGATTGCCGACAAACTCGCGGACATGGCTGCCACCACCTTCGCTACCGAAGCGGCCACTTGGCTTACTTCCGCTATGGCCGATGCTCACAATGTTGACATCCGTCTCGAGGCCGCCATCGCCAAGTACTTCTGCACCGAGGCTGCCTGGCGCGTTTGCGACCAGGCGCTGCAGATCCGTGGCGGTCGCGGCTACGAGAGCTCGTCGTCGCTGCGCCAGCGCGGCGAGCCAGGCATCCCGATTGAACGCATCCAGCGTGATATCCGCATCAACCGCATCATCGAGGGTACCAGCGAGATCATGAGCCTGTTCATTGCCCGCGAAGCGATGGACGTGCACTTCCGGAATCTCATGCCGCTGATGGACCCACGCAACGATTTCGGCAGCAAGTTCAAGGCTGGCCTCAAGGCCGCAGCTTTCTACGCCGGCTGGTATCCACGGCAGTGGATCAGCCTGCCTACCGCCACCGGCGTGCGCCATCTTTCACGTGCCAACTGCAAGCATCTCGGTTTCGTCCGCAAGACGGCCAAGCGCATGGCCCGCGGCCTGTTCCATGCCATGGTCAAGCACCAGCAGGGGCTTGAAAAGGAACAGCTCCTGATGTTCCGCTACGTCGATATCGGTACTGAGCTGTTTGCCATGACTGCGAGCCTGTCGATGGCTGAGCGCATGCTGGCGGATAATCCGGCAGACCGTTCGCCCCAGGAGCTGGCCGATCTGTTTTGCGCCGGTGCCAGGCAGCGGATCACCGATCATTTTCGCAAAATAAAGAAAAACGACAACCGCATGGCCGCCCGTGTCAGCACTGGTGTGCTCGAAGGCCGGTACGAATGGATCGAGACCGACATCGTCTGCGACTGCACCCGTTGTATGAACGACGTTGACGTCGATCGTGCACCGGCACTCACCCGCGAGGGCTCCGACCGCGTCGCGGTGAGCCGTGATGTGGCTTGAGCGGTACAGCCAGACACCGGGCGCACAGGTGCGTCAGTGTATCCTTGAACACGTAAACAAACGAAAGACATGGCCAGCGCGACATTCCATACAACGGCCCTGACGCTGCGGGCGTTGGATCGTTTGCTCAAAAGCAACTTCCGCGCCGACGGCCTGGAGAACCTCTCGGAGCGTCCGACGATGTACGTGATTAATCACTTCACGCGCGCCGAGACGTTCATCATGCCCTATATCATCTGGAAGTACGCCGGCCATTACTGCCACTCGCTGGCGGACGCCAAGCTGTTCAAGGGCCCCCTCGCGAATTACTTCCAGCAGATGGGCGTGGTCTCCACCAAACAGAAGGACCGCGACAAACTGATCATCGGCAATCTCATGTCCGGACGCCACAACTGGGTCATCTATCCGGAGGGCGCCATGGTCAAGACCAAGAAACTGATTACCAAGGGCAAGGTCCGCCTGACCACGCCCGGGCATGTCGGCCCGCCGCATCGTGGCGCTGCCGTGCTGGCACTCAAATCTGAAATCTGCAAACGCCAGATCCTGCAACTGCACGAGCGGGGCGACAACGAAGCAGTCGAGGCACTTTGCCGGGAGTACTTCATCGACGGCGTCGACGACCTGTCGGCTGCCGGTACCGTGCTGGTGCCCGTGACGATCAGCTATTACCCGCTGCGCCCTGGGCAGAACTTCGTCAAGCGTGTCTGCCAGACCTACTTCGGCGAGTTGCCGCCGCGGCTGGAAGAAGAACTGGAAATCGAAGGCAATCTGTTCCTGCGCGACACCGACATCGACATCAACTTCGGCAAGCCGCTGGAGATCGGCGACTATGTGCGACGCTACATGTTGGCCAGCAAGGTCATCCCGATCCTGCGTTCGCTCGACAAGAGCAATTTGTTACTGCGCGCTCAGAGCCGCAAGATCACCGAGTCCTTCATGGCTACGATGTATTCGAACACCGCGATCAACATCGACCACCTGGTGTGCACCGCCCTGCAGAAATCGACCAGTCATCGCCTCTCGATCGACCATTTGCGTCGCGCGGTCTGCCTGGCCGGATTCAAGCTGCGCAACGACCCGAAGTACCGGATGCACCCGACCCTCGGCCTCGAGCTCGTCCGCCTCCTCACCAACAGCGAGTTAGCTGTTTTCGAGGATATTCTTGATCTGGGCGAACGCATGGAGGTTCTGAAGCGTGACGGCGATGAAATTGTCATTGACCACCAAAAGCTGCGGCTCAATCACATGTTCCACAGTGTTCGCGTGAAGAACCCGATGAGCGTCATTGGCAACGAGCTCGAGCCCTTTATCGATGTTGTTGCCGACGTTGAAAAACTGATCAACACTGATCCCGCGGCTCTGCGCCAGGAGACGGCGGACGCTGTGCTGGTAACCGACAAGAATGATTTCGAACAGCAGTACGGTCGGTACTTCGAGCCGAAACTCTCGCACTCCATGGAAGTCGGGGAACCGTTCCTCCTGCGTGCGCCCGATTCACGCACCGGCGTTGTACTGGCGCACGGCTATTCGGCGGCGCCTGCCGAAGTGCGGCAACTGGCAGAGCACCTACATGGCCAGGGCCACAATGTCTATGCCGTGCGCCTCTGGGGTCACGGCACCGCGCCGCACAACCTTGCCGAAATCAACTGGCAGGACTGGCTGCATACATATCTGCGCGGCTATGCCTGTCTGCGTGACATCTGTGACCATGTCGTGCTCGGCGGCTTTTCCACCGGCGGCCTGATCGCGCTCCTAGCGGCCGCCGAGATTGGCCAGCCGGTCGACGGAATTTTTTCTATATGCGCCCCCAGCCGGCTCAAGGACATCCACGCCGCCATCGCGCCCGCCATGCACTGGTGGAATGATTTGCTGGACAAATTCAATATCAGCAAGGCCCAGATCGAGTACGTCGAGTCGGCCGCCGAGAACCCCCACATCAACTACTGCCACATTTATATCGCCGGCCTGGCCCAGCTCGACAAGCTCATGAAAGAAGCGATGCGTGCCTTGCCGCGACTCCAGGCACCTGCGCTGATCATGCACGGCAGCGACGACCCGACCGTCGACTCTCGCGCCGCCGGCCGCATCTATCGCGCCATTGGCAGCGAAGACAAGGAATTCGAACTGGTGCCTGCCGACCGGCACGTTATCGTCAACGGCAAAGGCTGTGACGATTTGTATCGACACATTGCCGATTTCGTCGGGGCGCGCAGCGTCCAGGCGGAGAAGGCGTTGGTACCGGCAATCGCCGCCCCTGTCCAGGAGCCGGACACCATCGTTACGCAGGCCGCGTCAGTACCGCATGGGCAGGCGATTGGCTGATACGGCTTGTGGACCCGCTGGCTCGTTCGTTTATCACGCGACCATCCCGGCACCCATTACCAATGCCGGCAACGTCCCCGAAGTAGAACGGGCCTTCCTGTCTGTTTATTGCAGCCGTTCCAGTACAAAACACATGTCTGGCGCAGTACCTTCGCATTCAACGGCCGAACGGGCCGTTCCACGGCAAGACACAGCAAAACTGTTTTGGTATGAGCACGACGGACTGGCCAGATCTGTTGATCCAATGGTATCACACGCACGCGCGAGAATTGCCGTGGCGCAGTGATCCCCGGCCGTATGCTGTGTGGATCAGCGAGATCATGCTGCAGCAGACACAGGTTGATACGGTCATTCCGTACTTCCACCGGTTCCGCGAGTCTTTTCCCGCCGTGGAAGACCTTGCTGCTGCTGATCTGGGTGACGTCCTGAAGCAGTGGGAGGGGCTCGGATACTACTCGCGTGCCCGCAACCTGCACAAGGCCGCCGGCGTCGTTGTCGGCCTGCATAACGGCATCCTGCCCGACACCTTTTGCGAACTTCGAAAATTGCCGGGGTTCGGGCCGTACACTGCTGCCGCCGTTGCCAGCATCGCCTTTGGTGAGCCGGTGCCGGTGGTCGACGGCAATGTGTTGCGGGTCTTTACACGACTCTTCGGAGACTATGACGACGTCACCCAACAGAAGGTTAAAAGATCTGTGTTCGAGCGGTTGCAGCCGGTCATTGCGACCGTCGCACCGTCTGATTTCAACCAGGGCATGATGGAGCTCGGTGCCTTGATCTGCCGACCGCGGCAGCCGATATGCGCCGAGTGCCCTCTCCAGAAATCGTGCGTTGCGTATGGTGACGGACTGACCGCTGCGCTCCCGGTAAAGAGCAAGCGCAAACCGCGGCCGCACTATGATGTTGCAGTCGGTGTCGTCTGGAACGACGACAAGGTCCTGATTGGCCGGCGCCCGGCTGATGGCATGCTCGGCGGTCTGTGGGAGTTTCCCGGCGGCAAGCATACGAGTGTGGAGTCTACAGCGGATTTCGTTGCACAGAAAGTCGCAGCCGAAACCGGGGTACGTGTGACCCCGGAGCAGGTGTACTGCACCGTAAATCATGGATACACACACTTCCAGATCACGCTCACTGCCTGGAAATGCCGGTACGCCGGCGGCGGCCTCGAAACGAACACCCACGACAAGTTGCAGTGGGTGTCATGGGAAAAGATCGATCAATACCCGTTTCCAAAGACCGCGCTGCAAGTTATTGCCGCAGTGAATGAGTAGCGCTCGACCGCTCCGCGCACTCAATGCCACTGCCCGTCATCCGTTCAGGTGTACTCTGCCAGCTCGAGGAGGACGCTGTCGGGATCGTAGAAGTAGCACAGCTTCTTGTGGCCGGCGTCGTGGGTGGCGACACTGGGCGGCACGATCACCGGCGGTCCGATGAATTCGACACCCGCTGCCGTCAGTCGTTCGTAGATGCCGTCCATGTCAGTCACACGGAAGGCGAGGTGTCGCAAGCCCCGAGTATTGGGCAGCGAGTTCGTGTCGGTGGCAGTGCCGGCTGGGGCGTGGTACTTGATCAACTCGATACGCGGCCCGTCGTCCGGCGGCTGCACGTACGAGACATCTGCGACGACACCCTTCAGCCCGACAATCATTTCGATCCATTCCCCTTCGAGATGGGCGTCCGCCGTCTTTTCGAAACCAAGCAGTTCGCTGTAGAAATGCACCGACCTGGCAAGGTCCTGAACGGAGATATTGACGTGATCGATGTGGGCGATCATGACTATTCGTAATAGGAGATATACAAGTCCATCTCACCGTCGACCGCTTTACGACACAGCCCGGCGAGTTCCTCGGCGGCCTTAAGCGTCATACACTGCTCGTGATGACTCGAGCGCTCGGGAGCGAAGCGATTGGCGGCAGCCGTCCAGGCTTCTGCGATGTTGCGGGTGATATCGGCGACAGACAGGACGGCGACTGCCGCTGCGTTCATTGCCATAATCCACGGGCCCTTGTCTGGATCGATTTCGGCATGCAACTCGGCGATGCAGCGCGTGTAGTCGATATCACCTCCGACGATGCACTGGTACAGGATCGAAATCTCAAACTGGGAGAAGCCGTCGTAGGAATTGAAGCCTTCCATCTCCTCGCGAAGGAACGACTCCTGGTCTTCATCGCCTTCGGTCAGGACACCGATCCACTCCTCGATCAAGTCAGATGTACAAACGATGCAATCTATTCTCATGGCTGGATTCTATCGTTTTGATTGGCGGCATCGCCGCATTGGGGATATTTGACTGCCGCTTACCAAATAATACTCCAGTCCATCTGCAATGCAACGGTCCGAATTAAGGCTTACCAACTTGGCTGCGGGGGGAGAGTGATTGTGGGCTCGGCCAGCTGAAAACGGAGAGAAGGTCAGCAGGGTTGATCGTGTAGAACGCAGAATAGATATACGGCAATGCAGGAAGGGGTGCGAAACACCTGGAAAATCATACTGAAATACTTCAATGCAATCGCCCACTCGGTCTTAATTCCACCCCCGGTCGGAAGCTCATGTTCCGATACTATTCTCCAGCAGGAATCCGGGTAGAAGGATTCTGGACGGTGCATAGATATAGATTGTATTTACCGCCGAACAGATTCGTCCCGCGCCATCGCGGGGCCCGGCATTCAGCGGTGCAACTGCTGCTGCTGCCGCGATCCGGTTGTTGGTTTCGGATCGGGTCGATAAGCGAGGATAGAATGAACGGACGCGGACAATCTTTTACTTTGCCTTAAATCTCGTGAAGCGGTTTGGTCTGGGGTCAATTCGATCTATCTTTCAGGTCCCGCTGAGACACAACACAGGTGACCGATGGCGACTGAGCTGGCAAAAGCATATACTCCCGCCGAAGTGGAGCCCGAGGTGGCCGCTGCCTGGCAGGAAGCGGCGGCCTTTCATGCCGAGGCCGGCGGTGACGCCACCCCGTACAGCATCGTCATCCCGCCGCCGAACGTGACCGCGGCGCTGCACATGGGGCACGCGCTCAATAACACGCTGCAGGATATCCTGACACGCTGGCGCCGCATGTGTGGGGACAACACGATGTGGATGCCCGGCACCGACCACGCCGGCATCGCTACACAGACTGTCGTGGAGAAACGGGTGCTCGCCGAGGAAGGCAAGCGCCGCACGGATTTCGCGCGCGACGATTTCGTCTCGCGCATCCAGGCGTGGAAAGACGAATACGAGGAGCGCATCACCGCGCAACTGGTTGCGATGGGTTGCTCCTGTGACTGGGAACGTCAGCGCTTCACGATGGACCCGGTTTGTACCCGCGCCGTGCGTGAGGGGTTCTACCGGCTTTTTCGTGACAACCTCATCTATCGCGGCAAGCGCCTGGTGAACTGGGATCCTGTGACCCGCACCGCACTCGCTGATGACGAAGTGGAGATGCATGATATCGACGGATTTTTCTGGTACATGCGCTATCCGTTGACAGAACCGGTGACGTACAACGGCGAAACGATCGAGTACGTGACCGTCGCCACGACGCGCCCCGAAACCATGCTTGGTGACACGGCTGTGGCTATGAACCCAGACGATCCGCTGGCCGGTATGCTCGTGGGGAAGACCGTGCGACTGCCGATCGTCAACCGTGAGATACCGATCATCGTCGACGATTACGTGGTGCTCCCTGATGCGGAGAGCCGAGATGAAAAAGCGAAGTTCTCTTCGGGCTTCCTCAAGGTGACGCCGGCCCATGACCCGAACGACTATGAGGTCTGGCAACGGCACACCGATGAGATGACTCTGGGCGCTATCAATATCATGGCACCGGACGGCTCTATTTCTCGCGACGACGGCTGGCCGGCGGAGGAGTTCGAGTCGGGCCAGGCGGAGGCGGCGATAGCGTTTCTCGGGATGGACCGCTACGACGCGCGCCAGGCGATCATCGAGTGGTTCGAGCAGAACGGACTGCTCGCTGAGGTGCGCGACTATCGGCACGCCGTTGGTCACAGCTACCGCAGCCATGTGCCGGTGGAGCCGTACCTGTCGGACCAGTGGTACGTGCGCGTCACCGACGAGCGCCTCGCGGGTAACGCCCTGCGGGCCATGACGAAGGGCCAGCGCAGTGACGGCAACGGCTGTGTGTGGAAGGACGGTGATGCTTTTAGCGGCGGCGATAATGAGGAATGGCAGGGTAATCTGACGTTCTATCCGCCGCGCTATGCCCGGACCTTTCAATCCTGGCACGAGAACATTCGCGACTGGTGTATCAGCCGTCAGCTTTGGTGGGGCCATCGTATTCCGATCTGGAACTGCAGCCGCAACGAGGTCGACAAGGCGATCAGCGAGAAGTTGCATGACTGGACAGAGGCCGGGCGCATTGCCTCAAAACTCGACATCGGCAGTGAGCAGTGGTACGTGTGCGTGCGCGAAGAGGGGGACAGCGAAGCGATCGAATGGCTCGCGCAGCAGGGGTTCGTGCAGGACGAGGATGTGCTAGACACCTGGTTTTCTTCGGCACTGTGGCCAATGTCGACGATGGGCTGGCCGGCCCCCGATGATTTTCCCGACGACATTCCAGAGGGCGCCGCCGTGCTGGATACCTGGAACCCGACCAACGTATTGTGCACGGCCCGCGAGATCATCACTCTGTGGGTGTCGCGCATGGTCATGTTCAATCTGTACTTTCTCGACCGGCTGCCGTTCTCCGATGTTTTTGTGCATGCCATGATCCAGGACGGTCATGGCCAGAAAATGTCAAAAAGCCTGGGCAACGGCGTCGATCCGTTTGACATCATTCATTCGCACGGCTCCGACGCCATGCGCTTTACACTGGCTTCGATGACGACGCATACGCAGGATGTGCGCATGCCGGTGGTACTGATGTGCCCACACCACGACGGCGAGATGCTGGAGCCGCAGCAGGCCCATGACTCGACCGGCCACGTTGTGGCGGCGGCGGTGCAGACTTGTCCGTCCGATGCCTCGAAGAAAATGCTGTCGTCTTACGGCGTGGCGATGGGCACCCATGAACCGACGGACGAGATGCCGATGGCACGCAACACTTCGGAGAAATTCGATTCCGGCCGCAACTTTGCCAACAAGCTATGGAACGCCGTACGTTTCGCGCTGACCAATCTCGATAGTGACGACACCAGCGGCAGTGACGAACTGACGCTGGCGGATCGCTGGATTCTGTCGCGCCTGGCGGAGACCACGGCGTCGGTGAACAGCTCCCTGCAGTCGTTTGAGTTTGCGCACTACGCACAAACGCTCTACGACTTTTTCTGGCGCGACCTCTGTGACTGGTACGTCGAAGCCGTGAAACCGACGATCCGCCATAGCGCCGCACAGCGGAACGTACTGGCGACATCGATCGATGTGGTGTTGCGCCTGCTGCATCCGACGATGCCGTTCATTACCGAGAAGCTCTGGCGCCATCTCAACGAAGTGGCGCCCGAACGGGGTCTTGACACGATTGACGTACCCACTGCTGATTTGTTGATCGTAGCGCCCTGGCCGGTGATCGACGCCTCTCTGCAGGACGCCGCGGTCGAGGTGCATTTCGCGGCACTGCAGGAAGTCATCACTGCGATGCGCCAGGTGCGGACACAGCACAAAGTGCCGCCGCGCCAGGAAGTGACGGTTTCTATCGTTGCTGCGGGCGCAGTTGCCGAACAGTTCGAAGCTGATCGCGGACTGATCGAATCGTTGTCCCGTACGGTGATCGAGGGCATCGCTGAGGACACCGCACAACCGGCAAACGCTGCGACGACGCTGGTGGGTGACACGACGATCTACCTGCATGACCTGGTCGATGCAGACGAGGAGCGCAAGCGTCTCGGCAAGGACCTGGAGACGGCCGCGAAGAACGTCGATTCGTGCCGCAAACGGCTGGACAATCCCAAGTACGTCGAGAAAGCACCGGAGCACCTGGTGCAGCAGACCCGTGAACAGCTCGCTGCGGCGGAGAAAGAAGTGGCGGCGCTGGAAGCGCAGCTCGCGGCGCTGTAGGGCGAGCTACGCCATCCGATTGCCGGCGCTCTGGAAATACATACAGACGGGCTATCTCAAATTCTTGTTCGTTTCCATGTCGAAGAACATGGCGAACAGGAAAAACTGTACTGCGGAGATGAACAGAAAGCCGCCGGCCAGGGCGTTGATGTCGGGGATGTTGGCAGTGGCCGGATCGATCCGCAATGACGTGCCGAAAACGATCAGCAGGGGTACGAAACAGACGAAGAAGGCGAGCAGCGTCGCCCCGGCGGCGGCGTAGAACAGTACCAGCGGGTGGAAATCGCGGATGACGTACTTTTGTGCACCAATCGCGTGAAAAACAGCCGCGTCAGGAGCATCAGCATACGCGGAATGACCTTGAACAGCCGATTGCCTTTACAATAATCGACTTCGTCACGGGCGACTGGGCCGATGATCGCCGGCAGGTCACCCGGATCCATCTGTGCGTCGCCGGCCATCACGACAGTGACATCGATGCCTTCGTTGTGCTCGTGCTCGATCAGATGCACCCGCGCATTCGTTGCCGCCAGAGCTTTGACGGTTGCAATCGTACTGTCACTGCTGCAGTCATCGACGACAATGAGGCTGTCGACGAAATCCGGCATGGTCTCGATCACCTTGGTGATCTAGGTTTCTTCGTTGTGGCAGGGGACAACTGCGGCAACGGTCTTGTTCTCGTACATGTTTGCCTCAGGTATGGGCCCGCAGCATGAGGTAATCGATCTCGACGTCTTTGGTAAGCGGAATGATGTAGTTGCGATATATCGTCTGTATGGCTGCGGGATCGAGGTCGCCGCCGCCGACCGGTTCATCCGAAATGTCGCGCCCGTAGGCCGCTGCTTTGTGGCGGACGCGTTCGAGGACGTCGGCTTCGATCTCCGGCTTGGTCAGTCGATCCAGGATGCCCGCGCGGTCGTCGGCCACGACCAGCTCGGTGTATGGCCCGGTTTCTGCCTGGTACTTGCACTCGGCGACATACTTGCCGTAATGGATGCGTTTGGACAGCGCCTGCAGGCAGGCGACATCGCAGGTGGCGCTGGACCCGTAGTGTCCGTCGTCGCCGGGTGGGCAGATAGCCGGCAGGATGTTTGCCCGATAGATCTGGCGGATGCGGTCGTTGACGTTGATTCCGGTATCGAGGATACGGGCCGGATACGCCAGCGACGGCAGTATGGGTTCCGGCAGGTCGCCGAAGAACGCATGTTCGTCCGGGCTGGTGTAGCGGCGCACCCGCGCATGTATGTGCTCGGTCTGCTGCAGCAGGTAATCAGAGAAGCTGCCATCGAAATCGGGGATCGCGATGGCACCTGGCTCATAGATCGGCGGGTTGTGACAGAACTGGGCGCGTTCGATCATGGAGAAAATGATCGTCTCTTCTTGCCGGATCAGAGTACTTCGAAGGTCGGTGAGTTTTAGAGATTCCATAGTCGATCGGACGTGTGGTTACTCTCCAGACTGCGGCTTACCAGGTACAGGCATGCTGATTGCACAACACAAAGGTATCTTATTGTAGTGAGCCCCGTGCAATCGGCAAGCGCCCGCAGGCTATTGCTTGCGCAATACATCCCAGTTGTCGGGAACCGCGGTGGACAGATGACCGAATGTCTGCCAGTGACGCGAGTTGCGACATGATTGACTGGGCAATTGTCGAAGAATACGGATCGTCGCCGATTGCTACGGATAAGGTATCTTGCATTGTCTGCATAATCCCATTTCATTTGACAGGCCCAGGCGGCGGTGTCACTTGTCGAGCGCTGTGCCGATCGTTTCACCGACGTGTACCAGCGTTTCGAAACCGTTCGCACTGTGTTTGATCAGGTCTGGGGCGAGCCGCACCTGGCCGTGCTCCAGCAGCAGCACGATGGTCGAGCCGCCAAACTCGAAATAGCCGCGCTCCTGCATCTTCTTTACTGAAGTGTCTTCGAACGTCCACACGATACTGCCGACACCGAAAGCGCCGATTTCGATCATCGCGACACGGCCGAACTGTGGTGTGTCCAGCAGCGAATAGCAACGCCGGTTCTCGCAGAAAATTTTGAGGCCAAGTGCCAGGGCCACCGGATTGACGGAGTGATACAAGCCGGGGATCTGCCGGTCATCGACGATACGGCCGTCGCATGGGAAATGGAAGCGGTGATAATCGGCCGGGCACAGCCGTATCACTATTGCTGTGCCGTTGTGAAAGGCGCTGGCGTCTTCCAACAGCAGTTCGTCGACAGTGTACGGGCGCCCCTTGGCGGGGATTACCGTGGCGCCTTCGAGACTGGGATAAACGAGGATGCGTCCATCTGCCGGCGATACCAGGGCGGTCGGAGCGGCGTCGAACGGGCGGCATTCGAGATTGAGATGGCGCGTGAAAAAATCGTTGAACGAGGCGAAAGTATCGACGGCGTCGCGAAACGCCGACGGATCGATGTCGAGCTGGTCGATCGTGCGTTGGACACGGCCGCGCGAGAAGTGAGACTTGAAGTAAACGCTGAGCAGCCGGCTGGCCCATGAATGACGGAAGACCAACGATGTCGGTCCGCGGCCGCCAGCCTGCTGGTAGGCGAATTTGATCATGCCTTCGCTGAGCACCGTCTCGCGGCACAGCTCACCGGTGTCACGGCGATAATAATAAATGTCACTCGATTCTGACATGATGCATCCGGACGACGGTATTATCTATCTTGCTGAGGTCGATTCGACCAACAGCTACTGCATGCGTGAGGCAGCTTCGCTGGCCAGCGGCACTTTCGTTGTGGCGGACAGCCAGACAGCAGGCCGCGGCCGTTTGGGACGCGCCTGGCATTCCCCGCCGGGCTGCAACCTGTATGTCTCGATCATCCTCAAACCACCTTTCCAGCGGCTCGATCCGGCCGTGTTGCCGCAGATCGCGTCGTTGGCTGCATACAATACGGTGCAGGACTACGGCGTCCAAGGCGTCTGGATCAAGTGGCCGAACGATGTTTATGCCGGTGACCGCAAGCTTGCCGGCGTGCTGACCGAGAGCCGCATTGTTGCCGGTGCCGTCGAGGCGGTTGTCACAGGTATCGGCATCAACCTGAATATGTCGCCGGCAGAACTCGCTGTGATCGACAAGCCGGCAACTGCCGTTGGCGCCCACCTCGACCGCGACATCGACCGCGACGACTGCCTGCAGCGGTTGGCCGGATATTTCAACGCTGCCTGTGCCACCTGCCAGAGCCACGGCTTCGAACAGATCTATGCCGAATGGTGCGATGCCAGCGGCTTGGTCGGCCGTCGGGTCAGCATCAACGGCGCTATGGCGAGCGTTACCGGTATTGTCCGAGAGTTCGCGATCGATGGCAGCATCGTGATCGTCGATGAAACCGGCGTGCCGCAGACAGTTCGCAGCGGTGATTTGACGTTGATACTGCTGTAGCCGAAGAAAGTTTGTTCGGAAAACTGCGCATCACTGAGTGCACCGGGACCGGACTGCAGGAATCTTGACTCGCCGAGCTACCGTCCGTCGAATCCGCAATCACTCAACGCGTGTGGCTACCGAAGATTGCACTGCCTGAAAAAACTAAAAGGCCGGCAACTTGGGTTGCCGGCCTTTTGAGATGGACATACTGAAACGACTTATTTTCTTCCGTTTACAGCATCCTTGAGGCCTTTGCCGGCGGTGAAGGCAGGGACTTTGGCGGCAGCGATCTTGATCGATTCACCAGTCCGGGGGTTACGACCCGTACGCGCCTTGCGTTTGCGAGTCTGGAATGTGCCGAACCCGGGGATCGCGACTTTCGTCCCTTTCTTCAAGTTCTTGGTAATGGTGTTGATGACGCTGTTGAGGGCGTCGCCCGCTGCTTTCTTGGAGATTCCTGCGTCTGAGGCGACGGCGTCGATGAGACTGCCTTTGGTTACATTTTTTGCTGCCATGATATAATGCCTTTGGATTGGGGTTGAAAATTGGTCCCGCAGTCGGAACCTGCGAATAAGAATTGATTATTCACTACAATCGCGGACCTATAGGCTGCCCTCCCTAAGAAGTATAAATTACAGTTCCAGTGATTGGCATGTCAGGCTTATACGTACTGTCCCGACACCATAATTTGTCAAACTACCTGATAATGTCAATGAGAGATCATGCATCATGTGGATGACGCTGGCGCATTTCAGCCTGCATCAGCAACCCTGAGGCTGGCGGATGCCGATGAAACAGTAAATATGTATTCATTGAATTTACAAATGGTTATGAAGCATGAATCGCGCAAACGTACGTGGTATAAGGTTTTCGTTGATTTAATGGATTTTTTTTGTAAAAATCTCGGAATTTAGGTAATGGTAACCCTATGATGCTGCCGCAATTCCATATTTTTAGTCTGAGTCGACCCACGGAAACCCGCGAAATTAAAAGGGTTTTTCGCCGAAAAAATCGCGGATTCCCTTATCAGGCGGGGTTTTTCCGATGGTCGGATTCGGTCATGATTCACAAGAATATCAGTTGGCAACGATACCCCGATCTCTATCACTGGAATTGGTTAGACATCTTACTACATACGACCTTAAAAGGGGACAGAAAGGTGAACTCCGGCATCCCGATCTTGACTCTCGAGAGGTGTTGGTTATCTTTGGCGCCTTGACTCACGCTTGGCAGGAGGAACACCAATGGCAGGCATGCACCTGAAATCCGCATCTGAAACAAAGTATGATTGTATCTCGCTCGGCGAGGTCATGCTCCGTGTTGATCCGGGCAGTGTCCCAATGGCCCGTGCCCGTACCAGCGCGATCTGGCACGGCGGCGGCGAGACCAATGTTGCGGAGGGTCTGAGCTACTGCTTCGGTTTGCGTGCGGCGGTCATTACTGGCCTGGTAGACGACACTGTCGGCCGCAACATTGAGAATCAGCTGCGCGAGGCCGGTGTCGACACCACACACATCGTCTGGTTCAACACCAAAGGCGAAGGCAAGTTCAGCACCGATGCCAAAGGCTCGTTGCACAACGGCCTCAGTTTCACCTGGGCCGGCAAAGGCTTGCTGCCCTCGGTCACCGACTATTACCGGGCCCACACGGCTATCCGTGAACTCGGCCAGGGCGACATTGATTGGGAGCATATTTTCGGCGAGCTCGGCGCGCGCTGGTTTCATACCGGCGGCATCCTCACATTGCTGTCAGAGAAGACCGCAGCGATGGCCCTGGAGGCTATGGAGGCAGCCGGCAAGAACGGCACAGGCCGCTCGTTCGACCTGAACTACCGCTCGAAGGTCGAGCCCGACAAAGAACGCGCCCGGTCCATCAACCGCGAGATTGTGCCACACGTTGATTTTTTGGTCGGCAACCATGACGATTTCGCGGACGCTCTTGGTTACGATACGAGGGAACTGGCGAAGGACGCAAGCTTTGAAGAATGGCTGGACGCCTACACCGATACGCTGCGCACCGTTTCGCAGGCCTATCCGAACCTCATGTATATCGGTACGCAACTGCGTGGGGCACTTTCCGCTGACCGTATTAACTGGGGTGCCGTGCTGTATGACGTAGCCGACGATTCGATACACCGCGCAACCGTCCGGGAGAATGTTGAAATTGCTGATCGCACTGGTGGCGGCGATTCCTTCTGCTCCGCCGTGGTCGCGGCGCTGCTCGACGGCAGATCGGCTGCGGACGCAGTCCAATGGGGTGCCGCGCACGGCATCCTGGTGCAGGAGACACCGGGCGACACGACCATGGTGACGCGCAGCCAGATCGAGGCGGAAATTGTCCGTGCCGCCAAGGGCGGTGGTGTCAGCGCCCTGCGTTAGTGCCTTGTTACTATCATTACGCTGACATGGCCCCATGCCTGAATCTTCAGTCAATTCCCAATCCCGTGACCTGACAATGGCGGTACAGAGAATCCATGTTGTTGTCTCCGGTCGCGTGCAGGGTGTCGGCTACCGGTACTTCTGCCAAATTACGGCGCAGGAGCTCGGCCTCATCGGCTGGGCCCGCAACTGCGCCGACAGCAGTGTCGAGCTCGAGGCCCAGGGTGTCGCGACGGCGCTCATCGCGCTGCAGCAGCAACTGTCGGACGGCCCGTCAATGGCCAGGGTCAACCGTGTTGATGTCGAGACAATTGAACCGCTACCCGACGAAACGCAGTTTCGCATCCGTTATTGATGGCTGACAAGACGCTGTCCATCGTCATCCCGTTGTACAATGAGGAAGCTACGATCACGGAGCTTCTCGACCGGGTGCTTGCCGTTGACCTGCCGATAGGCCGGGAAATCATTATCGTCAACGACGGTTCCACGGACGACAGCCGCGGTTGCGTCGAAGCGTGGCAGGCCCGATTACCGGCAGACACTGGTGCGATGGTACGGGTCATCGACAAACCGAACGGCGGCAAAGGTTCGGCGGTCCGTGCCGGCATCGCGGTTTCGAGCGGCGACGTTGTCATCATTCAGGACGCCGACCTTGAGTACGATCCGCAGGACTACCGCCGGTGTATCGAGCCGATTCTCGCCGGCCGTGCCAGTGTCGTTTACGGTTCGCGAGAGCGTCTGGCGGAGAACCGCATGCATTCGTCGCTGGCCTTCTATGCCGGCGGCCTGGCAGTCACCTGCTGGATGAACCTGTTGTATGGGGCCAGCATGACCGATGAGCCGACCTGCTACAAGACCTTCGATGGCCCGCTGATCCGCACGCTGCCGTTCACAGGCGACCGTTTCGAATGGGAACCGGAGATTACTGCAAAACTGCTGCGCCTGGGGTATGACATTGCTGAGGTTCCGGTCAGCTACACGCCGCGCAAGATTGACGAAGGAAAGAAGATAGGCTGGCGTGACGGGGTCATGGCTTTGTGGACGGCACTTTCCTGGCGGCTGCGCCCGATGGGCACGGTTCGTCAGAGGATGGCGACACTGCCGGCTGCAGCGGCTCGGCAGAGGACCGGGTCCTATGCCAATCGGCTGCTGCTGGCGGTGATGGCGGTCGCTTTGTTGCTGCGCTTGGCCTTGGCGTTGCCGGCCTTTGGCAGTACGCAGCGGTTCATGCGTCCGGACTCGAAGACCTATCTCAATCCCGCCCAGGCGCTGTTGACCGACAATGCACTTATGGAAGCGCCCGGATCGTCCGTACCGGCGACGCTGCGCACGCCTGGCTATTCGGTGTTCCTGTCGTTCGTCCTGGGGATCACCGGTAACGCCGGCACTGTCGCTGCCGATTACCGACTGCCCGTGCTGTTGTTCTGTGTACTCAGCGTTCTCGTCTGTGTGCCGATCTTCCGGGCCGGACAGATGTTTGGCGGTACCGGTGTTGGTACCCTTGCTGCAGCGTTGTACGCCACCAATCTGACCAGCATCGCCCACGCCCCCATGTTTCTGTCGGACACGCTGTTTACATTTGTAGCGGCGTGGATGTTCTATTGTTTCACGCGGTTTTATTTCAAGGAGCGACTGATCGATCTGTGGCTGGCAATCGGTCTCAACGGTATTGCCACGCTGATCAAGCCGATCGGGATCACGTGGATCGTGCCGTGTTGTTTTCTGGTTCTGATCTTTGCCCGCAAGTCGTGGGCGAAGCGGTTGCTTGGCGTGGTCGTTTGCGTCGTAGTGTTTCTTGCTGTCATCACCCCGTGGATGTTCCGAAACCAGCAGGCTGGTGCCGGCTTCCGCTTGGGTAGCAATATCGGCAAGACGCTCTACTACCACAATTGTGCGGCGCTGGTCTCCGTGTTGACCGGCGAATCGGCAGAGGTGCTGCGCCAGCGCTGGCAGGCGGAGACAGCAGCCGTTTTCGCAAATGACCCGGCCTACGCCAGCATTGATGCACAGACCGGATACCTGCTGGACAGGGCCCGGCCGATCATCCGCGACAATCTGTGGCAATACACGTGGCTGCACTGTCAGCCGCCAATCCTGCTTCCCGACGCTCCGACGTTTCTTGAGCTGCTGGGGCTTACAGAGACGGGACAGGGGACGCTCGACGTCTTTCATCGTCAGGGGCTGGTGGCGGCGGTGAAACATTACTTTGGCGACCGGCTGTGGCTGCTGCTGCCGTTGGCGCCGTTGCTGGCGATTGTCGGCTTCACCTATCTCGGTTGTTTCCTGCAGCTCGGACGCTGGCTGTTGCAGCGCCAATGGTTTCTCGGGTTTTTCTTTCTCGCCTTCGTAGTCTATTACCTGGTTCTCCCTGGTCCCGTGCTGCTGCCGCGCTACCAGCTCCCCTGCCTGCCGCTGATGACTGTCATGGCGGGCATGTTCTGGCTCCGCCTTTGGCGGCGTTGGCGGCAGCGGTCGGAGGCTGTCCCGGCCACCTGACCGGCCCAAACTGATTTAACGGGATAAAGTCGTTCGCATGTCTATGTTTGAAATCATCGCAATCCTAGTCACGATCGCGGCGGTCCTCAGTTACGTCAACTATCGCTGGGTCCGCATGCCGACGGCGATTGGGCTGATGTTCATCGCGCTGCTGATCTCACTGGTGATTATTGCTTTGGGGCATTTCGGCATCGGTATCCGCGAGCGTGCCGAGTCGGTACTGCAGCAGATCGATTTCAGTGAGACGCTGCTGCACGGCATGCTCAGCTACCTGTTGTTCGCCGGCGCACTGCAGGTCCACTGGCAGGACCTGGCGAAGCAGAAGAAAGTGGTGGGGGTGCTGGCGACCATCGGTGTTGTCGGTTCGACCTTTATCGTCGGCAGCCTGGCCTACTGTTTTTTCAATGTGATCGGGTTGGAGCTGCGGTTCATCTACTGCCTGGTGTTCGGTGCGCTGATCACGCCGACGGACCCCGTCGCTGTCCTGGGTATTCTCAAGAAAGCCAAGGCCCCGAAATCGCTGGAGACGAAGATCGTCGGCGAATCGCTGTTCAACGACGGCATCGCCGTCGTTGTGTTTCTGGTGCTGCTGGGTATCGCGACTGGTGAGCACGAAGCGTCGTTGCAGCATATCACGGTGCTGTTCGTTCAGGAAGCTATCGGCGGTGCGGTGTTCGGGCTGATTGCCGGTTGGCTGACTTTTCTGATGATCCGCAGCGTCGACAATTATCAGGTCGAAATCCTCCTGACCCTGGCTCTGGTGACGGGCGGTTACGCGCTGGCTGCAGCGTTGCATCTGTGCGCGCCTATCGCCATAGTCGTCGCTGGTTTGATGATCGGCAACACTGGCCGCCGCACTGGCATGTCGGATAAGACGCGCGAGCACCTCGACAATTTCTGGGAGCTGATCGACGAGATTCTTAACGCCGTGCTGTTCGTACTCATCGGCATGGAGATGCTGGTTGTTTCGGCGACTGGCATGGCCCTGCTTGCCGGAGTGGTTGCCATCGGCATCACGCTGTTGGCGCGCTTCATCTGCGTCTCCGTCAGCGTGCTGCTCCTGGGCCGATCCCGGACGTTTTCCAGGGGCGCCATTCCGATCATCACGTGGGCCGGGCTGCGCGGCGGCATTTCCATTGCGCTGGTTCTGTCACTGCCGCCGAGCACCACGCGGGACGTCCTGCTGACGGCAACCTACACAGTGGTGGTTTTCTCGATTCTGGTGCAAGGCTTGACGATACGGCACCTGGTCACGCGCTACCACGCGCCGGTGCCGGCGTGACAACAGAAGCCAGACAGGAACTGAAGCGGGATACCGCTGCTCTCGGTATTTTGGCAGGGGTGATCCTCATCAGCTTTGCCGACCTGCTGATCGGCGATTCGACGGTTCTGTCCACCCGCTACTTTGATGTGCACCTGCTGTTCGCAGATTGGCGGCAACTGACTGCTTCCGAGCTGGCGGCCGGGAACCTGCCGCTGTGGAATCCGTACATCTTTGGTGGCGTGCCGCTGCTCGGCGGTTTCCAGGCGGCGGTGCTGTACCCGCTCAATCTGATCTACCTCCTGCTGTCCACAACGACAGCGATCAATTGCGAATTCATTCTGCACCTGATGATCGCGGGCGGCTTGACATACGGCTGGCTCGGGGGGCACGCGCTGCAACGTCCGGCGCGGCTATTCGGGGCATTGCTTTTCGTCTTCTCCGGCCCTGTATACACTCGCATCGCGGGCGGGCACCTGCCGCATCTCGACACCATCGCCTGGGCGCCGGGCATCCTGCTGGTTCTTGATCGGCTGCGAACACGCCCAACGGCGGTCTGGGTGACTGCCGGCGCGGTAATCGTGGCACTGCAGCAACTGGCGGGCTTTCCCGAGATCGCCTTCCTCACAGCCTTGTTCGCTGGAATCTACTGTGTCCTGACTGGCTGGGTGGCGAGCGCCGATATTCCCCAACGTCGTCGTCGTCTGCAGCGGTTAGGTCGTTCGCTGGGGCTATTCGCCGTTGTTTATCTGATTGGTGCGGGGCTCGCGGCCATCCAGATTCTGCCGGGTCTCGAGGCTGCCGCAGAATCCACGCGCAGCACCAGTGTCGACTATGCCACGGCATCTTCCTACAGTATTGGCTGGGATTCATTGGCAACGCTGGTCGTGCCATTTGTCTTTGGCGGCAGTAACGACGTCACCTACTGGGGACGATGGTACTTCCACACGAACTGTCTGTTTTTCGGCGTCTGCGGGCTGCTGCTGGCCACTTACGGGCTCACCTGCAAACGCTTGAAGTTCCGTACAGCGGTGATCGTCATCGTTGTCGGCGCGCTGGCAGTGGCGCTCGGCAGCGCGACACCGGTGCACCGGCTGTTGTACGACTGGCTGCCGATGTTCGGACGCTTTCGTGGCCCGGCCGACACGATGTTTGTTGCCCATCTTTTTCTGGCGCTGGCAGCCGCGGCAGGGCTGCAACGTGTATGCAGTGGTGCAGCTGAATCGATGAATTCGGACGCCGGCCGACTGTGGCGGTTTTCTGGCATAGGCATCGTCGCCCTGGCAGCAGCTGCCGGACTGGCTGCTGCTGCATTATTCGTTTCACCAGTCGCCTGGCGATCGGTCATTAGCAGTTTTGCCGAAAGCGGGCTGGCAACGTTGGGGCCGGAGGGATTCGCCCGCTCCGAGTTCGTTGTTCAGGCGATCGCGCTGACCCGCTCCTCGCTCACACAAGCCGCTTTGGTCGCCACGCTGCTGGGTTTGCTCTTCAGCCTGAACCGGGCACGCCGATGGTTGCCGGCTGCGCTTATGATCGTCGCCGGGCTCGAGTTGGCCCACTTTTCATGGCAGGCCCGGCGTCAATTTGCGGAAGATGACTTGCCGCTGCCGGCGTTGATGACCGCACAATTACAGGACGTCATCGGCGATGCACGCGTACTGTTCATTGACAGCGTTCTGAGCAACCGGAGCATGGCCAATGGCTGGCACGGACTTTGGGGCTACGGCCCGGATGTTGCGCGGCGCTACGCGGAACTTGTCGATGCCACACAGGGAAACAGGATGGCAAGGGTTGATGAATACCTCGACGTCAGACGCATTCATCGCTTGTTCGCGTTGTTACGACTGCGATATGTGATCGGGGCGCCGCAGCACGTCATTCCGGGCGCAACAGAGGTGTACGCCGACGAGCAGTACAAGGTATTTGAACTCTCCGGTGCATTGCCGCGCGCCTTTGTGCCGGCGACTTGGGAAATTGTGCCCGACAGTGAAACAGCATTGAACCGTCTGACTGCGCCGGATTTCGATCCTTCAGCAAAAGCGATCGTTACGGCCGGGGATAGGCCGGAATCATTGCCGGAGCATCCACCAACCGTGGTCACGGGCGGAATCGATATATCTGCGGTACCCGATTACAACAGGCCGACGATTCGTTGTACGGCTGGTGAACCAACGCTGATTGTCGTGACGGACAGCTATCGCCGCGGCTGGCGAGCTGTCGATTCTGACACGGGAAAAGCGTACGACGTGTTCCCGGTCAACCATGCCCTGATCGGGGTCCTGGTCAGTGCGGGCACGCATACGTTTGAATTGCGCTACGAACCGGAAAGCCTTGCGACCGGCGCGAAAGTAAGCTCGGCGACGGCCGTCGCCTTGATCGTCTTACTGATTGTGCAGCTGTTTCGCCGGCACCGTCGGCGTGTTGCCAGCGAAGGCAGCACGGCATAAATCAGATCTCGGCAGGCGGAGTTCAACGGAACGAAATAAGCCGTCAGTCAGCCGATCGTGGGGATGTCTACGTCTTTGTTGTCGGGAAGGAATTCTTCGACGAATGCTTTTTCAAAATCGTAAATATCGCGAAAGTCGTTGATTGTGTCTTCATCACTGGCACCAAGGAGATTGTGGCTGACCATGCTGAAGACGATGTTGCCGAAGTCTTCCGTGCAATGGATGCCCCACTCGCCGAAGACCAGGCGCGACATCGGTCCGAACTGGGCGAGGGCGTGCCGACGGATGCCGTCGAGCAGTTCCTTACCAGTGATGTGCTGGTTATCACCGACGCCACGACGCTTGAGCCGACCGGCCGTGTAGGTAACGGCTTCCTGGATGAAGAAATAAGCTTCGGGGGTGTACCGTGAATCGTCTGCGACGATTCGCCGGACACCTTCTAGGTACGTTTCATTGACGCCCATACGCGGTCCTTATTCTATAGAAATTTTATATAACAGTATCTTCCGTTCATCAAGATAAAAGTGATTACACCTGCGATTCCTGCAACCTTTTTCGGATCGTATCTGCGAGGGACTGGCGCTCGGCGGCCGGCAGTTCGTCAAGGCTGCGCCAGCCCCAGTTGAAACCGTCGGTGGGCAGACGCGGGACGATGTGCAAGTGACAATGCGGCACTGTTTGGCCGGCACAGGCGCCGTTTGCCAGATGCAGGTTGAAGCCGTCGCCGTCGACAACACGGCTGATGTGCTGTGCCAGCTTGGGTGCCAGGCTGATCATCCGCGACAGGCAGTCCGCGGGTACAGTCGTCACGCTGGTGTGGTGCTCTTTCGGAATCAACAGGGTGTGTCCGGGATTGACCGGCGCGATATCGAGAAATGCCAGTACCAAGTCGTCTTCGAACAGGACTGTGGCGTTGATCTCGCCTCCGACAATACGGCAGAACGGGCAATTGTTCACGGATGCTCTATTCTTCGGCAGCGGGCTCGGTGTCTTCGTCTGCTACCCTCGAGCTGCTATCGCCTGATTTCGTGATTTCAACAATCAGTATGCGCGAGAGGTTCTGGCGATGGCCCTTCTTGCGCTTGTACCCTTTACGGCGCTTCATCTTGAACGCGATGACTTTCTTGCCTCGCCGCTGCTCGACAAGCTCGCCGGAGACACTGGCTCCTGCGATGTTGGGTGTACCGATGTTAACGTCGGCGCCCTCGCCAATTGCCAGTACCTGGTCGAACCGCACAACGTCGCTGTCGTCGACGTCGAGGGTTTCTACATCCAAGACGTCGCCCGGTGAAACTTTGTACTGTTTACCGCCAGTCTGAATAATTGCATACATGTTATACTGCTCCTGTGAAAGAGAGTTGGCGGGCTAAGCGCCCGCATCCCCAATTGATGACCCTTGGCCCGGCAGCAATGGGCACAGATCACGGGAGTTGGGTTAATGAGTTGGTTAATGTAGTACAGGCCGAAGCGCTGTCAAGAGTATTTGGTGGCTTCTTCGTTTTCCTGATCGACAGGCTCGTCCAGTTCGTCCTGTGCCAGGATCGAGACGAATTCACTGACATTAAACGTCACGATTTGGTCATTTCGGGTGACCGCGTCGGTACAACTTCGAGCAGGCAATCCGCGTCGATGACGATTTCCAGCCGGTCGGTGGCTTCGAAGCTCCATTCCACGCGGATCTGTCCGTGTTTCGTGGGAATCTGTGCCTGGACCCATTCGGTGGCGTTCAACAGTGGGTTGAAATAGGCCTG
This sequence comes from Lentisphaeria bacterium, assembly GCA_963580095.1. Classification (GTDB taxonomy): domain Bacteria; phylum Verrucomicrobiota; class Lentisphaeria; order JABSQK01; family CAJWLW01; genus CAJWLW01. The sequence goes on along the minus strand of CAUZJQ010000014.1, from coordinate 1,197 downwards.
TCGCGCGCCCGGTGAAGCTGGACGTATGCCAACGATCTCTTGGATCAGGAAATAGTTCGATGACAGCGCGGCGCCGGTGCAGTGACAGCCGTGCCCGGTGTTGCCGGCGTTCTGATTGCACAGGGACCGCCAGGTGGTTACGCCCTCCTGCGGCACGCTGCCCCAGTCGTAGCACATGAAATCCAGTCCCCATTCCCGCTGGTCGCAGCTGAAGGCGGTCTCGAGCAGGAAGTACTTGAAGTAAGCGTTGTCGAGCGTGACGTCCTCCGGTGTTTCGTAAAACGGCGCATAGGCGAACAGCAACTTCTCGAAAATTTCCTGCGGTATGTCGGGGTGGGCGATCACGGCGCAGATCGCCAGAATGTTGGTCTGCAAGGAGCAGCGTTCGCCCTGGCGGCCGGGGACGCCAGCTATCGGCGAACAGTTTTTTTCGTTGTTCCAGGTCAATCCCCTATCTTGTAGGCAAAATTTGATGCACGCTGGAGGCAGGTTTCGGCTTTTTCTTCTTCGCCGATATAGTCGAACAACCACTTGCCGCGCAGCCGCGAGTGACAGTACAAAGCATTGAGCGCCGTCGGAATCCCACAGCGGTCAATCCCGTCGACATCGATATCGATGTATTCATTGACCGCCATGTCAGGATCGCCCAGGACGTTGAGTGTCGGATCGATGAGGCTGTCGAAGTAGTCGAACAGGTCTTTGAAGTTTGCCGCAAACCCCTCGGCCAGCGCCTTCTCTCATCCGTATGCAGCACATGCTTTTGCAGCCATACCGGTTGCCGCAGCGCATGATCGTCCCGGCGGACGGCGTCGTCCGTTGGTGCCATCGCACGGAATTCACCGGTCGGCAGTTGGGCCTCGGCAAATTCACGCAACCCCTTGGCAGACAGGGGGAAGTCGCCGAGTAGAAAATTGCTGGCGATCGCCTGGATCATGGCGTTGCCGAGCAACTGCCCATCGATGCCGGTGCCGGAGTCGCGGTAGGTGTAGTCGTAGGTTGCGTCCAGCCTATGGGCGCCGGTCATCCAAATGCTATTGAGCAGCTCGTCCGAACTGTTAAAACCACCGGGATTCGTGAAGGAAAAGCTGACTTTACGTATGCCGGTGTTGGTGATGCTGATCGCATCGCGTGTACGCCGGGCGTAGATCATGATATAGATGCAAATAAACAACCGCACTGCAAGAAAATACAATGTAG
>CAUZJQ010000013.1:0-31787 GCA_963580095.1 Lentisphaeria bacterium | reverse complement strand
CCGCGTTGCCTCGATGCGTTGCGCAGTGCTGATCTCAAATACCTGCTCGATCGCTTTGACACTCGTGAGCATTGGCGTATCTTCGCCGGCTGCTTTGAGAGTGCCACATATTTCGATATTGAGACCAGCGGGTTTGGCAGCTTTTGCGACGTCACTGTGATCGGCTGCCTGCACCGCGGCAGCGTCCGGGTGTTTACACGTAACGACGACCTCGATGATTTTCTCGAACTGCTCGACGACGTCTCGCTGCTGGTTTCCTTCAACGGCAATTCTTTCGACGTGCCGCGATTGCTCGACCACTATCATATTCCTGAGTTGCCATGTCCACATCTCGACTTGAGGTGGCTATGTTATCACTGCGGCTATCGCGGCGGACTGAAAGACATCGAGGCGCAGCTCGACATCGAGCGTCCGGTGTCTGTGAGTGGCGTTGATGGTGCCGATGCAACTTGGCTGTGGGAGCGTTGGGATCTTGCCGACGATGCGGCGGCGCTGCAGCAGTTGAGGTGTTACTGTGCTGCCGACGTGCTGACGATGCCGGTAATCGCCGCATGCATTCTGCGCGACCGCGGCGTCGAGACGCCCGGCGCGATGCATCGGGTTGGTTGGGATTTATTGGAGACGATGGACAATGGCTGAATCGCAGAACATCAAATTGACCGACACTCCGGCCGGCGGCGGCTGGTTGATTGGCAGTCTATCGATGGCAGTTGTTCTGGCGTTGCTGGCGATCGGCCATGTTCTGCTCGGCCGCTCGGTGTTGCCGGGCCTGCATCATGAGATTACCAGCGCTGAGCTCGGCGAGGCAACCGCCGAGTTGTCGAAGACCCGGGCGACACTGGCGGCCGACCGGCAAGAGCAGCAACAACTGCAGGGAGCGCTGCAAGCGCTCGACGAACAGCTCGAGCGTGGGCGTGCCGAAGTCGAGGAGACACAGGTCCAGATGGCCAATGCCAAGGCAGCCAGCGAACGGTCGGAAGCTCTCAATCAGCGTGTCATCAAGTTGGAAGTGCAGGAAGCCGTATTGGAAAAACAATGGCAGGAGACCCAACGCCAGGCGTTGAAGAGCCAGGCCGAGCTGACGGAAATCGAGAGTAAACTAAACGACTTTCGTGAATGGGCCGGCAACCGCGAAGAGCTCCAGACAGAGGTTGCCGCGCTGAAAACAGAGGTCCGTGAACTCGAAGCCCAGGCCGACGTTGCTGTCGAGAAGAAGGCGGAATTGTCGGTCGTTCTGAAGGAAGTTGAAAACGCCCGGCTGATTGGCGCCATGTACGCAGCACGCGAGAAGTTGATCGAGGACAGCATTGACAAACTCAAGGAGAAGCGGGCAGGGCTGTCCGGCAAAGTTTCCGGCGAGCATAAACACATGCTCCGGGAAAAAGAAAGAGCCGTGGAGGAGCGCGTCCGGATTGCCGCCGAGCTCGACGCACAGCGTGAGAGACTGGATGATGTCATCGCCGAGATCGCCATGAAACGGGTACGCATCCGGGACCTGACACAGCGTCTTGAAGAAGCTGACGACCTGGAGGAGCGTATCAAGGTTCTGGGTGCTCACAAGAAGTCGGTCAGTGCAGAGCTCATTTCCGAGGAGATTCGTTTGGCACGGTTCAAGGAAAACTACCGGCGCACCCTGGGCACCTATGAAAGAAATCTCAAGGCCCAGAACAAGGAGCATCTCGCCAAGAGTCGCAAGCTCGCCAAGATCGACGAGCAGATCAACCAGGCCCAGGAGAAGCGCGCCAGGCTGCTGGCGGAGAATGCTGAATTGGAGAAGAAGAAAGGCGACCTCAACCCATGACCACGATCCATCTTTTTTATTCCGGCCTTACACTGTCTGTCATCGCATTGGCGATAACGGGGGCGTTGTTTTTTGTTTATCAGGGCCGGCTTCGGCGATTGCCGGAATCGACCCGGTACGAAGATCTGCGTGAGCGGCTGGAGGGGGTGCGCGCGCAACTCGAGGCGTTCGAGAAAGAGCGGCAGGCCTTGCGCGACCAATTGCACGACCTCGAGCGGGATGCTGGCGCTGCCAGGGGCGTCGCCGCCGAAGCGGAGGAACTCAAGCGATTTCTCAATGAGAATCGCCACAAGGCGGCAGAAGTCGAGGCGACGTTGCATCGTGCCGAGACCACACGCCAGCAATTGACCGAGGCCGAGGCCGGCTATCAGCGTGCCCGGACCGAGTTCGAGCAGATCCGTGACCAAAGCGAGGCGGCCAAGCACGAAGCGGCCGAGGAGCGGCGCAACGTCGATGCCCTGCAGCGTCAGATCAGCACTGCAAAGTCGGAGCTGAAGGACACCCAGATCCGCCTGCGCGAGACCAGCGACAAATTCGCCGCCCTGAGCGGGGAGAAAGACGCTCTGGCGCATCAGGTCGAGAAGCTGCGCGGTGAAGACGCCGAACTGCAGCGGCAGTGCGCCGAATACGAGCAGAAGATGGCAGCCATGCACGACCGGAGCATCGAGCTTTCCGAGGTCAATTCGGCTCTGGAAGTCGACGGTCGAAAACTCCACCACATCCGCGAGCAGATCGCCTCCGAACAACAGATTCAGGAGAACATTCTGAACCGCACCGATAATGTGTCGTCGCTGCTGTCGCCGGACACGCCCACACGGCTCCAGGATCTTTTCCGCCCGTATCTGTCGCCCAACGGCGCGGCAGATCCCTTAGATGCCAGTGACGAGAATCTCGTTCTGCGCCAATTTTCCGACAGCCTGCGCGCGGCCGGACTGGTTTTCAGCGAACGCACGGTGCTGGCTTTTCACACCAGCCTGAAGATCGCCGATATTGCGCCGCTGGTGGTCCTGGCCGGCATTTCCGGCACTGGCAAGAGCTTGTTGCCCGGGCTCTACGCCAAGTTCTTTGGGCTGCACTTCCTGCCGATCTCCATCCAGCCAAGATGGGACGGACCGCAGGATCTCTTCGGCTTCTACAACTACATGGAGAACCGGTACAAAGCCACGGAACTGACGCGGACGCTTTGGCAGATGGACCGCTACAACAACCCGGCGGCGGACGAACCGGCGCAGCGGATCCAGGATGGCCTGGCGCTGGTGCTCCTCGACGAAATGAACCTGGCGCGTGTCGAGTACTACTTCAGTGAATTGCTCAGCAAGCTCGAGATGCGGCGGAGCATCGATCCGAACGCCGCCGACCAGCGGCGCATCGCCGAGATCGAGATCGAATCGGGTGCGATGTCCGCAGACGAGACGAACCTGCGCCTGTTCGTCGGTGGCAACGTGCTGTTCGTCGGTACGATGAACGAGGACGAAACGACACAGGCGCTCTCCGACAAGGTTGTCGATCGTGCCAACATCCTGCGTTTTGGTAAGCCCGCGGAGTCGGCTGCCGAGTTGGTGAATCTTGACCAATTCGGCGGTGACAGTTACCTGCGGCTGGAGGACTGGCAGCGGTGGCAGCGGCAGGCGCTGCCACCGGAGGCGCAGACCTGGATGCGCAACTATCTGCAGCGTGTCAACAACGCACTGGTCCGTGTCGGTCGGCCGTTCGGTTATCGGGTTCAGCAGGCGATCGAACAGTATGTCGCCAACTATCCGGGGCAGGGGGCATCGGCGCATACGACTGCCTTTGCCGACCAGCTCGAACAGAAGATCATTCCGAAGCTGATCGGTCTCGATCCGACGATGGATGAGTCGCACGCGACATACACCGAACTCGAGGGTGTCATCCAGGAACTCGACGACCCGGCGCTGCTCACGGCTTTCGACGTCGCCAGGGACAAGCCGTTTTTCCAATGGTCCGGCGTCGACCGCGGCTGATCGGCAAGTATTTGGCAGCGGTACGCCCCGTAAGGGGGCACTGCCGCTCAAAGTTCGATCCAGGCATAGACAAAACAGGACGATTCCCGTTCAGATCTGGAAGGAACGATGAAGACCGGATATCCAGTTCCAGTGGGGCCTGTCGAAGTGGAACTGCGCTTCAAGAATTCCCGATTCATCGGTGCTGCGGGATTTTCCGAGACGGTTGAGGCAGCGCGGCAGTTCATCCAGACGCACCGCGAACGACTGCCGGATGCCGGGCACCATGTCTACGCCTTTGTTGTCGGCTTTGGTGCCAGCATGACCTGCGGCATGAGTGATGACGGCGAGCCATCGGGCACGGCAGGTCGGCCCGTCCTGACGGTGCTGCAAGGGTCGGGGCTTGGCGACATAGTTGTCGTCGTGATCCGCTACTTCGGCGGTACAAAGCTCGGTACCGGCGGGCTGGTGAAGGCGTATACCGAGACTGCGCAGGCGGCGATCGCGCTGGTCAAGCGCCGCGACAAGGTCCACACAGTCACGTTTACTCTACAGGTGCCTTACCCGCTGCATCAGGCCTGCCGGCAGTTGTTCGATGCCTGCGGCGTAGAAGTTGAGAATGAGCTGTTCGGCGCGGGCGTGGAGATGACAATCCGTGTGGCAGAGCAGCGGATCGCGGAAGTGGATCAGCGTCTGCGCGACGCCAGTGCCGGTCAATTGACGATCAGCTGAGCGGGTGGCAGTACTCGCTATTCGACCAGTAGCCAGACGCCGCTGAGGAAGTTGTCGCCGTAGCTGCGCTGGTGTCGGATGATGACACCAGCTTCGTCGAACCTGTAGTTGTCCTGGCCGTTCGGCTCGCTGCGAAAGACCGATACACTGCCGGGGCCGCTTGGAATCTTCTGGAGGGCGGCACCGTCATCGTCGAAAATCTCGATGCGATGCCCAACGTGTTTGCCGAGCACCTGCATCACATGCCGGCCGACGGCAGAATCACCGTTGACTCCGGCAGGGGTGCGCTGGATTGACTGGCACCCTGGCAGGAGGAGAAGGCCAAAGGAAAGAAACAGCATAGATTTCATCGGTGATTTCCCCCTATACTTCTTAGTAGCGGATATATCGTCGGATAGAGCAATAAGCATGCCATCGGTCGGCGGCATCGTCGGTAGTTGGTTTCACCCGGATTTATAGAAACTTTGCGGATGGTTTAGCCGGGATATACAAAATCGGAACGGGGCGCGGTGGTTATTGCCGGGTGCGCCTGCGGCGACTGAAGCAATAAACGACGATGACCGCAACAAACACGATAATGGCAATCCAGATCGGGCTGATGCCCATTCCCAAAACTGTCGTGGTGTTGCCGCTGTCGGCGGGGGTTTCGAGAACCTGGGCATACGCAGTCACCGGAGTGATGTAGCGTACCCCTGCCCGTTCATATGTCACCGCGACGTGCAGGGGATATTTGCTGCCGGCCAGGGCCGAAAAATTCTCTAGCGGTATCTCGATCGTGGGTGCGGCGCCCGGGGCCAGGGTGATTGTCTTCGGGATGTCTCCGACGATCAGCTCATTCGGGGCGTAGACGTGCAGGGTTGCCTCGACTTCGGTGCCCTCGGTGCTGTGCAGTCTGAGTACCGCTGTCCCATGACCCGCAATCTCGACATCACCGAATTTAGCGACAATCTGTGAAACACCCGCCGAGCCGACGGAGAATTTGTGCAGCATGACCGTGCTGAACTGGCGCATGTTGGCGTCGGAATAGCTGGTCCTGACAACGGCAAAGTAATCGCCGGGCACGGTGCCAAAATCCAGCTGCGTGGTGTACTTCCCGGAATCGTCCGGGTGCAAGTCCGGCGGACCATTTGCGGTCACACGGGTACCCTGGAACTCACAGGTCACGATGATGTTTCTACACACATCGTCGCCGCGATTGGTTATCGTGACGTCCAGTGCGCCAGTCGTATTGTCAGTACTGACGCCCTGTTCCAGGGCAATAGTGCCGGCGCCACATTGCAAGGCGAGCAGCAGGATGACGATTACCGGCAGTTGAGTCTGGTGAAATCTCTTCATCTGATCAAACGCGGGCTTGGTGTGGCAGGAGCGTAGAGGCTTGAGGGCTGGCTGGGCAATGGCGGCGTCGGTCTAGCGTTTCCAGTTCGTGATGTCGTCGGAGTCGATTGCGCCCTGAGTGGTCGAGTGGATATTGCCGGCGTCGCCGGCGTCGGCGTCCAATCCCAGCGAGGCCAGATCGAAGGTCAAGGTATTGACGGTGCCGGGCGACTGGTAGTACCATTGGTTGCCCCAGGGATCGATTTCGCTGTTGTTGAATGGCGGGTCGACAATGTTGAGATAGTTGCCCAGCCGGTTTAATGCGGTGTCTGAGGTCATGAAGGCGCTGTCGATCCGGTAATTGGGGTCGGATTGGGGCGGGTAAAAGCCGAGGTCGGTATTGTGCTGCTCCAAAGCCGATACCAGCGTCGCGAGCTGTGTTTTCGCCTTAGCCTCGTCAGCCCTGCGCGTGGCGCTGGCGACGCCGGCCAGGACGATGCCCAGGAGGATTATGACCACAACCATGGTGGTTAATATCTCGATAATAGTGAATCGTCGTGCGAAGAAGGCTGACGGGAGTGTGTGTGTACACCGAAATTCTCTCATTAGATGCCCCCCTGTATCGAGCTGAGTGGTTGTCGGTCCGGCAGCGTTAGCCGTTGCGTCGCTGGCGCTTCTTCTTGGGTGGATTCTTGTGAAGTTCCTTGAAATCATCGACCGCTATCTCGAAGACCTCTTCAGCTTTTTTCGTGTCGATCTTCGGCTTGAGCGGGTTCTGATATGCCGCAATCTGAATCTGTTGCCGGGTTGCCCCTGCGGCGCTCAGCATCGTTGCGAGTTGGTCGTACCAATCGTACCGCTTCTCCGTCGTTGTTTTCTCAGTAATGCGTCGTTTCTCGCGGGCCTCCGCGTACTTTTCAGCCTTGTCCTGCAACTCCGCTGCCCGCTCGGCGAAGTATGCTGAGCCCTTAATGTACAGGGAATAATGCTGGGGTTCGTCACTGTGAAGCCGTTTCAGCAGTGCTTTAAGGCGTATTTTTTCGGCTTCAAGCGGTGACAGGATCAGGGCGGCGCCATCACCAGCTGCTTCTGTCGCTTCCTTTTCTGCCGCGTCCCCTTCTTCCGCTTCTTCTTCTGCCGCGTCCCGTTGATCACTGCGCCGGTCGCTGCGATCCTCATTGCGTTTTCGCCGGTCGGAGGCGTCTTGGGCGGAGGCGGTGCAGAACGCACCGACGATGAGAGTTGCGAGAATACAGCAGAGGAGTTTAGTCATAGAGGTATTCATAACGCAGGATCTCGAGTTCGTTGGTGAATACATTGTGATAGACAGTTGCCATAATCTGTTGTTCCGCCAGGATCTCACCCCAGGACGGCCCCAGATTGATGCTGCCGGGTACATTAGTCGTCGTGTCGCGGATCGATTGCGCGGTCACGATGATGTTGTAGAAGTTCTGCTCGACGGTTGCCAGGTTGCCGATCTTCGGCAGGTAATCCATTTCAGCCGATTTATCCTCGGTTGGCAGTCGATCGATCAGATCATGGACGCCGCCGAGCTGACCAATCGACTGGAAGCCGTTGCTGCCGCGTAATGTCTTGGCATTGGTCACAGCGGTTGTGGGGTTGGAGGCGATATCGGTGAACAGCGCTTCCAGCACATTGTCGTTTTGAGTATTGATATTGACCTTACCGGCAATCGACGGCATGTTCGGCGCATAGAACAGGTCGAGCAGACGCCCGTCGTGGGTGTTCGCATCGCCGGAAGCCTGCGACCATAATCGAAGCGAACGGCCCGGCAGATAACCTTTGACACGGCCAATCTCATAGACCTGGCTGTCGTTGAATCCGTTGGAAAATTCGACACCACCAAAGGGTTGGTCACTCTGATTCCAACCCGGCGGATCGGCGGACGGCAGGCCGTCGCCGAGATACAGGTCGTCGAGTGACGACACGTTACTCGCACCCTCCAACTCAGGCGTTAACATCTCGAGAAAGATGCTCTGAAGCGGGTGCAGATCATACAGCTTCATGCACAAGGGATCTTTGGCCCGAAAGTGCAGGCCTGCATAGCTGCGGCCGCCGACCGAATTGCTCACCGCGGTCACGGTGTTGTCTCCCTCGGAACCCGGGTAGTCCATGATGATGGAGCTGCTCGCGAATTCCGGCACGACGTCGATCAATTCACCGGTTGAATCTTTCCAGATTATCACCCGGTTCAACCGCAGATAGTCGATTTCTACGTCGTCAGTGCCTTGGGCGTTGCTGCTGAAGGCGTTCGTGGCGTTTCTTAACCCTGTGCTCAGAAATAGAGGGTTCTGGGACTTGACGCATTCGCCGCCCGAAGACGGATACGAGGTTGTGAATGATCCTTTTACCTGCCCGACGCTGAACGTGTGGGTACCGCCGTAACTGAGGGTCGAAGAGTTGTCGCCGGCTGTGACCTGGTATTCGTAGGTAACAGCGATTTTATAGCCAGCGTCTTTGAAGTCTATGGGTGCCAGACCGGCGGCATGAAACACTTCCATGTTGAAATGTGGCAAAACCATAAATGTTGTATAAGTAGTTGGCACCCGAAAAAACTGCAATTCCAACAGGCCGGCGCCAATGTGCCAGCCGGCTTCGGCTCCATGGACCAGCGACTCGTAGGGGGCCGTCTCGGTGACGACCCACGGTTTCAGTTCATAGGTCGTGGCGTCGATAAAATAGCTTTTCGGATCATCGTCGACATCGCTATAGTCCTGAATATTGAGAGCCGTGCGGGCGGCGATATGACGCAGTGTGGCCGCGTCGTAGCTGCCTGCCAGGTTGGCCAGGCTTTGCAGCCACGGGGAGAATTTGGTCTGGTCGTTGTAGGTCCCGCCTACCTGGAGGTCGGCGCCGACCATCTCGTTGTAGATTGCGACAGCCCCATCAGGCTCAGCTGCGGTGATGGGGTTGGTCAGGTCGAGCTTGTCGCGCAGTTCGTCGGTGTCGATCGTGTTGTTGCTGTTGGCGTCGTTCCACCACTGCCTGGAGATCTCCGGTACACTGAAGGGACGCAGGTTCTTGAACATCGCATCGGCCTGGCCAGCGCATACGGGTATCGAGAGAATGTGCTTGTAGGAATACCATTTTCGGTTAACGCTTGAATAATCCCACTGCTTTTGGATCCACACCCCCAGACCAATCCCGACGGCACCCACGGCGGGTACAAAGGCGTCTTTGAGGTTGAGGTCGGCGACGCTGAAGCCGCTGCCGTTGCCGCTGGCGGTCCGACTGGCTTCGCTGCCCTCAGCGGTGCCGGGGACAGCCCAGGCGGTGGGATCGATATAGCCGCTGACGTCCTCGATCAGGTAGGTGAGGCGCCCGATGACTTTGGTCTGGGATAGGCTGAAGTCGCCGTTGGGTGAAGTGTCCTGCGTCGATTCGATCAGCAACCAGCCGAGGCTGCCTCCGAGGGTCGCATCCGATGTCGGGGTCGGGAGAAAATCTTTCACGGTGTTGCCGTACGCACCGAACTTGACCGCGAAGGCATCGTCGATGCCGACCCGGCCGCTCCCATCGGTATTCACTGAACCGGTAACTGCGCGCCCCGCCCAGGTGCCGCTGGTGGCACGGTAAAAGGTATCATACGAGTTGATCTCGTCCGCCATTTCCTCCTTGAGGAAGCCGATGGCCCGTGCCAGGCCCGACTCCGCCAGCATCCGTGCCCGCACCTGATCGGCGTAGTTCATCGCCGCCCTGCGGTCGATGGTGCTGGTCATCGCAAAGCTCAGCACCAGAACCAGCGTCAGCGACAGAACCCCCAGCGTCAACAGGATGGCAACGCCTTTTTCCCGGTGCCCTCGTGCCACGCGTGGCAGCCAGTTGATCATTCGTGTCATGTCAGCCTCCGCGGTTGATGAAGATCGTCTTTGTGATCGTGCGCAATGACTTGTTCTGCTTTATTTCCGGCAGCGGTTCCATCTTCGGATCGAAGAAGGACAGCGTCACGCTCACCCGGATCGGGGCCTTGGTGGTATCATCTGCTGCGTCGTCGACAACCGTCAGCGAATCGGACCAGGCCTGGACCGAGACGCTGCGCACGCCGGAGATGACGACGGAGCTCTCGGCGCTAGGCCCGGCATTGGCCCAGGTGCCGGCACTGGCGTTTAGGAAATCCCAATCGGCGCTGTACCCGTCTCCCGTCACTGTCATGCTGCCCGACCGCGTCATGGTTCTGGTGATCTCGTTGTTGGCAAAAGAGTAGCCGATTTCCATGAGTTTGGCCGGGTCTGTTGTCTTGCTGCCGATGCCCGATGCTGTGACGAACGCCATGAACCAATCAAGCGGTAATTCGCCGTTGTCGACGGTGTAATTGATCTGTTGTCCGGGGTCGTCGCTGGCCAACATTGACTGGAGGTCGCGGCCGATGACATCGAAGAACAGTCGGGCGCCTTCGTACATGCGCACATTGGTGCGGCTCTGGTTCCAGGCGAACTGCGCCTGGGTGACGAAGCGGACAAGTATGCCCATCATGATTAGGAGGACGGCAACTGCTACGACCAGCTCGACTACGGTGAACGGCTGCCTTCGATTGTGCCGGGGAGTTCTCATGGCTTGTTGACCTCGAGGGCGTAGTACGTCTTGCGCCGGGCGCCGAAGTTGACGGCTGCGGGCCAGGTAATCTCAAGGTTGAGCAGGGCGCGCTTGCCGTAATCCGAATCGGTCGTCGTCACCCAGACGCCGCCTTTGTACTCCGAGGCAGCGGTCGCTGTCTTCCAGATACGCACCATGGCGTCGAAATCGACAACCGTAGTACCGACGCCGGCAATGTCATCCGTCTGCTGCAGGATCCGGTACACCGTTTTGCTGGCGTAAACTTTGGTATATATGTTGGTCCCGGGGATCACCGTCCAGGTCGACAGATCGCCGGAGCCGGCGGCAACGTTCGGCGGTACCGAGTCGAAGTCGTCCAGCTGGCTCCAGTCTTCCTGGATAGTCGACGACAGATAGTGCAGCAACTGGTCGCCGGAGTCGGCCGCGTAATTGTCGGCGATCGCGTCGCGCGAGGCATTCAGCCCCATCGGCAAGAAGCCCATGACTGCAGTGACACCGATCGCGACGATGCCAAGGGCAATGACGATCTCCACCAGGTTGAACCGTTGTGTCCTCATTCTATCACCCGCCCTGTCAACCAGTTTATCGTGACGCTCACTTTGTTGCTGCCAGCGTCCTTGGTCTGCAGGCTCGAGCCGGACAGAATCATTTCCTCGATCTCGATCGGCCCGACATCCGTACCGCCCTCAACCGAGCCGGACGGCAGAAAAATGATCGATCGCACGTTGTTTGCGGTATCGCTGCTGGTTAGCTCAGGAAACTTGACGCCGTCGACTTCGGCGGCATTGGTGATGTCGTCGATGTACACGCTCTGGGGTAGAAACGCCCATTGCGTCTTGGCGACATACTCGACGAAGTTTTTGCCCGAATCGACAATGCAAGAGCGCACAGACGATGCCTTGTAGCGCGTCGATCCCGTTGCGGTGCCGTCCGAGGGAAAATCTTTCGCCGGCAACAGCACCGCGACGCGGACGCGGTTGGTGATGGCATACTGCCGGTCCAGCCGGATCTGTGACAAAACCAGTCGTGCCCCGCCGTCGACGTTCGAGCCGAGCACGAGTTTGTTGAATGCCGGCATGGCGATAACCAGCAGGATCGAGACAATGACCAGCACCAGCATGATCTCGATCATGGAGAACCGGCGGCGAGTGTTTCGGGTTAGGCGCATGTCGAAGATTGTCGCTTGATTACAGGTTACGTCTGACGGGGGAAATCAGTTTCATCACGACCGCTTAAGATAGCCTCGGAAGGGGGCCAATTCAATATGCTTCCGTGTGACCCGCAACGACCACCCCGCGAGGCGACAGTTCGATGGAGCAGTCTCCGCGCCAGCCGGTTTGATTACATCCAACTGTTTTCAAGTAAACAAGATGCAGGCAGTTTGAAACTTCCCCGCAACCGTTGACGCTGGTCCCCATTTAGGGCACGGCATCGGATTCGTGCCGTCCTATTCCTCGGCGGCAACCGGTGCCCCGGCAGCGACAATCTCGAACGACACCGGCAACCGCATCACTGTCGCCCAATGTCCGCCGTCGCGGTCGATGGCATGGAAACTCTCCTCGGTCAGCGCCAGAAACGCCTCGTATTTGCCCGGCGGCAAGCGAATGAGTTGGTCGGCCACGGCATAGCGTGTGGCCTCGCGCTCGGCCCATATGAATTCGCGCGTGCCGCGTGACTTGATTTTGCTGTAGTAGGCAGGGTTTTCGGCAAATACCGCCACTTCCACCTGATCCGCCTTGGGAACGCCACCGGAATGCTGGCGTATGGCGTTCCACAGGACGTGCAGTGAACTGTCCAGGCTGAACTCGCGAGCCGCGTTGCCATTGCCATCGGTCACGAAGAAGTCGAACAGGATATACGCCTCGACGTCGCCCTTTGTCGCCTCCGGGTGCTTGTCGTAATCACGGTCGACGTAGTTGGTCTCTTTTCCAGGCAGCCGCCAGCGGCCGAGGCGCCCGATCACCTCGTAGCGCTCGCGATTGCGGAAGTCCCCCTGGAGTTTGAGTTGATAGGCGAAGTTCGGCTTCAGCCGCCGGGCTTCCAGGCGCCCCTCGTACGTCGGGCCGCGGCGCTTGTAGCGGACGCGCACCTGCGGACCCCCGGTCCCGGCAGTTTCGTAGCTGAACGCTTCGATGAAGGCGCCGGTGTAGTAGTTGCCGGCGACATCGGCCCAACGCTGATCCTCATCGTCGATGCCGGTCATAACCGCCGCCGCATCCGGTTCATCCAGCAGGAAGACAGTCTCTGTCTGGCGCGGCGGCCCGGGCAGTTTGCTGATCGGGATGTTGCGACCCTGGCGCAGGTTCGCGGGCAGCGGCACGCGGTTGGCCAGCATATCGAACACGGCGCCGACCACCCAGTCGCGGCATTGCATACCGGCACCGAAGCCGCCGACACAGAAGACAAAGCCGAGAAAGACCAGGCACAGCCGCGACTTCAGGTCCGGTGGCCAGCGCAATTGCATCGGGCGTTTGTTGTCGGTGTTCATAGTATCGACCACGCTTTCCCGACGCCCGGAACTTCCGGCGGATTCGCATTGTCCGCGGAATAACATAATGTTGTGGGTGACGAGTTCGGTGCCATAAGAGGGGATAGCTGGTTTATGAAGATTCTACTCGTAGGTGACATTGTTGGCAAGGGTGGCCAGGCTGCTGCTTGTCGGCTGGTTCCCAAACTGCGCAAGGAACACCACTGCTGTTTCTGCATCGCCAACGCCGAGAATATTGCCGCCGGTGCCGGGTTGACCCGGGCCGCAGTGGAAAACCTGCACAACCACGACGTCGATGTTGTGACGGCGGGCGACCATGTCTGGGACAAGCGCGACTATGTCGGCCATATCGACGGACTGCCCAAGGCCCTGCGCCCGGCCAACCTCAGCGCTCGGCAGCCCGGACGCGGCTACGGTATCTTCAAAATCCCGATTGGCGGTACGATCGCGGTGATTAATCTGCTCGGACACGTGTTCATGCGTGACCAGGTCACCTGCCCGTTTGCTACGGTCGACCGCATCCTCGAGGAGATTGGTTCGCGGACAACGGTTATTATCGTTGATATGCACGCCGAAGCGACCAGTGAAAAAATTGCCATGGGCCGGCATCTCGATGGGCGGGTCACCGCCGTTTTCGGTACCCACACCCATGTGCCGACGGCCGATGCGCGGGTGTTGCCGGAGGGCACTGCATACATCACTGACCTGGGTATGGTCGGGTCAAGGGAATCCATTCTTGGCCGCGACATCAAGGACGTAGTGCACCGCTTCCGCACCGGGTTGCCGACGCGACTGCGTGTTGTTGAAGATGACATTGAACTGCACGGGGCTGTCATCGAATTTGATGTTGCCACCGGCAAGGCGCTGAGCATCGAATCCGTCTCTGCTGTTTAGCAGTTGAAGGTCGGTCGATCGCAGGCTATGATACCCGCTGGAAGCACGGAAAATCCTGCTGCAAGATAGCGTCCCGACCATGATCAAACTGCGAGCCGACACGATATGCATCCGCGCCGAAGCGGGTGGCGAACTGACCCTGAACCTCGACCAGTTGCGCAATGAGCTTTGGCAGTCATGCCACCTCATGGGTGTCGAGGACCCTGAACTTGCCGACGACATCGTCGCGGTCATCCGCAACTTCGTCAAGGAAGGGCCGCAGTCGGATCAGCGCTATTCCCGCTGCGAGATCGACGAACTGGTCATTCAGATCCTGCTTGACTCCGGTTTTCCTCAGGTCGCCACCGACTACCGCCGCCGCCGTCATCTGGAGCAAGTTTCCGGCACGGTGCCCGAGCGCGTCAAGCCTGAGCCCGCAATCATCCGTCTGATTCTGCAGCGGGATCCGTTTTTCATGTCCAAGCCCGTCGACCGGGTGCTCGATACGGTTATCCGCAAGATCGCTGGACTGCAGATCTCCGAGGTATCGCCCCGCCTTGTCATGGAACTGGGTAAGGCGGTGTGGAGCCAGAACGAGAATCAACGCAAACCGATCGATGCGGAAAGCTACTGGCTCATCCACCGTGATGAGATTCCCTCTCTGCTTGCCAGCCGCGACGCCAGGCTGATTGCCAGCGGCACAGTAGGCGTGCGGTCGGTCAGTAACCTGTTGCCGCGACTGGCGATCCAGGCCAATCTGGACTACCTCATTGGGGACTCCGCAGTCGTGGTGGCGGAACTGATGCTGTATCCGGCGTTCGACGTGCTTTGTGAGCAGTTGCACGGGATGGTCGACCGGTTGCTCGTCGAGATCCGTTCGCGTGCCACTGAATGCGCCGTGATCGGGGACGTTGACACCCACATACAATTCAGCCGCTCCGAGGAAGTGGCAGGCGGCCAGATGCAGGCCACGGGTGTGGCGGCAGCACGTCTGCGGCAGGACCTCGATCGCATTGCAGTCCACCATTTTCCGGCTGGCGATGGTATTAATTTCGTCATCGACTGATCGGACCGCGCATCTTGCAATCTCCCGATGAGAGCAATAAATTTTTCGAATCGAAAAGGACACAGGGTGAGGTGTCGACTTTTTCTCTCTCGGCATGCCGTAAGACCCACAGCTCCGACGCTGGAGAAAAGACGTACATTTAATGAATGTTCCAGAAGACAATACCGTCTTGCGCATCATTGGTGGCCCTGCCTCCGGCGAGGAGCACATACTCGAGAAGAGCGAGTATACCATCGGTCGCACTGCCAGTGCCTCGCTGGTTGTACCGGATATCATGATCTCGCGCAATCATGTCCGCATCTATGCAGAGAACGGTGATTGGCATATCCAGGATCTCAACAGCACCAACGGCACCTGGATCCAGGGCAACCGATTGAACGACATTGTGCCGCTGCCGATGAAGACCGCTGTGCGCATTGGTGACACGCTGTTCGAAGTCTTCCGGCCCGAAGAAGAAAAAAAGTTCGACACCTCTTTCATCTCGTACCGGGTCGCGCCGATAACCGCCGAAAGCCTCGCCAGCGACACGAAATCCCCCATCGACCAGGTGATGCGCGAGCAGAAACGCCTTGCCGCGCTCTATAAGCTGCAGAGCCTGCTGACTTCGCAATCCGGGGAGACGGACCTGTTCAACGAGATTCTGCAGATTATTACTGAGGTCATCCCCGTCGATCGCGCGTATCTGCTGCGTTACATGAGCGATCAGGACTCCGTCGCCCCAGTCGCGGAGGTCGATGCCAACGGTCCGGTCGAAATAATCTCCGATACATTTATCAGTAACTCGATCGTCGATTATGTCAAAGAACACCACGAGGGTGTGTTGTCCGAGGATGTCCTCAACGATGACCGCTTCACCGGTGAATCGCTCTGTGGCTTCAATGTCAACACGATCATGTGCGCACCGATGCATGGACGCCAGCAAATGTGCGGCCTAATCTATATGATCGGCAACCAGATCAGCCACCATTTCGAGCAGGACGATCTGATGCTGCTGACCTCAATCGCTCACGCTGCCGGTATGGCGATTGAGAACAGCAAGCTCGTCGAATCCAATCTCAAGGCAGAACGTATGGCTGCCGTCGGCATGACGGCCGCCAGTCTGTCGCACTACATCAAGAACATCCTCGGCGGCCTCGAAGGCAGCGTCTCGTTGCTGCGCATGGGCATTGATTCGAGTGACGACAGCATGATGAATGAAGCCTGGGACACCCTCGACAAGAATCATAAACGCCTGTCCTCGCTCATGCTCGACTTGTTGAACCTCGCCAAGGAAGATTCCATCGACCTCGGGATGTACGATTTTTTCGATGTCATCTCCGAGGCGGTCGAACTCGTCCGGCCGTCGGCGCGCGAGTACGGCATCGAGATCGACTTTGACTCCCGCGGCGCCCTCGCGGAACCGTTGCTTGCAGAGATTGACAGCCGCGGCATTCACCGGGTCATTCTCAACCTGCTGCGCAACGCCGTCGATGCCGTTATCGAACGTCATCACGGCACGGATCAGGGGCGTGTCAGCGTCGAGATAAAAGCCGAAAACAATGGTGCCACTCTCATCCTTACCACCGTCGACAATGGTCACGGCATACCGGAGGAGCAGTTCGACCGGATTTTCGAGATGTTCCACACCACCAAAGGCGACCGGGGCACCGGTCTCGGCCTGGCGGTGTCGAAGCGGATCATCGAAACCCACCGCGGCACGCTCTCCGTGTCCAGCCAGGTCGGCGTCGGCACCACCTTCAGCGTGCGATTGCCGACACGCCAGCTGGACACCAGTACCAGTATCATCAACATCACGGATCTGTAACCAGATCCAGCCGGTGATCGCGGTACAATCGGAAGTGCGGTGTCTGCAGGACCAGTTCCAGATGGTCGCAGTCGAGAGCGTACGTCGTCAGAACGTAATCGATCTCCAGCCGTCCGTGACGGGGGAACAGCTCGGCTGCCGTCAGTTCACGCCGGTGCGGTGACATGCTGTACATGATTGGTTCACGGCCGTGTGTGCTTACCGGCCTGGCACCGGCGAAGATCTGATATGGATACGGAAAATCATCATAGTACAGAGTCTGGATCACTGCCGCCCGGTCCGCCGGCAGCACCGCCACGATCCGCTGTAATTGTTCCACCCCGGCCTTGTACGTCGTGTTGAATTGCCGCGCCACATCCCGACGTTGATCGATGTAGTATTTCGCAACCAGCACCGACAGGAATAAAACGTAAACCCCGACAATGGCAACGATAGTACGCAGCCACGGCCGACGCGTGTGTAGCAGACCCGCCGACAGGAGTAGCAGAACCGGCATGATCATGCGGACGAAATAATCACTTTTCGTCGTGTACATCGCGAGCAGCATCAGGATATACGAGCCGCTGATCAGCAGAATCATGATGTCCAGCCGTTGGCGCTGTTTCACCACATAGAAGATATTGATACCGATCATGGCGCACAGGTAGACTTTGAGGATAAGAAACGGATTGAACACCAGCACCTTGAACCACACGCCCAGATACTCCTGCGCTGACTTGCCGTTGACCGGTGCTTCCAGCAGCAGTGCACACAGATTCTCCCATGTTCTGCTGAAGATGTTGCTGCAGAACACGCTCAGGTCCAGATGCAGCAGGTTGTCGATCAGCGGCCCTGCCGCCACTTGCAAAGGGGCGCAAAACAGCTTGACGTAGACTATCGTCCAGGCCCAGCAGGCCAGCACCGTAGCCGTCGCCACGATATATCCGCGGCGTCCGGCCGCAAGTGGCAGCAGCGCCACGATCCATACCGCCCACGTCGGTCGCAGCAGTACTGCGACAAAAACCACAGCGACATACACGGAGCGCCAAGACTGCAGCGATTCTCCAGCTGTTCGCTGTTGGGCCAGTCGAACCACCAGGCAGGTGAGCGTCACCCCGAATACCATGTGGATGGTTTCCGGGTAGAAAGTGTAAGCCATCGGTATGCTGATGTTCAGTGCCAGCCAGATGAACACCAGAAAACTGGCCGTCGTCCGTTTCTTTATCCGCCAGTAAAGCAGGCTGGCAGTCAGCACTATCACACCGAAGTGGATCAGAAAGAAATTGAAACCGTCCGGCCCCAGGATCTTCGCGGGCAGACCGTAGATCAGGTGATACGCCGCGCCGTACCAGTTGGCCTTGAAGATGACCGACGTATCCTCGCTCGAGGCGTCCGGCGCCTGCAGCGAATTCGTCTCATAGAACAAGCGAACCGAATTGTAGTAGACGTACTCGTCGAAATCACGCGGCAGCACCGCCAAATCCTGAAGGAAGTATACGAACGTACCGAGCAGGCACACTCCGGCGAGTCCGGCCAGAAGGTGTGGCGCAATTCGATTAGCGAACGTGTTGAGACGCTTACTCGCTGTCATGCTTATCCAGGCTGAATACCGCGTAGGCAAAGCTGCCGTCGTGCTCGAACACGTCGGCATCATGCCGATCACAGAAGGCTCGAAAGGTCTCAATACTGTGACGGAAGCGATAATCGTCGCCACCCGGATTGGTCAAGCGGTTCGCCAGCTTCGCGAGCGGTACGATACGGTGATTGCTGAGATTGCGGACCGGCTCGCACAGCACGACAGCGCGTCTTGCCGCTGATCGCAGGCGCTCGAATACTTCGTCTTCGCAGTCACGGAAGTGGTAGAAGCTCGAAATCATAACGACATAGTCGGCAGCCGGGATGGCATCCGTGTGGACATTGTGGAAGCGAGCCCGAATACCGCGCTTGCGTACACTCAGGACAAAGGTGCTGTTGAAGTCCAGCGCCAGGTACGTGCAACCCCTGGCGACCACAGACGCCGCCAGATGCGCGGTGCCCGCGCACACGTCGACCACCTTGGAATCCGGCTCTATATAGCCGGCAACCCTGTCAGTTGCCACGCCTAACTCGCGGCCATGCAGCAGCCACATCGTCACATCGTACAGCGCTGGTGACCAGTACACCGGCGATCGGGCCATGGCCGACAGCCCCATCTGTCGCTGAAACTTTAACAACTGCCGGAAACAGCGGATCGCATCCGGCAACACGCGAACAGTCGTTTGTTTGTCGAACCGACGGAGATAGAGGACCGGGATTTCGATGATTTTCAGATCCGCAAGCACGCTGCGACACATGACCTCGGTATCCCAGAACCAGCCGTCGTGCTCGCTTCCCAGCACGACACCTGCGGCGCGGTCGCGATTGAAAAATTTGTAACCGGTTTCGCTGTCGCGTATGCCGAAGCGCAGAACCAGGCGGCCGAGTCGGCGATAGCTGTACGACAGCAGCACCCGCAGCACGCCGCCGGTCTGCCGGATCAGATAGTGGCGATGCCCGGTCGCCACATCGTAGCCATGCGAAAGGATCTGCTGGACGAGCGTCGGCACGTAGTGCGCGCCAACCTCAAGGTCGATGTCGATGAACCCGACTACGGTGCCGCGAGCCTGACGGAAGCCTGTCTTGAACGCCGCTCCGCGACCGCTGTTGACGTCGTGAAAAATAAAACTGCAATGTGGTGTTGAGCTGCAGATGTCTTCGATGATCGCGCGGGTGCCGTCGCCGCTGCAGTCATCCACCAGGATGATTTCGTATTCCCAGCGTGTCAGCCTCATCACTTCGGACAGTGATTCCATCGAGGCCTGCAGGTACGGGGCTTCGTTATAACATGGAACTACGACGGATACATCCATTCAACAACAGCTTTGATCGTCGAGCTATGCCCATGGCAGGCGCACGCGTCGGTTATAGTTGACAGCGACCCCCTGCAATCGGCAGGTGTCGGAGAGCAGAATATCCGTCCGATCCCCGGATCTGCAATGCGGCGACCGCCGTCGCGTCGTCAATCGTTTGCTGGTGGATTCCGTACCGCCCGGAAAACGCGTGTCGTGAGTGGTGGCTTACCCACCTGGAACTGTAGCGTGCACACATAGCCTTGCGCCTGCAGCTTGCGGACCGTGTCCTGGTACGGCGCGCCAAGTGTGTGCTCACCCTTGAACACGAAAATCAGATCGTGCGTATCGTCGGGCGGAATTGCTGAGAGCGGTCTTTCGGAGTCCGGGTGATGCTTGTCATGCTGCGGCGTGTAACTGCGCGGAAACGCCCGGGTGACATAGCCGAACCCCGGCCGGATCAACATCTGCCCCCACGGCGATCCTGTGATAATTGTGGCGTTGTAGTGATTCTCCTCGAGCCAGGCGCAAACCGCTTTGTGAATCTCCACGTCACGAAGGTATTCGTTACTCCGTTCCAACTGCATCCCCAGCTTGAGCGGCCAATGCGGAAACAGCGCCCCGTTGGTATTGGCAAGGCTGCCGACCAGCCATGCCAGCATCAGCGCCAGACCGATCGACTTCAGCCACGGCATCGCCGTGACGACGCGTGCGAATAGCATGTAGATGAAGACCAGAGACCAGCACCAGTATCTTGGCAGTGGCGCAATGTACAATGCAAAGGCCGCCAGCATACCACCGACGAATATGACGGAATACAGTGTCACTGGATCGCGCCGCAGCAGCACCCGGATCAACCCTGCAGATCGTCGCACCCAACGGCGCCGACGGCAGACAAGCACGGCCGCTGTTGTGATCAGGGCAAGAGCAATGAAAGCGACCAAGATCAAAATATCCGGATAGCAGTACTTTGCCGTGAACCACGCGCGGCCGCTTTTCCACACCGACCCGATACTGCCCGCCGCAACTTTCGGCGTCAGTTTCAGCACGATCACCCCGATTGCCACCGGAACGATGCTATACGCCAGCGCGCCCAGGCGCCGACGACCGTGGGCGCATACCAGCAGCACCGCAAAGGCAAGATTTGCCAGGCCGATGATAAGCCCCACCTGCTTTACAAAGAACGCCAGAACAGCGACTGCGCAGGCCGTCCGATAGCGCCCGTGGATCATCAGATACCCAGCAAGAAACGAAGTCACACATGCTGGGATCTCCATGCCGACAGCGACGATCTGGCCGCTGAACATCGGGTGAGCCAGGAGTGCCAGCAGCACAACGAAACTGATTCTGTTCCTTCGCCTGTCGCCTTTTATTTCCAGCAGTCGATACGCCAGGACGACAACCAGCGCGATCGCCAGGAAATTGAAGATGCGTACGAGAACAAACACTGTCACCGGCGTAAAGGCAGACAGCAGCAGCGCATAGATCGTCGGAAGAATGCTGATCAGATAGATCGCGTGCCCATAGTCCTTATACCCCGGCTGCTGCCAAAGGAGCGCGTAGTCGAAATCGTTTTCGACCAGCCAGATCGCTTCCGCAAACACACCGAAGATTGTGTCCCAGTACGTCGGGTACGTCAACACCGACCAGTATCGCACGGTCAGCGCCACGGCAATGCCGGCGATCCACGCAGCATTCCGGTACAGTCTGCGTTTCCGCTCGTCAGCCACGTTCTCCGTGGCGCTGATTACTGGTTGGTTTTGAAGCACCGGCTAATGTATTGGATGTTCGATGGACTCAATCAATCGTTGGTGACTGCGACAACCGTGCCGACGGCATCGGCCAATATACGCGTGGGGTTGGCCAGTTTTCATCTCGAGTACCAACTATCGGGTGAATCTGAGAGTGTCCGCAATCTGGCAGCGCTGCTCGGCCGTGTCGGTGTCGCTGTCACGCCGGTCGGATTCGACGCCGTGCCGATGTCAGACTACAGCAACGAACGGATCTACGGGAAGGCCCGCAGTACGTTTTCGATCGCCGCAACTATCGCCGATGTTGCTAAAGATATCGACTTGATTCACCTGTGCCTGCCGACGCCGGCGCTTGGCTGGATTGTCGATCGGGCCGCCCGCAATATCGACAAACCGCTGATCGTGCGTATTCGACAGTCAATTGATCGATGGCAGCGCCGCGCAATGGCTGCGATGGTGCTGCAGTGAGCCGCTGTTTTATCTGCCGCGCCTGCTGATCAACAACTCTGTGGCAGCCCGATTGACGCGTTGCCCGGCAGCAGCGTATGTCGTCAGTACCCATTACCAGGCCGCGCAGCTGTGACGATTCGGCCACCCGGAAGACAGGGTTCATGTCATTCCGAACGCGATCGACGATGAACGCTTCCGTCGGCAGTCCGAAACCGTCTGTAGACCAGAATTGCCGCCGTCGCCTGTGATTGCCTATATCGGCCACTTGTTTCATGTCAAAGGTGTCGCAGCGTTGTTGCGTGCCATGACAGCGCATCCTGACCTGAACCTGGTCATCGCAGACAGCGGCTTAGGTAACAAGGCGGCGGTTCATTGGCACGTCAGGAAACTTGGCATCAGCGACCGGGGCAGGTTTCTCGGACGCGTCGATGTGTCGGGTCTGCTGCGGGCCGTCGACGCACTTGTTTTGCCGTATCGCGCCGGCTTCGGCACCGTCGTGTTTCCGAATCTGTTGCTCGAGGCAATCGCCATTGTCGTGCCGGTCGTGAGCAGCGACGTCCCTGTGGTCCGGGAGTTGTTCGGGAGCAGCGCAGCGGTTGTTCTTGCCGAGCCCGAAGATAGCGACTCCTTGGCAGTCGCCATCGGTAGGGTGCTTGCCAGTGACCGGGGCGGATTATTCGCTGCCAATGCTGCACGTCGCGCAGCAGCTCGAATGTCCTGCCGTTCGTGCCGACGCCTTCCGGCTGCCATTCGCCGACAACTGTTTCGACGCGCTCGTCAGCATCCGATTCGTCTTTCACTATGCCGATCCGTTGGCGTTTTTCGCGGAAGCGTATCGCGTCCTCAGGCCGGGCGGCGTCCTGGTGTTCGACACGTATAACTGGAGCCCTTTCATGTTTCCGGGCGTGCCGTTTCGATGGGGCGGAAGCGTTTTCATCTTCCGGCAGCGTCAATTGCGTCAGTGGGCTGATACCAGCGGATTCAAAGTTGGTGATACAACCCGCGCGTTTCTGTGCTCACCGGTGGTCTACAGGCACTTGCCTGCTCCCGGTGTGAAAGTCTTCGACTGGCTGGAGCGCCGGCTGCCGGCAGCGATACGCAATGTTTGCTTCTGGCAATGGGTCAGCCGGAAACCTTCGGACGAAGGGACATGATAGCGTCCGCGATGCCGTCGGGATTGCGAAACACACTGGTGCCGGCTACCAGATTACGCGCCCCGGCTTGATACGCCAGCGGTGCGGTATCGCTGTCGATACCGCCATCCACCTGCAGATGCACTTTCGAGCCCTGTTCGTCGAGCCAGCCGCGAATGGTCTCGATCTTCGGCAGCATGTCGTGGTGAAAGGATTGGCCGCCGAATCCCGGCTCAACCGTCATTAAGAGGACCAGTTCGACTGTGTCGAGGAAGGGGCGCACGGCCGATGCCGGGGTCCCGGGGCGCAGAGAAATTCCGGCGGTGATGCCTTGCTCGTGGATCAGCTCGAGGGTCGCGGCAACATCACTGTCGGCCTCGACATGAATGGTGATGCTGTCGGCGCCCGCATCGATGAACGGTTGGATGTACTCGGCCGGATGCGTCAGCATTAGGTGGACGTCGAACAGCAGTTCAGAATGCGGTCGCAGTGCATGTATTATCGGTGGGCCCATCGACAGGTTCGGCACGAAATGGCCGTCCATGATATCGATGTGCAGCAGATCGGCACCGGCGGATTCAACCGCCTTGATCTGCTCTGCGAGGCACGCAAAGTCCGCCGCCAGGATGGAGGGAGCGATCAGGCACTGGTCGTGCCGCAGTTCGCGAAAATCACGTGCAGGCATCGGAGGCAGCTATTTATCCCAGGACTTAACGTTGTCTGCGTTGTCGGCGTGGGAGTCGTCGGAGTCGTGGTCACCGTCCGGGCCGGCAGACCAGATGACAATTTCGGTATTCAGCGTACCGGATCCGTAAATCAGCGAGCTGTCAATCGAGCTGTTGTAGTCGAGGTCGAGTACGACGTTCAGTTCCTCGTCCCAGGCGTCCAGATAGTCGGCATCAGACAAGTCCAGAAACTTGATGCCGCGGGGGTTGAGCGATGTATCGTTACCCTCGAGCGTGTTCAGCAGTATTGTGTATTCGCTGTTTGTCGCACTACTCCCGGGCGTGTACTCGATAAACTTATCGGCATTTCCGCCGGTGAAGGGCAGGATGCCGTATGTCGATTCGTACTGTTTGATTCCGAGTCGCAAAGAGTTGATCACCGCCTTGGTCTGGCTTCCCTTGACTTTTTCCATGACCGTGCCGATGGTCGGGATGAGAATGCCGATGAGAATCGAGATAACGGCGATGACTACGAGCATTTCAATGAGGGTAAAATGACGACGCTTCATGAGTGAAAGTCCTCTCGAGTTCAAGTGAGTAAGCGGCACACGCCGGAAATCCACGAAGCATATGCCGGACCATCGATTCCGTCGCACTATCAACCGGTTAGCAACCATGCATTTGTGGCGAGACAGTGGTTTCAGCCTATCGGCGGGAGGTGGGTCGATATCATATCCATGTCTCATTTTTCGAACCGAGTCCCGCGACCACTATACTATATGCAGACGGTGGTGCGATACAATCAGCAGCGACAGCTTTCGGGTATCGGCTTACGACCGACATACCCTTCTTCGATGCCGTGGTAATACAGCAGTTCCGGTTCATCGCTGCGCCAGCACAGCAGCACCTCGTCGCCCTCGATGACAGCCGGAAAATCAATCAGCCCGATCTCGAAATTCCAATCGCGGTATGAGCAGCCAATGTTTTCCAGCTCGCCGAACAACTCACGCAGAGTCGACTTTAATGGCCTCACCTGGGCGTTGTCATCGAACTTTTCGCCGAGCTCTGTTGCTAGCGTCCGCAGTTGGCGGCCGGTGTCGAGAATATCATCGACCACTCGCCGTACCAGGGGCAATGTCTGATTGGCGCTGGCTGGGCTGAAAAGTTGGCCTGAAGAGGTGGTCATTTCGGGCATTTTTAGAGCACTCCACTGCGGGCTATCGTGTTATACACTATACTATAACACATACTGCCACGGAGACAAGTCGGTCTTGTCACTGAAGGAAATAATTGCAGTAGCCGTCGACCAGAATGTCCAGCGGGTCTTCAAGCATGCCGTACGTCACGATGAATTCCCAGAATGCCTTGTCCACCGTGGTCTCGCGGTTTGCCCGCAGTTCTGTGCGAAATCGGGATGAGACGTCGTTGTACAGCTCCGTATCCGTCGCCAGATCTGCCACGTTGACCAAGCGCCCGTCGGACGATTCAAATATGAATCCAAGCGTTTGATCCAGCAGGACCCAATGGTTTTCAATCATCACCTCGGTCATCACATGGCCACGCGCGAACACCAGACGCGACGGCATGCCCGCGATCTGGCTCAACGCCACCAGCACACGGGCCTGCTCGTTGCACCAGCCGACGCCGGATGCGATCAACGCTTCCTCCGTGAACCCGCGTCCCATCTCCCCGGAGTAGCCCAGGCTGCAAAAGTGCTTTATCCGCGGCGGCAACCCGGCCGCCAGGGCGCGCACCGTGGCCAGGTTGGGGCCGGCGTCAGGCGCCAGTTCCACCAAAAAACTTTCGAGCTCAGGTCGTGAACCGGCGCGGTAGAACGTGCGCGGATAGGTAAATGCGGTGTAAAACCATTCCAGAGGCAGGCCGGCAGCAGACACATAGTTGAGTGACTGCACCAGATCAAGGCCTGTCACCGGCGGTACAAAACGCTCGGTGATCACGTTGAATCCGGATTCGGTTGGCGGTCGCATCGCGTGATATTAGATGTATCCCGGTGAATTGTCCAGCCGAACTGCGAGATGTTCCGTATCTCCATAAAGCCGGCATCTGCGGCGTCGGCCGGTTCGCCCGCTGTTTTGTGCCATTGTTTTCGGCCCATCGGCTCGTTGCCATTCCGATTGGCTGGGGTTAGATTTAATCCGGGTCGAATATCGACGGGGACGGCCGCTGCGCCTTCCTTGAAGGCTCAGAGGAAAGTCCGGACTTCGCAGGACAGGGAGTCCCGGAGAAATCCGGGATACCGTGGACAAGACGCCACGGGCAGGACAGTGCCACAGAAAATATACCGCCCCGTCGCCGGGGTAAGGGTGAAATGGTGGGGTAAGAGCCCACCGGGCCAGGACGAGAGTCCAGCTGCAGGGTAAACCCCTCCCGAAGCAAGGTCGAACAGGAATAAGGTGTCGTCCACACCGTCCGGCATCGCCGGATAGTTCCGGGTAGATCGCAAAGATGAATGGTCGTCGCCTGGCATTGCCAGGTTACAGAATCCGGCTTACACCGTCGATATTCGATCTCTTTTCCGGGCCCGCCCAGTATCCGGATCAATTCATCTGCGCACCGCTGTGGCCAAAGGAATCGAAGCCACATGAAACACCCCGTCGGCAGGTGGCCCTGGCAGGGTTTCTGCATCTACCGTACATCCAGCTGGCCGCCGCGCTGGCCGGTTGATTCGTACACACTAATCATTATACTAATACAGCAGAGCAACGTTCGCACCTCAAGCTGAACAAGGGGCACTGCAGAATTTTTGATGGTGCGGGAACTTACGGAGATTGCCGGGATGAATTATGACGAAAATGAGATGCCGGAACAGATGTCCGACGAAACGATGTTTCTAAAGATCAACCGTGAGGCCCTGCTGGCCTCTCAGATAATGCCTGCCAAGCAGCGCATCAAGCGACCGAAACAGGCAAAACCCCTGCAGGCAGTCCCGGCGCAACTGGTCGAACCAGAACCGCCCGCCGTCTCTCCGGTCGTTTCTGCCGTGGATTCCGCGAAAGGAATGCAGGTGTATCAGGAGTTCACGCAGAGTGTGTACGACGGCGTCATACTGACCGGGTACGAAGGCACGATCCTGGATGCCAACACGCGCGCTGCGGAGTTTTTCTTGCTTGAGCAGGAGCAGTTGCACGAACTGCGCATCACGGATCTGCTGATTGGCGCCGACGACATGACAATGTCACAAATTGTCGGGAATCTCAACAACAATCGGCGCACAGTCATTGAAGCTGACTGCGCCCGGAGCGACAACACGACCTTTTCCGCGGAAATCACCGTTAACGTCCTGCATCTCACGGACGAGGGGCAACTTTGCTTCTTCATTCGTAACATCACGCGCCGCAATGAAATGCTCAATGCGCTGCGCGAGAGTGAGCAGCGTTTTCGCGACATTGCGGAGAGCATGTCCGATTGGATCTGGCAGATCGACCTGGATGGTGCCTGCCAATTCTGTACTGAAAAAGTCGTCGACATTCTGGGCTACAGCGTCGAGGATATGGTTGGCAAATCCCTGTTCGAGTATGTCGTCGAGGAACATGCGGAAGAGGCAACTGGAATGTTCCAGTCATACATTCAGAGCGGCCAGAATCTCACCCAGCTTGAAGTGTGGATGCGTGGGCTCGACGGTGATCAGCGCTGCATCTCGTTTTCCGGCTGCCCGGTGTTCAATGACCGGGAAGAATGCACGGGTTACCGCGGCATCGCGTCGAACGTCACCGACCGGAAGCTCAAGGAGCAGGAACTCGATCGTTACCGTCATCACCTCGAGGAACTGGTGCGGGAGCGGACCGCGGAAGCTGTGGCGGCCAAGGAGGACGCGGAGGCGGCGAACCGCGCCAAAAGTGATTTCCTGGCCAATATGAGTCACGAAATCCGCACGCCCATGCACGGGATTTTGAGCTTCGCGAACTTCGGTATCAAGCGCATCGATCGGGCTGAGAAAGAGAATCTGTTGGATTTTTTTCAGGAGATCAAGGACAGTGGCGAACGCCTGCTGCATCTGCTCAACGATTTGCTGGACCTGTCGAAACTCGAGGCCGGTCTCATGGTTTACGACCGGGTGGAGATGGAACTCTGCAGCATCGTTGATACTGCGGTGACGCAGTTTGTGCCGTTGATTCAGGAGAAAAATCTGACTATCAACATAGAGCAGCCGGTTTTTCTCGCTGTCGCCGAGGTCGACGAGAACCGGATCATCCAGGTCATTTCGAACCTCATCTCCAACGCCATCAAATTTACCCCAGAGGGGACGGCGATCGACATCGAATTTCGCCGGGGCAGCATCAAGCGCGGCGACAGCATCAACGATGCCATCGAGATCTCGATCACCGACCAGGGTATCGGTATTTCCGAAGAGGAACTGGAGACAGTGTTCCGCAAATTTACCCAGAGCAGCCATACCCACACGGCTGCCGGCGGCACCGGGCTCGGCCTGGCGATCTGCCACGAGATCGTCGTCAACGGACACAAGGGGCTGATTTGGGCAGAGCCGAATCCGCAGGGCCAGGGGGTCGTTTTCATTACATCATTACCGGTCAAGCGCATTGAGCAGACGAAGGTCGAATCAAGCGACCATTAGCCTGTCCTGGAGTCGTGTCAGATGTCAGAGAAAAAACGTATCATGATCGTCGATGACGACCCCAAGAACGTCAAGATTCTGAAGATGCTTTTCCAGGATACAACGGATCTGGTGGTCGCGAACAATGGCGAGGAAGCCCTCGAAAAAATACCGCAATTCAAGCCGGACCTGGTGCTGCTGGATCTGATGATGCCCGGTATCGAAGGCTATGAAGTATGCCAGTGGATCAAGAGTGACGAGCGATTCTGCAACACCAAGGTCGTCATCGTGTCCAGCCGCGCCATGAACCATGAATTCAAACGCGGCTTCGAAGTCGGGGCCAACGAGTATTTTTCCAAGCCGTTCGATCACGATGAGCTCGTTGCCAGAGTACATGAATTGCTCGACGAGAGTACAGCCGAGGGCGCTGCTTGCAATGTTGCGACAGGGAATCATGAACCGACCGCAGCGGGCCACAGGGACGGGGTGATGGATCAGGGGCAGGAGCCGGCAAGAATTCTGATCGTCGATGACGACTCGCGTAACCTGAAAATCGTCAAGTTGATCTTGATGGAGCACAACTATGATCTGGCGACGGCTGAGACCGGCAGTGAAACGCTGGAAAAGGTCGCGGAGTTCAATCCCGATCTGATCCTTCTCGATGTCATGATGCCGGACATCAGCGGCTGCGAAGTGGCCAAACGTATCAAGGGCAACCCTGCCACGCGCCAGATTCCGATCATCATGCTGACCGCCCGCTCGGACATGGAAACACTCGAAGAATCTTTCCACGCCGGCGCCATGGACTATATCCGCAAGCCATTCAACGACCGCGAGCTCATACTCCGTGTTCAGAACGCGCTGACCTTGAAGTTCAGCATCGATGAAAATCGCCGCTGGCAGGATCAAATGCTGCGCGACCTCGACCTCGCGGGCTCACTGCAGAAATCGATTCTCGCGCCGCAGCCGTCTTACACCAGGCACTTCGATGCCTATTTGGCGTTGCAGTCGTCCATCGCTGTTGGCGGCGACGTCTTCGACGTGCTCGACCTGCCCGACGGGCGTTCGTGCGTCTATGTCGGCGACGTTGCCGGTCACGGCGTTGGACCTGCGATGGCCTCGTGCCTGGTCAAGGCGATGCTCTCGGAGCTTCTGCGGACCTCCAGCCTGGTTACACCGCTGTCGATCTGTCGTGAACTGGAGAACCGGTTCCGCCATTTTATCCCCGATCCGTCTATGTACATGACACTTTTTCTGATGATTCTGGACGAAGCCAATCAGTGCTGGAATGGTCTGTCCTGCGGCCATCCGCCACCGTTGGTTTACCAGAATGGTGAACTGATTCTCGAAGAGCAGTTCAAGTCAACAGGCGGTTTGCCGATCGGGTTCAATACGCAGGTCGGGCTCACCTACAATGCCGAGGAGGAATGCCAGATTCCCTGTGTTCCGGGTATGCAGATCGTCATGTTTACCGATGGCCTTCTCGAGGCAGCCCACAAGGATACGGGCGAGATGTGTGAGCGTGGTGGCGTCGATCGGGTTTTCAGGAAATTGCACCAGGCCGGTGACACGCGCGATATGGCCCGCCGGTTGATCCGCGCCATCGATGCCGAAGGCTATCGGACCGAAGCCGATGATTGCTCTGCTGTCACACTGGATTTCGTGCAGATCAACGGTTATGCTTGCTACAGTATCTCGCCGAATACCGATGCCGTGCGATCATACGCCCATCGGATCAGCGAAGGACTGCTTGAGGTCAACTGGCCGGAAGAAACGGCACACGCCATCGAACTGTTGATCGTCGAGTATATCAACAACGTGATCGACCATAGCCATTTGGCCACCGATGAGAGCATCGATCTTGTCGTGCGGCAGTACGGAGACGGACTTGGCCTGATTTTTTCAGACTATGGGCCGGCTTGGGACTTGGAAACCTATCGGACGGAATCTCAACAGACCGGATCGCTTGCTATGCGTGGCCGCGGCCTGGCAATCATCGAAGAAATTGCCAGTGCCCTGCACTTTTTCCGCATCGATTCGCAGAACTACTGCATGGTGAACGTGAAACGAGACTGGCAGACCGCCAACGAAACTGCAGCTGTGCCCGCCGTCGCCGACTGACTGCCGACAGCGTATTTTTCAGTTTTAATCACACATGCCAAGGACCGAATATGGACATCACGATGGACCAACACGACGGCATCGGGCTGGTCAACCTTTCCGGCATGCTGACGTCTGACACCTCCGAATTCGTGCGCGCCCGTGTCCAATCCTGGTACGAGCAGCAGGACAGCCCGAATGTCGTCTTCGACCTCAGCAGGCTTGACTTTATGGACAGTACCGGCCTCGGCGTCCTCATGGCGATCCTGAAGATGATTAATGAGAAAAGCGGCCAGATGAGAATCGCCAGTATGCAGAAAAAACCCTCAACCCTGCTCTCGATTACCCGGGCCTACCGCGTCCTCGACATCTACGACACGGTCGATGCAGCGTTCGCCAGCTTCCAGAAACAGATCGACGAAACCAAAGCAGAATAGCATGAGCCTTTTTGGCAAGCGCGAATCCACGCTCGAAATGCTTGTAGACGGAAAGTTTGTCTGCACCGAATGCAACAAGCTGCTGCATCTGGCGAACTACACCCCCCTTGTCGCCGGTCAGTGCGAACACTGCCACAAAGTTAACTTCATCCCGATGAAAGTCGGCGACTTCTTCCTGATTGGTCCCCTTGGCGGTGGCGGCATGGGCGCTGTCTATCGCTCGCTGAGCGTCAATTCCACCGGGGAATACGCCGTCAAGGTACTGCCGCGCAGCGGCTTGACCGACGCAGACTTGATCGGCAACCTGCAATCTGAGGCTCGCGTGGCAAACGCCCTGAGCCCGCACCCCTGCCTGGCTAATCTCGTGGACTCGGGCTTTGCCGACGGTGAGCATTACATGGCCATGGAGTTCATCAAGGGCGAACGCCTCGACAGCCAAATCGAGCGTCTCTCCAAGCTGCCTGAGTTCGACGTCCTGCTCATCGGCCTTCGACTGTTGTCCGCACTTGCCCACATCTATTCGTGCGGCTACCTGTTCCGGGATATGAAGCCGCAGAACGTCATTGTTTCCGCCGACGCCGGCGCGTTTCTTTTCGATTTCGGAATCTGCATGAGCCTCGAAGATTCGTTGATTGATCACGGCGACACCATCGTCGGTTCGCCCATTTATTTCCCGCCGGAGCGGATTCTCGGCGAGGGCGAACGTGGTTGCAGCGAGATTTACAGCCTTGGCATGGTTTTGTATTTCGCCATCAGCGGTTCCAATTACTTCACCGCCAAAGAAATCGACGCCATCGCCCGGCAACATGTGCGCAATGCCCGGCTGTCGACTATGGAACACAAACTCAAAGACATCAGCCCCGATATCGCAACGATCATCGATCGCATGATCCGCCGGCCCATGGATGAACGATACCAGACGTTCGCGGAAGTCGAACGTGATATGACACGGTCCCTGCAGACACGGCTTAACCCCGCCAGTGCCGCATGAGGCGCGGGCCATTCTGCCTCAAAGAAGCCAATGGAAGATGACATGCAGGTGCAGTGCCCCGGATGCCGGCAACAACTGGTTGTAGCACCGCAGCATATCGCCGCTGAATTGGAGTGCCCCCAGTGCCGTACCCGGTTTGAAGTGCCGGACGGCAATCAGGAAGTTGAAATTTCTCCGGACGAGATCGCCATGCTGGAGCGGCGCGATGCCACTGTCGTTGCCCGCCT
>CAUZJQ010000012.1:0-31952 GCA_963580095.1 Lentisphaeria bacterium | reverse complement strand
GCCAGTCTCGACCGCCGACGTACGCTGGCCAACGCCTGGACGCCGGTGCTCTTCAACCAGTTTCACGATATCTTCGACGGCGCCTCCGTTCACGACACCTATATCAACGCCCATCAACGCTCCGAGAAATCATTCAAGACCGCCCGCAAGGTAACGAAGGAGGCGTTGGCTCTACTTGTAAAGCCGGAACGCGGCGGCAAGACGGTCACCGTCTTCAACCCGTGTGGCTTTGCCTGCACGGAAGTGGTGCGCACAAAACTGCCGCGGGCAACCTTGGCGCTCGCCGACGAAACAGGCGCCATCACCCCGGTGCAGAGATTGGGTACCGAACACGCCTTTATCGCGCAAGAGATTCCGGCATTTTCGTGCCGGCACTTTCGTATCCTCACGACGGTACCGCGCGGCACAGATTTGGCCGAAGTGCCGATTACACTCCTAACCGAATACGCCACCGGCGGCTATTACCAGGTCGATACAGCAACCGCGAGCCTAAAAATCAGCCGCGACTCCGGCGCGATCGCATCGTACTTCGACAAGCGATTGGCACGTGACCTCATTGCCTTCGGCGCGGCGCGACATATCGGCCACGATGTAGGCACTCCATCAAGCCGCGCGGAGTTGGCACTCAATGTTTTCCAGTTGGTATTCGAGGCGCCCAACCCGATGTCCGCCTGGCTGATCAACGACATCCTGCGCGAGGAATACCTGCTTCGCAACGCCCGGGTGAAGCTGGTAGAGACGGGGCCGGTGTTCGCCCGATTCCATGTGACCCACCGCTTTCATTCCTCGCAGATAAACGAAGAAATCCTCGTCTACAAAGATTTTCCGCGGGTTGATTTCGACGCCGAAATCGATTGGCAGGAAAAAGGTTCCGCCGACACGGCGATACCGCAGTTGAAGATCTCCTTCGCCACCGGCATGACGGCGGCACGCGTCCGCAGCGAAGGACCGTTTTTGGTTTCCGAACGCGCTGCAGACGGCATCGAATACCCGACGCAGAAGTTCTGCGACCTTAGCGGAGACGAGTTCGGGTTTTCCCTGTACAACGATTCAAAATACGGCTATGACGCGCTCGGCGGGCGGCTGCGCATGACCTTGCTGCGCAGCAGTTATGCCCCCGACCCGGACCCCGACAGCGGCCGACACCGGGTGCGATTTGCCTTTGCTCCGCACGGCGGCAGATCAAACGCCGAACTGGTCAGGGCCGGCATGGCATACAATCGCCGGCCGATCGCCGCAACGACAAAGGCCCGGGTACGTCCTGCACCTTCAGCGATGGTACTCAAAGGCGGCTCGGTCGTCTGCACATCACTGCGCCTGGCAGAAAGTCAGGAAGGATTGGTCATGCGCCTGTTCGAAACCGACGGCAAGCAATGTCGTGCCCGTCTGCGTGTGGACACTGGAACAACAGCAGCTATCCCGGTGAATTTACTCGAGCGTCCTGTCGGCAAGCCGCTGAAAATTGCGAACGGGACTGTGAGCCTCAACTTTCGTCCGCACGAAGTGAAAACGCTGCTGTTGACTACGTGAGACGTTTGACACGTCCGTACAGCAAGCGCCCAATCAGAGGTTCTCCCGCATCCGGCAGCAGCGCACGTAGGTCACAGATTCCTCAGTGACATAGTACACAACGACGATTGTCCCATCTGACAACTGCGCGATCGACGGCGTACCAAACGTGAAAAAGTGCCAGGACGTCAGCACTTCCTGCTCGACATCCTGTTTCGCGGCCAGGACCGGTGCCGTGCGGATGGTCGCTGGCTCGACCCCCCAGACCTCGATGTGGTCCGGTTCACTGAATGTCGTGCCATCGACTCCCGACAAGTGCGCGCGAATCCCGAATGGCGCTCGCCGGTGGTTGGTCACCGCCAGAACCCGCCCGCTCCGTAACGCACACAGGGCCGTACGCTGCCCCCAGAAGCCGCTGTCTCGGGTTGCCGTCCAGCTCCGGCCGAGGTCGCTTGAAGTGGACATATGCACATTGATACCACAATCCGTCTCCATATCATGCGTCCAGTAGGCTGCGAGCAGTTGGCCGTTTGCCAGCTGGGTGATGTCTATGTCGAAATGAAACGGGTTCTTGCTCACCAGCGTCGGCAGCACAGGGTCCCAGGTCCGCCCGCCGTCCGCCGAGCGTGAAATCAGATTCACCATAGTGCCTGCAGGTGCCACATCACCGTCGCCCTTGCCCTCGCCCGTCGCGATGATTGTACCGTCCGCAAGCCCGGTCATCTCGCTGACCCCGGCAACTGCGCCGAACGGTTCGGGATCGGCAACCTCTACCTCGGACCAGGACATGCCGCCATCATGTGAACGTACCTGGAAGTTGACGCCGTGTTCTTCGATTCGTTCGCAAACCTTGACCCCCGCCACGACTTCGCCGTCGGGCAACACCGCGAAGCCCCGCGCCCATTGAGCACCGGCTGCAGTTTCATCCGATTTGAGAAGAGCCCCCGTGCAGTGCCAGGTCATGCCGCCGTCGGTGGAGCGGTGTAGCTTCACAATGCCGTCCGCGCTCTCGCGCGCCGTACCGTGACGGCATGTACAAAGAAGCGTGTCATCCGGTAAAGCGACTACATACGGCAACGCAACATATTCACTGGTCCGGTGTGGTTCCGAATTGATATGAACAACGCTATGATCGAGAATGTCCAGAACAGCCATACGTTCTTCCTCAAGGAGTCGGTGCTTCGGTGATCTCTTTGTACACATCTTTTCCGACCAGCCCACTCCAGTGGTCGAGAATGCGGCGCCACATCGGTCCCGGTTTACCACCACCGATCTCGGTTCCGTTGAACTTGGACACCGGCGCCAGACAATACGGCGAGCTCGGCAGCCACGCCTCATCGGCGTTGACCACGTCGTAGGTCTGGATATCCTCTTCGACAAACGGCACATCGATCTCGGCAAGAATCTCAGTGACCGTCTGCACACTGATGCCCCACAACATGTTCGGGCGCCGTGGAGAAACCACCGTGCCGTCACGGTAGATCAGAAAGTTCGAGCCGGACGCTTCGGCAATGTTGCCATCGACATCCATATAAAGCGGCACGGCCTTGGGGTCAACCTGCTGGGCCTGCTTGTCGCCAATCCACATGTGCAGGCGATTACGGTGTTTGATCTTGCTGCTCAATACTTGCGGCGGCACATGCCGAACCGGCGGCGTGACGCAATGGGCGCCTTCGGTAAAGAAGTGTGACCACGCGTGGAACGGCAGCGGGAACGTGTGTTGCACGTAGGTCGGCGTCAGCCGATCGGCACCGGCCGCAGCGCCGGCATATGTCGCATTGACACCGGCGGTCATGTAATAGACGACCGCCAGTTCACGATTTTCGTAGACCGGCAGATTACGCTCGACCAGTTCCTCGGTGATTTTCATCGACTCTTCCAGCGACGCGGGCGGCTCGATGCAGGCGTACTTGCAGGACCGATAGAAACGCCGGACATGGTCCTCGAGACGATACGGTTTGCCGTTGAAGGTGCGCACTAGGTCGGTAACCGCGGCGCCGATCACGATACCCAGATCGAACATCGGCAGCTTGCAGTCGTCGGCATGAACAAATTCGCCGTTCAGATAGGCCGTAGGTTGGTCGGACATGATGGGTTCCTTGATTTCAGGTTTCAGGTTTCAGGGTTCAGGGTTCAGCTTTCAGGAGGCTATTCCACCCCGAACAGCTCGGCAGCATTGTTCCAGAAGATGTCTTCGATGTCACTGTCCGACAAACGGGCAGACCAGCAGGCCAGCTTCAGCGAGCGAAGGTGCTCGTGACCGATCAGCGACGGTTGAAAGGCCAACTGCTTCTGATCCCATACCGGTGAATCTTCCTCGACCCAGACGAACGAGTCGCTGGCACCGAAGGTGCGCCCGCGCAGATGGCTGAGGTAAAAATCGGACCCGTACATGAGCTTCTTGTGTCCGAAAAGCCGGATGATCGCTTCGTGAGCGTGCGGCTCGCAATTGGCGCTGCTGTCGAAGTAAAGATTGTCGAGCCCTTGTAACGCAGGCAGGCCCTCGAGATTGTGGCTCGGTTGAAATCCCCGGGCGCTGTGAGCCAGGATGAGTTTCATGTTCGGATAGGTCTCACAATAGTGACGAATCCAATGCTGGTTGCTCGGGTCCGCGACACAACGGGCTTTGACCATATGCAGGGTAATCGTCCAACCTTCGTCATCGGCGACTTTTACCAGACGCTCGGGCAGGTAGTCGGGGATGTCCGCCTCCCAGGTTTCTGAGGCATACGTATAGTAACACTTGAGACCGTGAAGACCGAGGCGACGAACCTCCTGCTGCACCCAGTCGGGGTCGTCCCCGGGTTCAATAAAAAAATGACCACGGCAGGTCGCGTCCTGAGCGACATTTCGGGCAATCCATTCATTCGTTTCGTGGCGGCGCTCTTTGTTCCAGGGCAGGCTCAAAAACAGGACAGATACCGGCCGGGACGGATGCAGGACATCAACGAACTGGCGATAAAGATCCAGACTCACGTCCGAAGGAAATCCATCGGTCCATACGACCTGCTCGCCATGGTCTGAGTCCCAGATGTGGGCATGCGCGTCGAATACACGATCAGGCACGAAGGAGGACAACTCACGCTCGAAAAACTCTAGATCCTCGTCACGGATATAGTCTTCGGGCAGTTTGTCGGACATTATGAGTCTCCCCTTCAGAGTGATTGAGTACCGGAACTAAGGGGTACTGGTTTATAAAACATGTCGCAACACAAAAGACAGATTTCATTTTTCCGGCTACGCGCAAACGCCACCGGTCTTTGTTTTATAAAACTCCAGCACACCAAAACATGACAGGCATCTTGCCTTCCCATTCTTCACTGTACCCTGGTGTGCTGATACACAATTGTACTGTCTGCGAATTGGAATAAAAGCGGACAACGCAGTAACACAGACAAGACATTTAACCTGATTTCTCTTCCTGATGACGATCGGCGCTCCGGCGCCATTCGCCTTAATTCAGGCTTTCAGGCTCAGGCGTCCAACCAAACTGTGAAGCCGCGACTCGTGCAGCTTCGCTCAGGACCTGATCTGCGTTATCTTCGTTCGCCACTGCTTCAATAGTCCGCGGCCCGGCAAACTCGAGTTCGTCCAGTCGTCTGATGAATGGCTGCCAATCGATGATACCGCGACCGGGCACCCAATGGGAGTCGCCGACGCCATCCGAGTCATGCAGATGCAGTGAAAACAGCCTATCCACCGCAATGTTCAGCTGCCCCAGAGGATCGTGACCGGAAATCAATGCATGGGTCGTGTCGAGGCACAGGCCGACATGGCCCGGCATGTCATCGATTGTCGCGCGCAGTTCGCTCATATCATGAAACGGCCGCGGCGCCCCACGATGCGGCAGATTCTCCCAGGCCAGGCGAATACCGATATCGCCGGCAATAGACGCCAACTCAAACATCGATTTGCGGGACTGCGCAACACAGGCCGAGCGGTTGTCGTCATTGTAGCCGGATGAATAGCCAGTGGGATGGACGACGGCCACTCCAGTGCCAATCGCCGCCAGCAGCTCCAGGGACGCCGCAACATCAACGACCGACCGTGATCGCTCAGATTCGTCGAGCGCAGCGAAATTGGGGATGCCAAACAAGGCGTGGCCCACCGGTGCGTTGAGCCCGAGCTCATCGAGCCAGCCGCGAACATCGGCCGGCTCGTACGCACCCGGTGTAAAGTGCGGTGGCTCGGTCGATATCTCGATCTGCCCGATCCCTCCCGCAGCCAGCCGCCGCAGTGCCTGTTCGAGCGGCAAATGGCCCAGAATCGACGTCGATATGCCGTATGCCATGGAACTGTTCTCCTCGTTCCCGGGTTGCGACTTCACTGGCGGGGTCCGTGCAACGGCCCTCCGCGGTCGTCGTCTCGCAATAATCTAACACAAAAATCCCAGCGTTACGCCGTATCGCGAAAAATGCTACTGTAGCTCCCACATCAAACCACCGGAGCCGAACGTTCCGCGAAGAGAAACAGTCAGTGCCCGCGCTCGTCGCCCTCCCCTCACGCCCCATAGATCACGACCAGTTCAACATTCATCAATACGGGTGTGACCGACATCTGCGGATTCAGCTTCTGGACGTCGCACGTCAATTCATTGTCACCGCAGGCGATCATGGAATCTGATAGTGGATACTCGACCCAGGTATCGTTGTCCATGATAAATACGGATCTCGAGGTTCTTGTCGTAATATCCATCTTCTGGTCATTGATGCTCATGTCAAACTCATCGGGCGCCGTGTAGTTCCTGATCTTCAGCCTGAGCGTCATCTGCGGGGACAAGCCCTTTTCATTGGCGCCCTTCAAATCTTCAGCGAACGGAAGATTCACGCTATGCTGTCCAACCGTCAACTCGATCGGCAGCTCGATCGCGTCAATGGCGCGGGATTCTCTTTGGTTCGCGCCACTTTCTCCCGGCAGCCGCTCATGGGAAACGGATTCCAGATTATACGTCGCGTTTTCGAAATCCATGGTCCCGGCCTCGCCGATCTGCCTCATCACCTCGTAGTAACAGGGATGTACTTCATCGTACCAGACGGTGCCGCAACTTGCGCTTGTCGGCTTGGCATCCTTGTCGAAGCCGTAGAGCAGATGCCCCCAGTTGAACAGATACAGACCGTGAGCACCACGCTGGAGCATGAGCTTTGCCCAGGCCCGCGTGACCTCCGGCAGTTTCCAATGATTGTTGCATGGGTAGATCCAGCAGGGCTTGTCCCGGACCAGTTCCAGCCACGGCTCCAGGTCTTGGGTAAACGTCATGTATCCGCAGCCGGGTGAGATGGCATCGACGAGCCCTTCCTCGACCCAGGTCTTTACGTCCATACCGCGCTGCCAGCAAATGTCCATATCGGGGATCACGCGGACATGCAGATACTGCGGGCGGCCGCGGGTTTTGGATACGTCGTCGGCGACGGCGCGAACCCGCCGCACGAGGTCAGTCATCAATGCGGCGTTGTCCTCTTTGCCGGCCTCCCTGAAGAACCAGGGATCGCGATCGAAATCCAGGGATACGCCGTCGTTGTCCCAACGCGTCAGGAACTCCTCGATGATCGCGAACCTGTGGTCCCGCACCTCCTGGTGTGCAAAGTCAAAGCCGCCCCAGGTGAAGGACTCCATGGACTCTTTATTAGGATGGCGTTGTGCGCCTCTTTCCCAGTCGTTGTATTTGCCATACCCCAGCAGCAGCTGGGGGTTTTCCAATTTAAAACTACTCACTTCATCCTTGTAAAACATATCGTGCATATCGTTCATGCGGACGACCGGTATGACCTTGAGCCCAAGCCGGTGACCGTGTTCAACCGCCAGCTTCGGCGGGTTGGCATCGGCGGCGATCAGCTTCTTGGTATTTTCCCGGTATCGCCAGACCCAGGCATCGGTCAGCGTTTCGCAATTATCCATGAGTATCTGCCCACTGTCCAGGTCGCAGACGTATCCATCGCTCGAGCAGAGGTTGTAGAACAGCGTGTCCACTTGCGAGTTCTCCAGCGGCCGGATGCTTTCCGCTACCCATCGCTCGGGGGTCAACGGATAGTCTGAGCAGGGAATGTCATTCCACTCTGCTTCGTAAATGAAATTGAATGGTTTGCTTGAAGCAGTCATGTGTGAAATCCTTTTGTTGAGGTGGCAGAACTTAAGTGATTTAATCTCTCAAAGCTAGGATTTCGAGCTGTACCTCTAATCTTTTCCCGCTATAATCAGAGGCCCCCGCATCCACGAAAAGCCGTGTTTTTTCCAACATCCCGTAGTATTGTGATGGAATGAAACCACTACTCACACAGGGCCAGATCGAAGCCTACCACCAGCGCGGCTACCACCTCTATCACCAGCAGGTGATGGCGGCCGACAAACTGGCGGCTTTGACCGAACTGTTCGAGCAACTGCAGACAATGCCGGTCGCCGATATGCAAGCGAAATACGCGGCTTCGCCGTTCGATGTCGGCATGGACGAGCGCAACCTGGCAGGGCTCAACCAATGTCATTTGTGGGAACCGCGGCTCCTGCAATGGCTGCTCGACGACGAAGTACTCGATCTGGCGGAAAACATCGTTGGCCCGAACATCGGGCTCTTCAGCTCGCACTTCATCTGCAAAGACCCCGGCAACGACGTGATGACGCCATGGCACGACGACCGCTTTTACTGGCAGCCATTGATCGAGCCGATGGACAAGATCGTCACCGTCTGGCTGGCAATCGACGACTCGAATCTGGAGAACGGCTGCATGCAAGTGATCCCCGGTACGCATTTCAACGATCCGGACTACGAATTGCAAGACTACGACGATGAGAGATCACTCTTTTCGAAGGCCTTCAAAGAAGACATGATCAACGAATCACATGCCGTGCCATTGGAAATCGAACGCGGCCAATGCTCCCTGCACGATGCCCGAATCATCCACGGCGCCAAAGGCAACAAAAGCCGGAAACGCCGATGCGGCTACACCATGCGCTACTTCAGCACCGAGCTGAAACTTCTGATGTCGGTGAAGCAACATCCAACCTGGCTCGCCCGCGGCAAAGACATCGCCGGCAATGACTATGTGAACCGATAGAAAAGACCTCGTCCGGCATCTCCCGATCATCAAATGTCAAACGTCGAAATCTCTTGTCGGGTATCGCACCTATTATAACAGCCTGCACCTATACAACGACGGTCCAGTATCCGGCATCCAGCGCAGCCCCGCCGATCCGGCGTATATTGGAGCATGACACACGAAACGAAGAAACCTCGCCTGATCGCCGTCGACATAGACGGTACGCTGCTCAACGATCAGAAGCAGATTCCGCCTGAGAACATCGACGCCTTGCGCCAGGCGCAGTCGAATGGCGTCGCTGTCGCCATCGCCTCCGGCCGCATGCCGCCGCTGATCGAACCGATTCAGGATAAACTGGGCATGGACTGCGCCCTGATCAGCTACAACGGCGGCCGCGTCGTCGGGACCCGCGCCGAGGGGCGCCCGGTCATCTATGACAACCCGCTGCCCGCCGATGTGGCCCGGCACTTTGTCGAGTTTTCACAAAGCCAGGGGTACCTGCTTAATTTTTTCTACAATGACCGGCTGTATGCCGACCATGGTGGCGATCGCGAACCCTTCAGGACGTTGTACAGCCGCCACACCGGCGCCGAATATTACATCACCGATCTGGCTCAATTCGATGGCTGCGCCCCCAGCAAAGTGATCCTGTTGACCGCGCCGGATATCCGTGATCAACTCTACGACCGCTTCGTCGATGAACTGGGCGCGCGCGCCGCAATCTTCAAAACCGAACCGATGTATCTCGAAGTCATGGCACCCGGCGTCAACAAGGGCGCGGCGCTGCCGACCCTTGCCCAATACTGCGGCATCTCCACCGACGAAATCCTGGCGATCGGCGATGCCGACAACGACACCGCGATGATTGCCGCTGCCGGGATCGGGGTCGCGGTAGCCAATGGCAGCGTGGCAACCCGGCAAGCCGCCGATTACATTACCGAGCGCAATAATAACGAGGCTGCCGTAGCTGAAGCAGTGCATCGATTCGTCGGATGACCGCCTGCCAATTCGAATACGAGACATGAGACATGAGTAAAGCCAATGACGGCATGAACTACGCCCCGACAGGCAAGCCCAATCCGGTGGTGGAGCCCGGGGATTTTCAGTTCGCTGCAGCAGGACTGGACCACGGACACATCAGCGGCATGTGCAACGGGTTGCTGGAGGCGGGTGCAAAGCTCAAGTACGTCTGGGATCCGGACCCGGCGAAGGTCGATGGTTTCTGTCGGGATTACCCGGGCGTCCGGATCGCGGACAGCCTCGAACAGATTCTTGATGACACCGACATCGCGCTGGTAGCATCAGCGGCGATCCCTTGTGACCGCGGTCCCTTGGGCATTCGCGTCATGCGGTCAGGCAAGGATTATTTTTGCGACAAGGCCCCGTTCACGACACTGGGCCAACTCGAAGACGCGCGCCAGGCCGTTGCGGAGACGCAACGCAAATACGCGGTGTATTACAGCGAGCGTTTGCACGTGGAATGTGCCGTGTTCGCAGGCGACCTCATCGGCGACGGGGTGATTGGCGATGTGATCCAGGTGAGCGGTTTCGGCCCGCATCGACATGGCGCCGACGCGCGACCGGGCTGGTTCTACGACAAGTCGAAAACAGGTGGTATCCTGTGTGACATCGGCAGTCACCAGTGTGAACAGTTCCTGTTCTACACCGGTGCTGAGGATGCCACCGTCGCCAG
Organism: Lentisphaeria bacterium; assembly: GCA_963580095.1. Lineage (GTDB taxonomy): Bacteria > Verrucomicrobiota > Lentisphaeria > JABSQK01 > CAJWLW01 > CAJWLW01. The sequence goes on along the minus strand of CAUZJQ010000012.1, from coordinate 21,722 downwards.
CGCACGCGTCGGAAATTTCGCGAACCCCGAGCATCCGGAGTTTGAGGATTTCGGCGAGGCGAACCTGGTCGGAAACAACAGCACATCGTTCTTTTATCGGGTCGACTGGTTTACTCCCGACGGTCTGCGCACGTGGGGTGACGGCCGAACGCTGATTCTCGGCACGAAAGGATTCATCGAGTTACGGAAATACATCGACGTCGCGCGCGAAGGTGGCGGCGACCGGCTGTTCCTCGTCACCGATGAGGGTGAACAGGAAATGAAGCTTGCAGGACTGGTCGGGTATCCATACTTCGGCCAACTCATTCTGGACTGTCTCAATCGCACAGAGAACGCCATGACACAGACGCACACCTTCAAGGCCGCCGAACTCTGTCTGAGATGCCAGGAGCACGCCGATGAGCAGGCATCGTAATTGTCCAAGAAACCTGCCAATTCCTGTCCGCATTGTCGCCCTGCGGCGAGTACGCAAACAAATCGCCCGGGGCCCGGCAGACAGGTCGCGACATAGTGTTTCGCAGCGCGCGCCAGGGAGTCGATGCCGGCCAGGAAATCCCCGTCGCCAACCTCCGCAGGCAGACTTTTCCCAACGCCGTACTTCATCGTGACAAGCGGTACGGGCGTGCCTCGGGTGCACCGGCATATTGCCGATGTTCAACGCCTCACGGTTGACCCGGAAACCAATTCGGACAGGGTCCGATTCCATTGCTTGACCACGACCGATCCGCAATCACCTTTTGTGGAATAACCTAACCGAATACAAACATGCGAATTACACCAAAATGCATCGCCTGCCACCTCCTGCCGGCACTGATTGCCGGCGCCCCCCTGACCGCCTCGGCGATCACCATCGGCGGCCGATCATTTCGCGACGACGGCAATACCCGGCGCCCGGCGTACGATCTTACATGGACGGTCAAGGAGTCTGCAGCGACGCCTTGCGCTTTCGCATGGGGGCTGCGGGACGACCGCGGCACGGTACTTGAAATCACCGGCGGCACCTGGAATCTGAAACAGCTGAACGGAACAGGAGTGGATTCGGTCACCAATGGCGAACTGCCCCATCCTCACGATGCAATACGTTCCCTGGCCATCAAACGGCGCCAGCGATTTCTCTCCGGGTACATGAACGATGGGCTGCTGTTCCGTATCTCGAACGACGATGCCGGGAACGGCGGCTATGCAAGCTGGTCCGGCGTCGCGGGCGCTGTTGCAGACGATCCCTGGCTCCAGGCGGTGTCCGGTAAGGACATGAGGTTCGAGGACGATTTCATGCGTCTGCCGGATTCGCCGACCAGCATCTGGGATACCGTCGCGGGCAACTGGCGCATCCAGTCGGCGATCGACAAAACGAACATCAACGCTGTCGACCCGAACCACTCCACGCGCAGCGCCAACCCGTTTGTGTTTCGAGGTACCGGCGCACCCGAGGCGATGGTGATGGCGGGGCATGAGTTCTGGGATGATCTCGCAGTGTCCGGTTCCGTGCGGTCGCAAGGCGGTCGCGGCGGGCTCGTGTTCGGCGCACGCGCCGCCAATGACTACTTCGTGCTGCTCTGGGAGTCGAATGCGTCCTGGATGGCGCCCTGCCGGTTCGCGATCGAACGCGTTCGGCCCGACGGCCGAACCGTTTTGGCAGAGACATACTGCCAGGGACAACGCCAGCAGTGGTACCGGATCGGCGTCGAGCAGCACGGTGCGCGCATCATCGCAACACTCCAGGGAACACCGATCCTGGATGCCGTCGACAGAAGCTGTACCGGCGGGCGCTTCGGCATGTACGCCGCCGACGGGGCAGTCGACTTCGACGATATCGATGTCCGGCCGGCACCGCTGCGACCGCTGCTGGAACAATCAGGCGGTTCCCGGTTTACAATTGCCGGTCCGGCACCCGCACGCGTCGCGCTGACCGTTACCGCCGACGGCTGCGATGACATCGTTCTCAACTTCGGCTCCGAGCACGGCGGCAGGTTGACCTTTCGATGGCCACCCGGGGCGCCGGGAGCCAGACGGATATTGACCAGTGTCGGGGCGGCTACCGGGACAGTCGTTTCGGCTGACGGTGGTTATCAACGATACACCCCGATTCGATTGATCATTGAGAACGAGTACGACGGCGTCATCGTTCGCGATCTGCAAGCGGGCCTGCTGCTGCGGCAGCCGGGGCTCAGCATCCCGGCCGGTGGCATCGAGGTGGGCAGTTCCGAAAACGGCAGTGTAAAATTTTCCGGCCTCGTGATCGACGGTCCGGATGAACGCAAATTCGAGCGCCCGATCAAGAATGCCGTCTTCGCTGCCGACTCCTACATGCACCAGTGGGCGACACCGACAGGACAGTGGGTTCGCCACTCCGCAAACCAGACTGCGCCGGCACTCTTGTGGCACAAGAGCGACTGCTACGGCCAGATTGCCTTGCGCCTGCCGGCCGCGGCCTGTCGCGACGCTGGCGGCGCGCGTGTCTGGCTGGGTGGCTTGAGCGCATCGTTCAAGCCGCTGGTCGACAAGCTGTCTGTTCGGCTGGCCTATCTCGGGAAAGAACTGGCTGCCAACGACGTCGCAATCCCGCAGGATGGTGAAACCATCTCCTTTCACCGCGACGGCAATCATGTCTGGATCCGCAGCGGTAACGAGGACTGGTTGGCAACACAACTGACCGCCTACCAGGCCGGCGGTTCGCGGCTCGGCCTGCAATTGCCGGATGAGGCGATGCTTCAGCAGGTCAACTTACAACGGGGAAATGTCCTGGACTATCAGTTCGATCGTGTCCCGACCGACTGGCACAAGCTCGGGAGATGGGAGACCAGCAACAAGTTTGATTGCGATTCGCGCTGGTCATACATGGTCGGTGAAAGCGACGCACTCGCCGCGCTCTGGCACCGCGACAGCTTTACCGGCGACCTCACACTGGAGTTCTACGCCGGCATGCGGTATTACGGCGGGGGGATGGTCGGATACACCCGGCCGGGCGACATCAATGCGGTCCTGGGTACCGGCGACCGCGACGTGTTCGACGGGTACACATTCGTTATCTCCGGATGGGACACGTCACGAACCTGTATTCTCCGAAACGGCGAAATCGTCGCCGTTTCGGATGCGGTGATCTGGCCGTCAACTAAATTGAGACAACCCTCAATGCTCGACCTCCATCGACGCTGGGTATATGTCAAGATTCGACGGCGCGGATCGCAGCTGGAGCTATACGCCGACAACCAGCTGATCCTCGAGTGGAACGACCGGCAGCCACTGGACGTGCGGCGCTTGGGGCTGTGGACCGTCGACAACGGCATCGTCATTGCGCGCACGAAAATTTCGTATAGCCAGCGCCACAGATTCCGGCCCGAGACCGAAGCGGAAGTGAAGCCCCCACCCGCCCGGGCCATCGCCGAACGTCCCGGGTTGTCCCTCTCTTCGCCAACCCACCCGGGTTGCCGATTTTCATTTGATCAGCCCGGCTCAATACACCCGTGGCAACGCACCGGCAGTGAAAACGACACGCGCATTTCCTACAGTGCCGACGGTGTCGAGGGCGGCTCCCTGCGCGCGACCAACCCGATCTCCGGCGGCGCCTTTGACCTGCACGTGCCGATTACACCACTGGATATCCGACGCACCGCCGAGCTCTCGTTCGCAATTCGTATGGAGACGTCGGTAAAAATCGACCTGCACGCACGTATCGACGGCCGGCACTACGTCCTCCGGATGACGGGACCGGTAGACGAACAGCAACGCCTGAAAACGCTCGGCCATCTCCAGGCCCCGGCCGACGGGCAATGGCACACCGTTTCGTTCCCGCTCGGTGACATCCTCGCAGCTGAACGCCCCAACGACTCGTCGCTCAAACTGGAGTCGCTCTATTTCGGAGTCCGCGGCGGGTATTACCTGCGGGCGGGTTACGGTGGCAATCCCGCCGGAGCCGTGTTCGACATCGACAACTTCGAAATCTGGTCGTCTGGCGACCGCCGAATCGAGGTCCTGCCGAAAGTCGACGACAGTAAGCGTACGGTCAAGGGCCGCTTCTCGATCAGTCGCGAAGACGGCGGCGAGGTCTGCCGAGACCAGCCGTTCGAAGGCAGCGTACAGTACGAGTTGCCCGAAGCCGGAAAGTATGCACTGACGGTCATCGACGATGCAACGGGCGCGCCGCATGATCTTCGATTCGCGGCTTGCGACGACCTGCAGGTGACGCAAATCGAGCCCGATGAAAACGCCGCCTGGGGCGGCACCCCATTGCGTGTCCATTTCAACCGCAGCCTCGGCGTGCCGCTGTGGGCCCTGCAAGTCAAAGTCGGCGAACGCACCTGGAAACCAGGCTCACCGGAACTGCAATGGGACCCCGGCACCGGCATTCTGTCGTTCGACCCGGCCGCCGCCCTGCGAGGCACGTCCTATACCGCCGGCGACGGCGTCGTCGCCGAGCTGGCCCTGACAGCTCCGGAGTTGAAGCAGCTCTGTCGATGGCGGCTCTCGTTCGATCCCAAGCTCGACCAAACCCCGCCCTCGCCGGTGCGGATCGCAGAAGTGCCGGTGCGGGACACGTTCGAATACGGGCTGGACAATTGGTCGTCTTTCGGCAATGGCGGCGCGCAGCTCTTCCGCGATCCGACGCAGGCGGCAGCCGGCGGCTACAGTCTGAAGCTGGTCACCCCGGCGCTTGGTAGGGCCTCCGGCGCCCGCCACGAGATCAAACCATTTGCCGCCGGCCGGTTCCCTGTCGTGTCGTTCGACATGAGAATGACCGAGCCGGTACGCACCGACCTGCTCCTGCGCGCCGGCGGCACAACATACCGCATCGGCTTGACCGATTCCGACTGGCTCAACGACGCCGCTGTCCTGACACGCCTCGCAACACCAGAACCCGATGGCAAGTGGCGCCATTACGAAGTCGACTTCGCTCGCCTGCTGTACGAGCATGAGTACCACAAGAACCACTTCACCGTCGACGCCCTCCGCTTCCAGGATTTCGGATGGAAGAGCAACTCCGCCGGCGCCCCGGTCTGGATCGATAATTTCTCACTGATCCCGAGCTCGAGCAGCACCGGTGACGGTTTCGAACTGAACTGGGCGGCCGACGACCTCAGCGGCATCGGCGGCTACAGCTGGCATTGGAGCTCGGACGCAGATGCCGACGCCGATAAAACCCCGGCGACCAGTGCCGGGTCCAGCCGCTTCACCAATCTCCGGGAAGGCCGGCGGTACTTTCACATTCGCGCTATTGACAATGCCGGCAACTGGGGGCCGACGTCGAGCTACCCGTTCCTCATCGACAACACCCCGCCCAAGATCGGCAAGATCTCGCCGCCACCGGACAGCAGAACCGGTGAAACCCGTTTCACTGTGCAGATTTCCGACAACCACAGTGGCTTCGATCCGGAAACCATCGAATTCACAGTCAACGGCCGCACCTGCCACCCGGGCGACACCGGTGTGGACCTCGATCTTGCCACCGGCACCTGTACCGTGGATTGGTTCGCCACGGGGCATTGGCCGACTGAGCGTCCCACGAGTCATGCGCTTGCCGTCAGGCTCTCGGCAGTGAACGACCTGGTGGGCAATCACGGCCGGCCAAGGGAGTGGTCGTTTACCTTTGATCGACAGCTCGACCGCAAACCGCCGTTGGCCCCCACGGTGGAGTGGGTGGATGCCGACCTGGCCTGCCGCTATACGTTCGAGCCCGGCCAGCCGGCCATGGATGGCAGACAGGTATATGACGAAACGCTCGGCACCTACGTCTCACGATCAACAGCGAAGAAGGAAGGACATCCGGCGAGTATAACGATTTTCAAAGACGTTGTCGATATCACGAAACATCCCTGCCTGACATTTCGCTATCGGTTTCCGCCGCAGGCCAAACTCGACCTGCTCGCCCATGTCCTCAACCCGAATCGCATCCGTGAGAATATGGTAATCAAGCTGACAGACGCATTCGTCTACCCCGACAAAAACGTCATAGCAGGCACACTTGAGGATTTCGTCTTGGACAACGAATGGCACGCTGCCGCCATTGACTTCCGGCCATACATCATGAACTGCGTGAAACCTGGAACCGGGACAGCCAAGAACGGCAATGGCAACAGCTCGCCAGTCAGCAACTGGGCTATCAAGCACCTCAAATTTGCAGATGCCGGAGAGAATTGGCCGCCAATAGAGACGGCATACTATTTCGATGACGTGCAGCTCCAGGCGCCTGGCCCGCCAAAGGCACAGTTCCGCTTTGCCGCGGACGACGCTGCCGGGGTGTCGGGTTACGCCTGGTCAATGGACCGTGATTCAAACACGTCACCGCCACCGCGAATCAATGCCGCGGCGAATGCAACCGTCGACATTGCCTTCCCCGAGACCGGCCTGTGGTACGTGCATGCCCGCGCCGTAGACGGCAACGGGAACTGGAGTCAGCCCGGACACTTCGCCTACATTGTCGAAGGAATCGAGTGACGGCGGCATACACGCACTGCCCGAAGGGATTGGGTCAAGGGATTAAGGGCCAACAGTTACAAGCTGTGCATGCAGGCACAGTTTTTTGCCGAACCCAAAATCCACCAGGCAGTCCCAGGCTTCGGTCGCGGATCTGCGCATTCAGGGTGAGAAATCCGGGTGGCCAGGGATTGAGCTCGACGAAAACACGTAGAACTGAACTGACAGTCCGACTATATTCAGCCAAGCTACAACCAGGAGAACCGACATGAAAACAATCGTGATTGCTGAGGTAGGCGAAAACCACTACGGCCGCTGGGATGTCTGCCGTGGGATGGTCGAGGAAATCGCCAGACACGGTGCCACATACGCAAAGTTTCAGACATACACAGCCGATAATTTCGGCCAGGACCACGAATGGTACGACTGGTTCAAGGGCGTCGCGATGCCGAAGGCTGAGCACTTCGAAATGCAGCAATTGTGTGCCGAAAAAAACGTCGGATTCCTGAGCTCGACCTTCACCATCGGCACCACGCGGTTTCTGGTGGAAAAGATGAAATGCACATCACTGAAAGTAGCCTCGAGCCGCCTGATCGATTATGACCTGCTCGATGACATCGACAACCGCGCGGACAAGGTCAAGACAGTCTACCTGTCCAGCGGCATGGGCACGATCGATGAAATTCGCACCGCCATCGAGCACCTGTCAAAAATCGAAAACCTCTATCTCCTGCACTGCACCAGTCAGTATCCGTGCGAAGACGAAAACGTCAACCTCCGCGCCATGGTCTCGATGCAGGAAGCCTTTCCCGACCATCCCATCGGCTACAGTTGCCACAACCACGGTATCGAGGCCTGCCTCGCGGCTGTAGCACTCGGCGCCACTGTAATCGAAAAGCACTTCACCTACCATGTCGATATGCCGGGTGACGATCACAAGGGTGGTATAACTCCGGAGATGCTGGGGCAGATGGTCCAAAGCATCGCGCGGATCGAAACCATACTCGGCTCAGCCGAGAAAGCTCCCGTCGCTGCCGAAAAACGCGCCGTAGACAATCTGCGCGTACCAATGCTGGATGTCGGTTTCGAGTAGAAATGCTTTCATCATAGTTGCTCGATCGACATCTCCCGATCGTAATCCCACTCGCCCAGCGTGATCTTCTGCCATGACCAACGACCAAATAGAACAATTGACAACGCTGCTCGGCAGCGACCGTGTATCACGGGACCCCGATGCTTTGACGGCACATAGCTATGACGCCTGGCCGGTTGCAGCCAAGTGGCGACGGCAGAACAAAGCGCCGCTGCAGCCCGAGGCAATTGTCACACCAACATCGGTGGATGATGTCAGCCGGCTGCTCGCCTGGGCTTCGGCACATAACGTGCCGGTCACCCCCTGGGGCGCCGGCTCCGCCGTCACCGGCGCACCGCTCGCGGCGCAAGGCGGTGTTTCTCTCGACCTCGGCGGAATGGACAAGACAATCGCGCTCAACAGGATCAATCACACCGTTCGCGTCGAAGCCGGCAAAATGGGGCATCACCTCGAAGCCGAACTGTACGCCGCCGGCCTGACGCTCAATCACTCACCGCAGTCCCTCGACCGCTCGACCGTCGGCGGCTGGCTGGCGACCCGCGCGACCGGTCAATTTTCGAGCCGCTGGGGGAGCATAGAAAATCTCTGTGTGTCATTCACCGTTGTCCTGCCGGACGGACGCATCATCGAAATGCCGGACACGCCGCGCAGTGCAACCGGGCCGGACCTGCGCCATCTGTTCATCGGTTCGGAAGGCACCATGGGCGTGATCGTCGACGTCACTATGCGAGTCTTCGAACTGGCCGAGCAACGACTGTACGAGACCGTTGTGTTCGATCGCCTCACCGACGGCATAGATGCGATCCGGCGCATAATGCAGCACGGGCTGAGGCCGTTTGTCCTGCGCCTCTACGACGAAGATGAAGCACCACACGCGATGAAGAACGCGAGCAGCCGGCAGCCGGTACTTTTTCTCGGCTGCGAAGGCACGTCGGCAATGGCGACAACGGAGATGAACGCCTGTGTGGAAGTCTGCTCTGCCGCCAACGGTACGCCGGTCGGCGGCGCCGCTGTGGAAGCCTGGATGGAACGCCGTTTCGATTTTTCCGCCGTCGAGAACGTCCTTGACCGCCCCGGTGGATTCGCCGAAACGATCGAGATAGCAAGCGGCTGGGACAAAATCGGCCAACTGTACCAGGACATGAAGGCGGCACTCGTGCCGCTCGCCGATGAGGTGCTCGGCCACTTCTCCCACGCATACACGCACGGGACCTCCTTATATCTGATCCTCATCGGGGCATGCGAGGATGACGACGCGGCCGAGCAACGGTTGCTTGAAATCTCGGATGTCGCGATGGAACGGTGCCTCGCCGGCGGCGGCGCCATATCGCATCATCACGGCATCGGCTACGTCAGGCGCCAGTATCTCAAGCCCTACCTCGGGGAAGTTCACGACCTGCTCTGCAACGTGAGGTCGGTAGTGGATTCCGCCGGCATCATGAATCCCGGCAAGTTTGTTTAGTATCAATTTCAAACGCAGCTACACCGTTTCCATTACGCCAGCAACCCGGCGTCCTATGGGGTGACAATGTTGCCAGTACACTGGTGGCTCCCGAATTCTTCTTCCATGCGTCGTCGATACTGATACGTCTCGTCGTCCTCACATATGTTGACATCGTCCCAGGTCAACAACTGTCCAGCCGCGACATCATTCGTCAACTCGATGCCGTGCGCCAGCCCGATCGGCAGCCCTCCGATCGCGATGCTTTCACCGGCGGGCAGGAGTTTACCCCAGACACAGGCCCCACCCTCCCCGTCCAGGAGTTCACCGGCTGCGAGATCGCGTTTCGCATTGGCGACGACATCACCACGAAAGCCAGTGGCGGCACCTGTTGCTTCACCACGCAGGGCTGCCGAAAGAATCGAGATATTCAATTCCATACCAATCAGGTGGTACGGCCGGTACAACGCCGCGTACCGGCCACTGGCGTCGGTCAACAGACCGTACTCACGGAAACAGGTTGTGGTGTACGAAGTCGGCGCTTCAAAAACGACGTAGACGCCCCACCGCAAATCACGTTCAACGACGCGCCTGTCGCGCTCGAGGCTGGAAATCACTTCGACCGTTCCCACTTGACTCAGCACGCCGCCATCCGCTTCGGGACAAAGGACCCGGGGCAGATCATCGGCACTGCACGGCGGGAAACTCAGACCGTCGGACGGTGCCGACAGTCCCGTAGCATTGACAACGGCGGCCATTTCGATCGCCGACTTCGTACCATCGAGAAACGAATTGAACATCTGCGCATTCATCCCGCCGGCATCAGCCTCTTCAGCGGATAAGCCATAGTAGTCCCACACCGTCTCCGGTGTCGAACTGTGGTATTCCGGCAGGTATTTCGTGCCCTTGCCGGCGGCAACCACTTTCATGCCGCAGGCCCGCGCCCAGTCCACCAGTTCACAGATCAGCGCCGGTTGATCGCCGTAGGCCATGGAGTAGACGACACCCGCAGCAGCCGCTTCTTTCGCCAGCAACGGTCCGGCGAGAACATCCGCCTCGACGCTGACCATCACGACGGGTTTATGCGCAGCGATTGCTGCACGTGCATGCGCAATGCCTGCCTGCGGGCTGCCGGTCGCTTCGACGACGACATCGACATCATCGCTATTAATGAGAACTGCCGCGTCATCGCTGAATTTAACCGAGGCGATATGATCATCGTGCCAACCAACGGTACGGCATGCCGCACAGGCTCGGTCCGGGTCGAGATCGGCAATCGCGGAGACCTCCAGGCCAGCAGAATGCGGCACCTGCGCAAGGAACATCGAGCCGAATTTACCGGCACCGATCAGTCCGACTCGTACCGACCCCTGCGCAGCCGTGCGTGCCTGCAGGAGAGAGTAAAGATTCATAGGTCAGCTACGGGTTTTCGGAATCGGATAGCTGCGGCTAATGCGTCGATCGATTCCTTGCCCCGGCGCATCTGTGAATTGACGTTGATAAAATTCAGGTCAGCCTCTGAAATCATACAGGCCAGTGGTCCTATGCTGCCGAAATGATCCATTCAACTGATCTCGTGAAACGTGTGACAATACCCTATCGCGAATCACGATAGGCCTGCCAAAGTTCGTCCAGAAAACGCCCAGTTTCGCGTTTGAAGAGTTCGTCTGAGTACGTACCACGGCGCATGGCGGTATTGAGAGTCTTGACGATCCCCCGCGAAGTATCCGATTCCAGCCACAAAAGAAAACCAGCCGTAGCCCTGTAACCCGCCTTATAGCCTTGTTCTTCCGCCGGTATGGGAAACCATGACTGCGGTTTTCCTTCAAAGATCGCAAACCGGATATAGTCAGCAATGCCTTCAGTGACCCACGATGGCTCGGCGGAAGGGTAGGCTTGGATGACATGAACCAGCTCATGCACCGCCAATCCGACATCGGCCGGATGCTTTTCAATCCAGTGAGAAAAGACGGTAATGACATCATCCGATGTCTCCGCGACGCCTTCGTCGGATTTCTCGATATTGAGCGAAAATCTGTGGGTGACGGTAAACCCCTTCGTCCGCAACAGATCATCTATTCGAGGATGCCACGTCACGAGCAAAGCCCGGGTTTCATGAGCCCAATCCAGCAAAGCCGGCACCTCGGAATGCACCGCAACCGTCACCAGCGTCGCCTCACCGAACACGACTCGGGGCTGGGAAAGCAGAATCACAAGAACAAGCACGTGAGCATTGTGCATTTGAGTTGGCCAGGTTGAGATCACAGGGCGGTTAATGTAATCGAATTGCCCACAATTATCGCACGCCATAGGTCACCGGGTGTTCCATCTTCAGCAGATCGGCAGATCGGCAGCAGGTGTCAGGTGTCAGGTGTCAGGTGTCCCGATCACCCCGAGGCCGCTCACAGCGATGCCGGCGCGCCAAGCGTCAGCAAGTCGATCAGTCCGTCGGCACAGCCCAGTGAGTCGCCACTGGCGCAGAGGAATGTACAGGACGCCGGCAACTGGTCTGCCACATACGGCGTGCCCAGGAGAGCCACGACAACGTGCTTGCCGGCGTCCGTCAGCTTATGTATGAGCTGCACTGCACCGTCGGTGAACTTGCCGGCATACGGGTCGCCTGCATAGTTCTTGACGATCGCCACCAGCACGGTCGTCGGTCGGTCGGCCGCCGCCGACAGGAGGCACTCATGCTCAGCTTCCGCGCAGACACGTGAAACAGGCACGAGCGGCGCCGTCGGGTCATGCCGCTGCAAGGCATGTTGCAAATGGGCCAGCACCCCGGGCTCCCGCGTGAAGAACCGTGCCTCGTCGTTACGCCACTGCACCAGGCAGGTATAGTCACCGGGCTGCAGCGGCAGCTGCTCGCCGCCCTGCCTGATCTGCGCCGTGCGACGACCGATCGCACGGGCCTGCTCATTGTCAGCCGCCAGGATCTCGCCGCGCGGCTGTTCCGCCAGCCACTGGCGTGCCCGTTCGATTCGCCCGATTGATGTCTCGATCTGGTCCATCGTGATGCGCCCGGACTCGAGTGCCTGCAACATGGCGTCGATCGTACCGGGATCATAGCTGGCCAGCAGAATGTCGCAGCCGGCTTCGAACGCCATCACGCAACGCTCGGGTATGGTTGTGCCCGGCGCAGCGCCTTCCATGATCAGGCTGTCGCATATGATCAGGCCGTCGAACCCCAGACGATCGCGCAGGATACCGGTCAGCACCGGCCTCGAAAAGGTTGCCGCACCCTCGTGCGGGTCAAGGAACGGCGCCCACGCGTGCCCGGTCATGACCACCGGCACGCCGGCCTCAATCAGAGCGGCAAACGGCGGCAGCGTCGAGCGTTCCCAGGTCTCCAGGTCTCCCAGGTCCCGGGCCGGTCCGAGGTGCGTGTCCGTCCCGGTGTTTCCCGTGCCCGGAAAGTGCTTGGCTGTACACAGCACGCCCGCCTCCCGGCACCCCTGGATGAACGCCCGCCCCATGCGTGTGACCAGCGGTTCGGTCTCACCGAAACCGCGGATACCGATGATCGGATTATCCCGGCAGAGATTGACGTCGACGCATGGCGAGTACAGCCAGTTGATGCCCATCGCCGATGCCTGGCGCGCCGTGATCTCGGCAGCGCATCGCGTCGTCTCCGGATCGTCGATCGCGCCCAGCCCCATCAGGTAAGGCAGATGCGCGCAACCGTCGGCACAGTTGTAGCCCGGCCCCGATTCGAAGTCGGCGGCAATAAAAAGCGGCCGCGGCGCCAGTCCCTGCAGGTGCGCGGTAATACCGGCGGCCACCTCAGGATTGGCAAAGTGCGGATACCCCAGATAAACACCGGTTACTTCTCCAGCGGCAATGGCAGAACAGACGTCCTCGTCCTCTGCACCGATGCCACCGATGACGCCGCCGATATGCAGCAATTGTCCGATTTTTTCGCGGGTAGTCATATGCTCCATGAGATTGAGGTGGAATCTTTCCGCAACTCGCTCCTACTTCCAGTCCAGAACTACACCAGTATAGGTTCCCGGCTTCTTCAGCAGGCCTTCATAGGCATCCTTGACCTGCTCCGGTTTCATACGATGCGACACCAGGGATGCGACATCCAGCTTGCCCGCGGCAATCCACTCGAAAATCATCTGCTGCTTGGAAAACTGTGAAAAGCCCCGGACGTTCGGCACATCGTACATCGGCAGGCGCCACTCGAGCGCACCGCGAACGACGACGCCCCTGAGATGTACGTCCGACAAAAACCTGGTGATATCCGTTTCGACCGAAGCCCGCGGCGAACCGAGCAGGATCAGTTGGCCATAGTCGGCCGTCGCCGTCAGGGCTTCGATGGCAACCGCGCTGTGACCGACAGACTCCACGGTGACAGCAGCCAGCTGACCGTCGGTCAGCGCCTCGATTTCGGCTTGCACATTCACCGACTCACCGCCAATGACATGCTGGATGCCGCAGGCGCGGGCAAGGTCGCGACGGCGCTCAACCGGATCGACGCCGATGACCTTGCAGCCGCGAATGCCGAACGCCTGAGCCGCCAGATTGCCAACGGCCCCGAGGCCGTAGACGACGACCCACGGATTGCCGACCAGCTCCGCAACGACCAGGGCCGTCAGTGAAACACCGGCCATGCGCGAGGCTGCCGCCAGATCGGGGGCGATCGCGGCGGGGACCTCAATCAACAACTCTGTCTCGAGATCCACAATGACGAACGCCGCATGGCGACCGTGTGAAAACACCCGCTGCCCCAGTCCGTAAGCTGTCACTGCCGATCCAATCGCACGCACAATGCCGACATTTCCGTACCCGGGCCGACATGGGTAGCAGCACCAGGAACCAGGAACCCACACCAGGGGCTCGACGGCGGCGTAGTTCGCCAGCTCGGTACCGGCACTGATGAAGCTACATTCGGTTTCGATGAGGACCTGGTGCGATCCAAGGTTCTCGCTGTCGAACTCGAAATCCTGTAGCTCGACTTCGTTGGCGCCGGTCACTACGACATGGGTGGCTTTCATTTCAATTCCTTGTTGGTGCGACCGCAACGGATCGGGACAATGAACCGAAAGCTACTCAACCATGGCCTCGATTGCCGCTCGAATGTCGTTCACTTGCGGGATCACGGCGTCCTCCAGTGATTTCGAGAAGGGAATAGGCGAGTCCTTGCCGCCAACGACCAGGGGCGCCTGCCGCAGCAGTTCGAAACCGGCCTCACACACCCGCCGCACAATGTCACCGCCGACGCCGCAGCGAACCGGCGATTCGTGCACGACCAGCAGGCGTCCGGTCTTGCGCAGCGACATCAGCACGGTATCGAGGTCGAACGGATGCAGCGTGCGCGGGTCAATGATCTCTACGCTGATCCGGCCGTCGAGCTCTGCAGCGGCTTCCATCGCGCGGTGCATCATCAGCGAATAGGCGACAACGGTGATGTCCTCCCCTTCCCGGCGTACCGCGGCTTCGCCGAGGGGCACGATCCAGTCGCCCTCGGGGACTTCCTCCTCAAGGTCGTACAGTACCTTGTGCCACAGGTACATGACCGGGTTGTTGTCGCGGATGGCAGCTGTCAGCAACCCCTTCATATCGTACACCGTGGATGGCATCGCAACCTTGAGGCCGGGGGTATTGAGAAACCACGCTTCCAGCGAGTTCGAATGCTGCGCCGCTTCGCAGGTACCGGCACCGCACGGCGCGATGATCGTCATCGGCAGGTCAAAAGCCCCGCCCGACATCAGGCGGATCTTCGACGCCTGGTTCACCAGCGGGTCCATGGCGATCGTCATGAAATCGACGTACATGATTTCGATCACCGGCCGCAGTCCAGCCATCGCTGCACCGGCGCAGGCGCCCATTATGGCGCACTCCGAAAGCGGTGTATCGAAAACACGGGTCTCGCCGTATTTCTTCTGCAGGCCTTTGCTCAGGGCCCAGACACCGCCGTAGGCACCGATATCCTCGCCGAAAAGGACAACATCGTCGTCCGCCGCCATGGCAGCGTTGAGTGCTTCGTTCATGGCCACGATCGGCTTGAGCTTGCGCAGCGCTGTTGCTTCAGTCGGCATAAACCACCTCGGCAATTTCGGCAGGGTCCGGGAACGGGCTGTCCTGCATGAACGCCACGGCAGCCTCGAGTTGTTCCTGGGCGTCGGCGTCCAGTTGCTCGATCGCAGCGGCATCGGCAATGCCCTCAGCTGTCAGGTGATCGCGCATCTGATCGATCGGATCGCGGCTCGCCCAATGCTTGCGATCTTTGCCGGGCCGATGCTCGGGGATCACCATGCAATGCGCCCGGTGCCGCCAGGTCTTGCACTCGATCAATGTCGGGCCTTCGCCGCCACGGGCGCGGCTGACAGCTGCTCCGACCGTATCGGCGACCTCGAAGAGGTTGTTCCCGTCAATTACCGGACCGGGAATGCCGTAGGCTTTTGCGCGGTCACCGATGTCTTCGATCGGGCAGTTGGCGGAAACATGGGTAGTGGCTGCGTACTGGTTATTTTCGCAGATAAAGACGATCGGGTACTTCTTGATCGCGGCCATGTTGATCGCTTCGTGGAAGGCGCCCTGCGAGGCCCCGCCATCGCCGAAGTAGACCGCGGTGACCTGGTCGGTGCCGCGCTTGACGGCGGCATAGCCAGTGCCCAGAGCCAGTGGCAGACCGGCGCCGACGATCCCGTTGCCGCCCATGAAATTGATACGCTTGTCGAACAGATGCATCGAACCGCCGTAGCCCCGCGATGTACCGGTGGCGCGACCGTGCACCTCGGCAACCACCTTGTTGATCGGGATGCCCTTGGCAATGGCGTGACCGTGGCCACGGTAGGTGCTGAAGACGTAATCGTCCGTACGAAGCTGACTCGATACGCCAACGGCAATGGCCTCCTGACCTTCCGAGGAATGCAACGCCCCGGGGAAGTCACCGCGCTTCATGCGCTCGGCGAATATTTCAATCGTGTTCTGTTCGAACTTGCGGATCAGCACCATCGTGGTGTACATCCGCTTGAGTTCATCGGCGGTGAAATTCATGGTCGGCGATCAGTGATTGGGGTTCTTGTCATTCAAGGTCCATCAGCGGCTGGCCGATCGCCACGATGTCGCCCGGAGCGACGATGATATGCTTGACCCTTCCGGCGTGGAGCGATTCGATTTCGATGACGGCCTTCTCCATCTCTACGGTCATCACCGCGTCGCCGACGCCTACCTCGTCGCCAACGGCCACGAGGAGTTCATCGACCTGGCCGTCGTCACCAGCGTCATTCAATTTGGGCATAACGATCTGCATGTTGATGTGGCCTTTGCATAACTAGGTGTTTCTGCAACAAATGGAGTATGCCGTCAGTTCAGCAACAACCTTAACGATACGGCAAAAGATGCTTCCTTCAACCACCTGCTTGGGCTTAATTATGAACCCGCCGGAGCACGCCGGCATCCCCCTTTCCCAGTTCGGCAGAATTCTCGGATTAAATTTGAGATTTGTCCAACTACTGTCTTATTTTCACAGCCTACGGCTTAAGTCGGTTTGCGGCTCATGCCGGCTTCGGCGGTTTGTCGAGGCTGCATTGCAGCACCAGGCCGATCTCAACGGCCGAGACAGGTGCTCTGTCAGCAGTCTGTCAATCAAGCTTCGGTATCTCAACCACGGCAGGACATCACATGCAACGAATCACCCGCGATCAAGCCGGCAAATTCGCCTTCAACCACCAGGACGAACCGCTGCTCCGGGTCGATTGCGGGGAGAGTTTCGAAGTGGAAACGGATGACGCCGGCAGCGGCTATTTCAAGACGGAAGCGGACAAGGCAATTCCCGGTTTGCGGGTCGGCTTCGATGTCGATCCGCCGCTCGCCAATCCGATCGCCGGCCCGATATTCGTCGAAGGCGCCGAGCGCGGCGATACGCTGGTCGTCACCATCGAGGATATCCTGGTCGACGACTACTCGTGGATTGCCGTCGGACCGAAGCGCGGGCCGCTCGGGGAATCCAGCCGGTATCCGGAACTTTCCGGTGAATACACGACGCGGATTATGCAGCACACACCGGGGGAGGACGGCACGACGCGCGGCGGCACCCTGCAATTCAACGACCGCATCTCGTGGCCGATCACGCCGTTTATCGGAACGATCGGCGTCGCACCGGACCGTGAGGTGGTGACCAGCATCGATGGACAGGGCGCCTGGGGCGGCAATCTGGATTGTCGCGACGTGGCCGTCGGCAATCGCATCATGCTGCCCGTCGGTCACCAGGGCGCCCTGCTCTACCTGGGCGACGTCCATGCCAGCCAGGGCGACACCGAATTCACCGGGACAGCGGCCGAGACCCGGTCGACGGTACGTCTGAATCTCGAACTGATCAAGGGAAAGAGCATTCCATGGATGCGCATTGCCAAGCCCGAGTCGATCGTCTCGATGTTCGCCTATCGACCGCTCGAACTGGCGGTCGAAACCGCAACGATCAACCTGATCGACTGGTTAGTCCAGGACCACTCCTTTACACCGACCGATGCCTATTGCCTGGTCAGTACCTGCCCCGACTTTCGCGTCAACGTCTACCAGATGGTACGCTTGGCAAAGCTCAACTGCGTTGCCGGCGCCGAACTGCCAACGCGATATCTGGAATAGCCCAATAGACGTCCCACCACGAAGGTCAGGATAATAACGAAGAAAATCAACTCGCTCAAAGCCGCAGGTCGGCGTAATCCTCGCCGCGCAGACCGGGTTCGCCGCGCACGAGGTATACGGGTATAGGATGCTCTTCGACATCAACCCAGGCAGTGTCCGTACTGCAGAAGCGGATCGTATAACCGGCGCGCCGCCGGTCACTGTGATTGATCCCGCCGCCGTGTATGAGATGGGAATCATGAATCGACAAACTGCCGGCGCTCATCGTCATTGAGACAGTCGACGCTTCCTGCTGCGGCGTAATCGCCACCTTTTTCGACAGCCACTCTTTCTCGCCGGCCTTCGCCGTCGCGAGTTGGCGATACCCCTGGTGAGAACCCGGGATCAACTGCATCGGCGCGTTCTCCTCGGCAACGTCGTCGATTGCCAGCCATACCGTGGCCACCTCGGTGCCATGGACGCTGGGCCAGTACGTATTGTCCTGATGCCAGCACACCGTGTTTTCGTCGCGCGGTTGTTTGATAAACATGCTCGAGAAAACAAGAATGAGATTTGGCCCGAGGATGGACTCGACGGCGTCAAGCAACCTCGGGTGAATACAGGTTTCCAGCCAAAACGCATCGGTTGTGTGTGGTTCGCTGTAGGACTTCGGCAGGCCGTCTACGCCTGCCAATGTCGCAACCTCCAGCACATCCTGCATCTTCTCCACTTGCACCTGGTCGAAAACGTCACGATAGAGGCAGTAACCGTATTCCGGAAATTGCTTTGGATCTGTGTTCAGCATGCGATATCAACAGTTCAAAGTTTCGGGCGAGTTTATCTTCGGTTTGCGGCAGACAAAACGAACGATTATCAAAATCGGCATTTCGCCGGAATTAGTTGACGTCCAACCGTTGGCGAACCAAGTTTGATCTGTGTAAAAAATGGCAAACATTTGGGAGAAAGCAAGTGGAAAAATCATCCAAAATGCAACCACTGAATCATTTCCTCGACGATCCGCAGGCGCTTCGCCGGCGAGCCGACGAAGACGGGTTTCTTTTTTTTCGCGGCCTCGTTCCAGCGGACCCGATTCTTTCGTTGCGGCGGCAGTTTCTACAAGTCTGTGACAAGCACGGGTGGATTGCGCCGGGCACGACGTTGATCGACGGTATAGCAGATCCCTCGGCAGATGAGATCGAACCGGTACAAGCCAGCGGTGTCTCGATGGCTGGATATCAGGATGTTCAAAGGCTCGAAGCGTTCCACCAATTGTCGCATCATCCGGCAGTCATCGGCATGCTCGAGACGTTGTTCGGCGAGGCCGTCTTTGCGCACCCCCGCAACATCGGCCGCCTGATGATTCCCGCGAAATGCAACGTGCCGACACCGCCACATCAGGATTACATTTATATTCAGGGCTCCGAATCCTTTTACTCGCTTTGGATGCCGCTTGGTAATTGTCCGCGCCAGCTCGGAGGGCTGTCGACACTGCGGGGTTCGCACAAATTGGGTATACTGTCGACGCGCCCGTCCTCAGGCGCCGGCGGGCGGGCAGTGATTCTTGACGGGGTTGAACAGGAGTGGTTTGAAACCGATTTCGAAGTCGGCGATGCCCTGTTCTTTCACAACCAGACAGTACACAAGTCCCTGCCGAACCTCACGGACAATCAGATCCGCCTGTCGGTTGACTACCGTTATCAGCCTGCTTCGCAGCCGATCGTCCAAAGTACCGTGAGACCGCATGGTGACGTCCTCACGTGGGAGGAAGTGTATGAAGACTGGGATTCGACCGAGCTGCGCTATTACTGGAAAGACTATGAGATGAGCATCGAGCCTTTCGACGGAACGCTTGCGGAGCGGTAGACGGGCTGAGTTGAGTCGCTGTCGCCCTGCCCTGCGGGCATGCCCGGGGCTTTATACATTTCGAGATCTTCAGACTCGAGAGACAATGCAGTGAACCAGGAAATTAACGATTTAATCCATCTCATTCGACATTGAGGTCTGGATTGAACGGAAACTCACAATGAGCCGACAGAACGTGCGATGGGGCCTCCTGAGCACGGCCCGGATCAACGAACGCCTGATCCCGCCGATGCGTGCCTGCGAACGATCCGAGCTCGTCGCGGTTGCGAGCCGGACGCAGAGCAAGGCAGATGCGTATGCCAGCGAGTGGGGCATCCCCAACGCCTACGGCAGCTATCAGGCAATGCTCGACGCCCCGGACATCGATGCGGTCTACATATCGTTACCCAACAGCCTGCACGCGCAGTGGTGTGTCCAGGCCGCCGCCGCCGGCAAGCATATCCTCTGTGAAAAGCCGCTGGCACTCTCGACCGAAGAAGTGGACCACATCGACACGGCCGTGCGGCAGCACAACGTCATTCTGCAGGAAGGCGCCATGTACCGGTACCATATACAGACCGCGAATGTCTGTGAACTGATCGCCTCAGGCGTGATCGGCGATGTGCGGGCTGTCAACGGCACCTTCACATTCGTGCTGGACAATCCGGGCGATGTCCGCCTGGAGCCGGATCTGGGCGGCGGGTCACTTTGGGATGTGGGCAGCTACCCGGTCAGTTTCATACGGACCGTGCTGGATGCCGAACCGACAGCGGTCGCCGCTGTTCAGGCAACGGATGCACGCGGCATAGATCTGAGCCTGACAGGTCTGCTGAGTTTCTCGGGTGGCGTCAGCGGCCGCTTCTTCTGCAGTTTCGCGACACTGCCGCGTTGGCACGCTGAAATTATCGGCAATGCCGGCAGGATCGAGCTGGATCATCCGTGGCTGAACAACATCGGGGAGCCGGCGCATCTGCATATTACCACCGTCTCACCGGACGCGTCGAAATCCATGTTCGGCGACAATGTGACCGAACAGGTAACCGAGAGGCTGCGGTACGAAAACGTCAACCCGTACAGTGATGAAGTCGAAGCCATGGTCGGAGCTATTCTCGATGGCAAAGCCCCGGTCATCTCGTTGGCTAGCAGCCGCGGCAACATAGCAACGCTGGTCGCGTTGTATCGCGCCGCTCGCGAAGGTACGGTTGTAGCCCTTTCTTGACAATCATATCGGAGTGTGATCATGGCAAGTGAAATCGGCATCGGCGTCATCGGCATGGGCTGGATGGGACAGGTGCACAGCCGTTCGTACCGGCAGATCCAGGACCGGTTCGCCGACAGCGGTATCCGGCCGAAACTGGTCGTCTGCGCCGATGAGGCGGAAGAGCGTGCCCTCGACGGTCAATCACGTTTCGGATTCGAGCGTGCGACAGCCGACTGGCGTGAGGTCATTGACGATCCGCGGGTTGCCGCAATCAGCGTGACCACCTCCAACAATGCGCATCTGGAAATCGCCGAAGCCGCCGCTGCCGCCGGCAAGCATATGTACTGCGAGAAACCGGTCGGCCGCAACCCGGCGGAAACGGCAGCAATCGAGGCTTGTGTGCGAGCCGCCGGTGTGCTGTCACTGGTGGGCTACAACTATCGCTGGGCGCCGCTGGTTCAACATGCCCGAGACATGATCGCCGACGGCAAACTCGGCGACCTGACGCATTATCGCGGATATTTCCTGGTCGGCTACGCCAACAATCCCGACGGTGTCCTGTCGTGGCGGTTCCAGCGTGAACTGGCCGGGTTGGGCACGCTCGGAGACCTGATGTCACACGTCGTCGACATGGCCCATTTTCTCTACGGCCCGATCGCCCAGGTCGTCGGCAACCAGCACACCTTCATCACCGATCGCCCGAGCGTGGACCCGGGAACCACCACACATTTCGCTGTCGGCGACAGCAGCAAACGCGCGCCTGTCACCAACGAGGACTACGCCAGTGCACTGGTGCGGTTCGAGAACGGTGCCCAGGGTACATTCGAAGCCTGCCGCGTGATCAGCGGCAAGCCGTGCCAGATGGCGTTCGAGCTCAACGGCGCCCATGGTGCGCTCGGTTGGAACTACGAGCGCATGAACGAGCTCAAGGTGTATCTTCCCGGGCAGGCCGGCGACGACCACGACGGCAACACCTGCCTGATGGCCGGGCCGCAGCATCCGATGTTCGACCGCTTCATGCCCGGCGTCGGCAACGCCATGGGGTACGAAGACCTGAAAGCGATCGAGGCCTATCACTTTTTGCAATCTGTCCGAGACGGTGAACAAGCCGTTCCGGGATTCGCCGAAGCATTGGCAGTCGCCCGTGTCCATGCAGCCAT
>CAUZJQ010000011.1:0-32795 GCA_963580095.1 Lentisphaeria bacterium | reverse complement strand
AATCGTGATAGAACGCTGAAATGCCAAGGATATGCATCGGCAGAAAGTGGGGTAACGCTTATTCGGCGACGGCTTCGGGTCCAGTGCGAACCAGCACGTGATGCGTCAGGTACTTCCGGGCAACCCGCCGCACGTCTGCCGCCGTAATTGCTTCGATTCGAGCCGCGTACTGGTCGCCATAAGTATAACCCAGCCCGTAAAGTTCGTCTACTGCAGCCTGCAGGGCACGGTCACTGTTGGTTTGCCGATCCAGTTGATTCATCGTGATGCAGATGGTCTTCGCCTTCTCGAGCTCGGCCGGAGTCACGGGTTCGGCCCGGATCTGGTCTACGTCCTCGCGGATGATTCGGATGACTTCGTCCATCTTATCGGGCGACGAAGCCGCGGTAATGCCGAAGTAGCCCGGCTCGAGGCCGATGAAGTTGAACGCGTGCACAACGTAAACCAGGTCACGGTCGCCGCCGCGCAGGTGCGAATGCAGCCAGCCGCCTGGATAGCCGATACCGGAAAAAACGGCATCGAGCACCTGCATCGCGTAGCGGTCATCAATATCGCTAACGGTCAGTCCGGGATAGCCAATGTACACACTCGCCAGACCGCGCTTGACGGTCTTGCGGATCTCCCGGTCCGCAGCCGGCGGTACCTGTGCAGGGATTTTAACCGCTGCTGGCTCGCCATCGAGTTTCTGCAGCGCAGCGGTTATCCGCGTCACCGTGGCGGCCTCGTCAATATCGCCAAAAACGGTGACGATCCCCTGAGCGGGTACGGCATACCGCTCGAAGAAGGCCCGGCAATCAGCCGACGTCAAAGCCTTCACGGTTTCTTCCTCCCCGAGCCGGTCGTGACGGTAAGGGTGGTCGGTGAAGTAGGCGTGGCGGAAAAGGTACGACACTTCCTGGTCCCAGCGGTCATTGCGGCGAGCGATCGCGTCGAGTGTCTGGGCCTGTACAGTTGCGAACTCCGCATCGTCAAAGACAGGATTCAGGATGATATCCTGCAACAGCTCAATCGTCACGTCGAGGTCGTCACGCATGACCTCCGCCTCGATGCCAAAAGTGTTGTTGGCTGAAAACGCCGAAAGCCGGCCGCCCATCCGGTCAAAGGCCTCGGCAATATCGTTGCGGCTGCGACTCGTAGTACCGCGGGTCAGGAGCTCGGCAGTGAGATTGCTGACGCCAGCTCTACCTACCGGTTCGAGCCGGACACCGCCCAGGAACAGTACCCGAATATTGACCAGCGGCTGGTTGGGATTGTGTTTTGATAAAATACGCAATCCATTGGCCATCAATGACTTGAGAACCGAAGAGTCGACGGATTCCTGCCCGGTGGCGGCAACAGTAGCGGTGTCTTGTCCAGGGCGCAGCAGGACGATCGACAGGTTGTCCTCGAAAAAATATCGCGGCGCCGCAGCGAGAATATCAGCAGCGGTGACATTGGCAATGCCTTTGAGATACACGTCGCTGAACTTCGGATTGCCCGCCATAAGAATGTTCATGCCGATATCAGCGGCTTCGTCGGAAACGGTCTGATTGCCGAGAATATCGTCGGCGACTTTCAGGCGTTTAGCCTTCGCCAGCTCGTCCGCAGTAACCGGTTCGGCAGCAGCGCGAAAGATTTCTTCGAGCACGGCTGCGATGACGTGGTCGACGTTTTCATCACGACAGTTGCCGTAGATCACGAAAACACCGGCGTCGTATTCAGGGGTGTGCGAGTAGGACGAGATACTCGAGACGATGGCCAGGTCCTCCTGTAGTTTCTTGACCAGGCGCGAACTGCGGCCGCGGCTGAGTACATAGCTGAGGACGTCGAGCGGGTACAGATCGGCATGGGAAATCGGTACGGTTCGGAAGGCGATCCGGAAGTAGGTGCCGCCGAGACCGTCCTGGTGAATTTCGCGAAAGCGCCGGCCCATCTGCGGCGGTTCGGCGGGTAGCGCGATCGCCGGCAGGCCGTGCGGCAGGAACGGCCGTTCCTGGACCGCACCGGGATCGTCCCCAGCCGGCTTGTCGGGCTCCGGGTTCTGCCGGAAGGCACGCTCGACGTGCCGGAACACCTCGTCACGGTCGAAGTCGCCGGTGACCACGAGGACCATGTTATTCGGTACGTACATACGTTCGTAATAGGCAAGGATGTCCTCGCGCGTGATCTGCCGCACCTGATTTTCGTAACCGATGGTCGGATAATGCACGGGATGCTTGTCGAAGACAGTGTCATACAGTGCCTGGTAAATGATGCGCCGAGGCTCTTCCCGGCCCTTTTTCAATTCCTCGATGACGATTCCCATTTCCCGATCAAACTCGTTCTGCGGGAACGTGCTGTTGATCATCCAGTCAGCCAGCAGATCGATGGCGTCGTACACCATGTGCGCCGAGGTCGTAATGTGATAACATGTGTGGGCTTTGGTGGTGTAGGCGTTGTTGGCACCCCCAAGCCGATCAAGCAGGTCGTTGATCTCCGTTTCACTACGGGTTGTGGTCGTGCCGCCGTTGATCAGGTGCTCGAAGAGGTGGGAGATTCCCGCCCCGAGATATTCTTGTTCGTACATACTGCCGGTCCGGACGTAAACGCGCACGGCGGCGACCGGGGCATCGTGGTTCGCGTGGACAACGACCTGCATGCCATTGGGCAGGATCTGCAGTTCCTGCGAGCGGGCCCACATGACGGACATACACAGCAACACGCAAGCAACAATTGGCAACGAACGGACAGGAAGCAACATGCGGGATCTCCGTAAAGTTTACAGTCGGTTTTTGCCCGAAAATGCCGGGCTATATTGCCCCGGATTCAACAAGCGAAAACTTGTAATCGCAGCAGCATTACTTAGATTAGATCCCCAATTAGTAGGGTGTGGTTTGAACTCAGTTTTTTCTACAGCCGATTGATAGCTGCCACCTCCCTCCCAGGGTATCGAATTGTTGGAGGCAGGGGGTGGCAAGAATATAAAAGCGGTCGTGTAAATTACGAAGATGCTCTTATCGGATACGTCCTCCAGATATGAATGGCTGTGGTCGCACGCCGACGAGAGAGATAGAGATTACGGGTTCCGCTCGCTGCAATAGTTAATCAAATGTGTCGCAAAGAAAGAGGTACCAGTATGGTCAAAGCAATGATCTTTATAGATGGGACGTGGTTGTATTCAAATAACTCGAAACTCGCCGATTCTTTTCATAAGAACGAATTTGTGCTCGACTATGGCAAACTGCCCCGAATCCTGGCCCAGGAAATATCGGCCCAGTTGAATATCGGTGAAGTGGACGTCGTGCGCACACATTTATTCGGCAGCTACGCGGTTAATTTCGACGCTCGCGACGAAGACGTCGCCCAGCGCCGCCGCGACTTCTTCATGATGCTCAAGGAGAAGTATCACTATGAAGTCGAGCTGTTTCCGACCAATTTCCGCGGCCGCCGCCTGTTGCGTAACGATCGTGAACAGGACGATCATTTCGAGCCCCGCGAAAAATGCGTCGACATCGCTCTGGCCAGCTCGATGATGTACTACGCTGCAGTACCCGGCAGTTACGATGTCGCTATCCCCGTCATCGGTGATCAGGACTTCAAGCCCGTGTTGCAGTACGTGCGCCGGCTCGGCAAACGTATCGCTATCTCCAGTATCAAGAACAGTTGCTACCCGGAATACGCGGATCCGGTCGACAAGGCGCGCGTACGTGATTTCGACATCATTTGGCTCGACGACCATCTCGAGCGACTCGAACTCAAGTACGAGCGCCGCCTGCTCCGCTGTGAGTCACCGCTGCATACCGGCGCACGCCTCATCTGGACGACTTACTACCCGAAGAAAGGAGAAAAGTTCTACTGCGACAAATGCCGGGCCGAGTTCGCCAAACAGAAGGCCGAGGAACAGCAGTACATTCCAGACTACGGCGTTCCCGACCATGATGACGAATACCCCAGTTCGGTAAGCACTGTGCCGAGCACGCGTGCGACAGGCGAGATCGCCAGCGGCGTTGTGAAAACAACCTTTCCCGATCGCGGCTTCGGTTTCATCCAGTCGCTCGACGGCAAGGATTACTTCTTCCACCTAACCGATCTCGAGTCTGAACTGGAATTCGAGAGCCTCGAGGACGGTCTGCCCGTCGATTTCGAAATCAAGCGGGACCCCATCCACGACAAGGCCGGCGCCGCACAGCACGTTCGCGCCTGTGAATACATCGACCAGTAGCAGTCGATCGGACGATACTCGCAGCCACGCGAAGAACGGGTTCACCCTACCCCCGCGGTATGCGGATGTACCCCACCAGGTCCTTGATCTTCTCCGGCGGCGGCGCTGTCGACAGACTGACTATGATCGACACGGCAAAGTTCAGCACCATTCCCAGCGTCCCGATACCTTCCGGCGATATGCCCCACAGCCAGTTGCTCGCCTCGTCCTTCAGCGGCGCCATCCCCAGAAACTCAACCAGTTGCGGGAACCGGAAGTAGATGATGTAGCAGTACGATGTAGAGCTCATTGTCGTTGTCGGTCAACGAGTTCGACCACAACCGCTGACCATGCGGGCCGCGCTTCTCGACGTCCTTGTCGCCGACCCGGACAGCTTCGCCCAGTAACTTCGGCTTTTTCTCGAAGGGCTTGCCCGGGCAGTATTTTACCTTGCCGTCGCCGTCCTTGTGCCCCATAAACAGCATGTCTGTGTTCTCCCACGTCTGAAACCACGTCGGCAGCTCGGCATAGGCTTTCCCCGGAATCTCCTGCAGCAGGTTCGTTCGTGCGAAAGCCGGTGCAGTGGTGTACAGCAGAGTGATGAACAGCAGGGCAAGGCCGATATAAACCGCGAACGTGGCCAGCACGATGATCGCCGTCCATTCCTTGATCGATAGTACGGCAAACATCATGAACTCACCTCCGCATCGGTGCCGACGGTGGCCGACGGTGGCCGACGGTGGCCGACGGTGGCCGACGGTGGCCGACGGCTCGTCGTCCTCACGCACGTCGCATTTCCGGTCCAGACAATTCATCAGCCAGGCTTAGACAAAGATCGGGGCAACAAAGACATACATCGCACCCTGCTAAGCATACCAGAATCCCAGCTTGAAACTGGACATCTCCAACTGGTCCAGATAATCGACAAACAGGATGGCGCAGCCGTAAGAAACGATAAACCAGATGACCATCAGAATCGCCAGGCATTGCAGGTTCTTACGCCAATACCCCTGACATTGCGACGCCACTCCGTTGCTTAATTCAGGCATGTTCCCCTCCCCGATGTACGCTGGATCAGCCTGCAGATGCAGTGCTGAAAGTATCCAAAAATACGAGGTACATGGACAATTTCAAAAGCGGAAGTTGTAACCCACAACAAATCGGCGGCCAAATATTTTTCTCATTACAGCTTGTCTCTGCGTATGTTGTGTGTTATTATCCATCTGGTTAACGATTTATTTGCGGAGCATTCTGCCTACCTACTCGGCATGGTGCCCGTGCCAAACATCTGGAAGGCTCACGAGGTACGTCATGACAAAGCGTGACTTGGTTGTCAGAATTGCGACAGAGACGGGGTTGAATCAACGCGATGTCACCGAAGTGGTGCAAAAAACACTCGACCATGTGATCAATGAACTCGGTGCAGATCGCGGTGTCGAATTGCGCAACTTCGGTGTGTTTACGTTGAAAAAACGAAAAGAACGCATCGGTCGCAACCCGAACGAACCAGCAAACACGGTGCAGATTCCCGAACGAACCGTAGTTAAGTTCAAGCCCGGCAAGATCATGCGCGAAAAGGTCAGCCGCCTTGACGAGATTTCCGATTAGCCAATCGGCTGATCAGCCGCCGGCAAACGCTGCCGGCTCAAAAACCCGACGTTTTACCAAGTGCTTGGTTGCCCTTGTTGCAATCAAGCACTTTTTTTTACATGGGTAAAAAGACAGAACCGATTCCAGGCACGTCCGATATCTTTCCTGCCGAGATCGCCGAATGGCTGTTGCTGGAGACCGAAGCACGCCGTGTTTTCAGCCTCTACGGTTACGGCGAGCTGCGCACCCCGGTCATGGAACGCACCGCCGTCTTCGAGCGCAGTATCGGTGAGCAGACCGATGTCGTGCAGAAAGAGATGTACACCTTCGAGGACCGCGGCGGGCGCAGCCTCACCCTGCGCCCGGAAGGGACCGCCGGCGTCATCCGCGCCTTGGTCGACAACGGCATTCCGCAAGGCGACGAAAAACGGGTCTACTACATCGGCCCGATGTTCCGCGGCGAGCGCCCGGCCGCCGGACGCAAGCGCCAGTTCCACCAGATCGGCGCCGAGTGCGTCGGGACCGTGGCGCCAGAAACAGACATCGAAACGATTGAAATGCTGATGCGCTACTTCGACGCCATCGGCATCCGCAACACCCGCCTCCTCGTCAACAGCCGCGGCACCGCCGCCGATCGCCCGAAGATCGCCGACACGCTCACCGCATACTTTCGCGATCGCCTCGACGACATGTGCGAAGACTGCCAGCGCCGACTCGAATCAAATGTCTGGCGCATCCTTGATTGCAAGAACGAGGACTGCTGCAACATCGTCGCCGGTGCGCCGGCAATCACGGATCTACTCAGCGCCGAAAGCCGCGATTTTTTCCAGCGCGCCTGCGACCGCCTCGATCTACTTGGCCTGCCGTACAACGTCGACCCTCGACTGGTGCGAGGCCTCGATTATTACGAGCACACCGTCTACGAAATCGCCTTCGACGGCATCGGCGCTCAGAACTCGTTGGCCGGCGGCGGACGCTATGCCATCGAAGTGCCGGGCCACAAACAGATGGTTTACGGCACCGGTTTCGCCATCGGCATGGAACGACTCATCCTGGCCCGCCACGAACTCGGCGTTGCGACCGCAACCGAGAGCGGCATCGATGCATACCTTGTCAGCATCGGCGAAGAGGCCTTTGCCGCCAACATGAAACTTGCTCGCGATCTGCGCAGCCAGGGTTTTAGTATCGCCATGGACCTGCAGGGCCGCGGAACCAAGGCACAGATGCGCACAGCCAACAAGCTCGAAGCGGCGGCGGCGCTCATCCGGGGCGACAACGAGCTAGCCCGTGACATGGTCGTGTGCAAGAACTTGTCCGCTTCCAAACAGTTGGAGGTCGCCATTGATGATCTACCCGCACACCTCCAATCCATTCTCGACGCGCGGTTTAACGCCCTCCCCCATGCTGAGGAATAAAAATGAAACGCACCCACACCTGCGGCGCCCTTACCGCAATCAACGCCAACGAAACGGTCACACTCACCGGCTGGGTCAACAGCCGACGTGACCTGGGCGGTCTCATTTTTATCGATCTGCGGGACCGCGATGGGTTGACCCAACTGGTCATCAACCCGGAAGGATCACCCGCTGCCGCCGAAACCGCCCGACCCGTCCGCGAGGAATGGGTGGTCACCGCCACCGGCGTTGTCAACGAACGCCCGTCGGACATGATCAACAAAAAGATCGATACCGGCGAGATAGAGGTTGGCGTCACAACCTTCGAAATCGAAAACCGCTCGAAATCGATGCCGTATAATCTCGATGATCCACAGACCAACGAAGATATCCGCCTGAAATATCGCTATCTGGAAATGCGCCGGTCCAAGGTCGGAGCCAACCTGCGCCTGCGCCACCGCACCGCGAAGATCATCCGCGACTACTTCGATCGCAACGACTTCATCGAAGTTGAAACCCCGATCCTGTCGAAGAGCACACCGGAAGGCGCCCGCGACTATCTCGTTCCGAGCCGCGTCTTCCCAGGCCAGTTCTACGCCCTGCCGCAAGCCCCGCAGCAGTACAAACAGATCCTCATGGTCGGCGGTATCGAACGCTATTTCCAGATCGCACATTGCTTTCGCGACGAAGATCTGCGAGCCGACCGGCAGCCGGAGTTCTCCCAGATCGATGTCGAGATGTCCTTCGTCAGCGAAGAAGATATTTACCAGACAATCGAAGGCATGCTCGTCGCCGTCATGCGCGAGATAAAAGGCATCGACATCCAGACGCCATTCCCGCGCATGGACTACCGCACCGCCATGGACACCTACGGCTCCGACAAGCCCGACACGCGTTTCGACATGCTGCTGGTCGATCTTTGCCATGTCGCCCGCACCTGCGACTTCAAAGTCTTCCGCGGTGCCGTCGACGACGGCGGTGTCGTCAAAGCTATTACCGCAAAGGGACTGGCCGCCGGCGCCTCACGCAAAAAAGTCGACGAATGGACAGAGGTAGTCAAGCTGTTCAAGGCGAAAGGGCTCGCGACCATCAAGATCGAAGAAAACGGCGAACGCAAATCGTCCATCGCCAAGTTCTTCACCGACGAGCAACTCGACAACATTGTCGAAACCTGCGGCGCCGAGCCCGGCGATATCGTCCTCATCGTCGCGGACAAGCAGCCGATCGTGTGGAACGCCCTGGGGCGGCTGCGCCTCGAAATCGCCACGGCTGCCGGACTGATTCCCGAGGATCAGTACAACTTCCTCTGGGTACACGACTTCCCGGTATTCGATTACGATGAGGAGGAAGACCAGTACCACGCCATGCATCATCCCTTCACCAGCCCGGTGGCGGAAGATGTCGAGCGGCTCGAAGCCGAACCGGCTGCGGTGCGGGCACGCGCTTACGATGTGGTACTCAACGGTGTCGAAATCGGTGGCGGCAGCATTCGAATCCACAATTCCGAGCTGCAGGCGCAGATGTTCAAGGTCCTCGGTATCGACAGCGAAGAAGCACAGCTGCGCTTCGGCCATCTGCTCGAGGCCCTCTCGCTGGGCGCCCCGCCACACGGCGGTATCGCCCTCGGTTTCGACCGCATCATCATGCTGCTCACCGGCGCCGATTCCATCCGCGATGTCATCGCCTTTCCGAAGACGACAAAGGCATCCTGCCTGATGACCGAATCGCCAAGCACCGTCGATCAACCGCAGCTCGATGAGCTGGGGATCGCTATCGCCCCGCCTGCTCAGTGACGCTCCAGTAAAGCCGCAGACACAATCCACCGCACAAGCAGGCATGACAGACCAACCCGTGAACAAGCGCCGACGACTGACCGGCTACTTGCTCTATGTGACCGTCACTGGCGCCGCCATCCTCGCCATCGAATTGC
Organism: Lentisphaeria bacterium; assembly: GCA_963580095.1. Classification (GTDB taxonomy): domain Bacteria; phylum Verrucomicrobiota; class Lentisphaeria; order JABSQK01; family CAJWLW01; genus CAJWLW01. The sequence continues at coordinate 23,722 of CAUZJQ010000011.1, read as the reverse complement.
TGGGTTCTCGCGTCATGGCACCGTACTACGGTACCACCATCATTATCTGGACGGCGCTGATCGCCATCACGCTGGTTGCACTCGCGATCGGCTACATCGTTGGCGGCCTGATCATCGACCGCTTCCCGAAGCCGCAGCCAATTCACTTGTCGGTGATCGCAGCCGGTATCTGCGTGATTCTGCTGCAGGCCTGCCGACACCAAGTACTGATGGGTACGCAGTCCATGGGAATGCATATGGGCGCCGTCGTCAGCGCTACGATTTTGTTTCTGCCACCACTGCTCCTGCTCGGCATGGTATCGCCAATGGTCATTCGGCTCAACATCGGTTCGGTCAAGCGCGCCGGCCGGATTACTGGCGCTTTCTATGCAGTCTCCACCCTTGGCAGTGTCATTGGCGCTGTACTCACCGGGTTTGTCCTGGTCGAATACGTCTCGACCAGCCGGCTGCTGCTGGGTATCGCGGCATTCCTGATAGCACTCGGCGCTGGCGGCCTGCTGCTCAACGGTAAGAAGGCCGTCGCCGGGAGCGCCATCGGGGTATGGATTCTCGCCGCACTCGCCACGGGCACGCCGAGAGTTGACGCGAAAGTCGTGAAACACCACGCCCGCTCCGCCTACGGCAACCATCAGGTGCTCGACATCAAACAAATGCGCTATCTCTCAACCGACGGACTCATGCACACCATCGTCAGAACCCGTGACGGCGAAAACACCGCACCGTACGTCAACTGCATGGAACTGCTGCCATGCCTGCGGCCGGACGCGAAAACCTCCCTGCAGATCGGACTGGGCGGTGGCCTGGTACCAACGATCTTCAGCGAACACTACGGCATCACTTCCGATATAGTCGAGATCGACGCCGCTATCGTACCCATCGCGAAGACATATTTCGGCTTCGAATCAACAGGCGACGTCTACATCGAAGATGGCCGTACCCATTTCGCCCGATCAAACAGGAAGTACGACTTCATCGTGCTCGACGTCTTCAATACCGATCGGCAGCCCTGGCACCTCTTCACACGGGAATATTTCGATATCACACGGCGACACCTCAACGAAGGCGGGATCTTCGCCATTAACGTCTTCGGCTTCGACCGCGGGCTCGATTCAAAATCCTGGCATTCAGTCGTGCATACAGTGCAGGCGGTCTATCCCGAAGTCGATGCGTACATTGCAACCTTTGCATCGACGCTCCCAAAGCGCAGCAAGGTTAACATCGTGATCTTCGCCTCCGAATCAGCACTCGGGGAGCCGCAACTCGAACTGGGACGTCCGCAAGTTCGTGGGCGTTTGGATATGTACATCAGCCAACAGGTTGATCTGAGCGACTTGAAACCGGCCGGCATCCTGCTGACCGATGATTTCAACCCGCTCGACCGCATGGCGGCACCGATCTTTCTCTCCGTTCGCCGCGATATACGGAAGCTCTTCGGACAGTATCTCGTCATCGACTGACGCGAGTGCGAGATCTACAGATCAGGCTCGCTCGAGGATTGCCTCGCCGACACCGAACAGCTTCGCGATGATCGCTACACGCATCCACATGCCGTTGCGTTCCTGCCGCCAGTAGACGACGCGATCGTCGTCGGCGTAATCGACCGCCTCTTCGATTTCATCGCGCTTTGGCAGAGGATGCAGCAGGCACGCCGTCGGCTTCATATTGCGAAGGTGCTCGAGTTTGAAACAGAACTCATCACTGGCAGCCTCGTGGGTACCGGGAGCCAGGTTATCCCACTCGTCCTGAACTCGCGTCATGTAAATCGCATCCACATCCGCGACGGCCGCCGACAGCGAATCCACCATACGCCAGGGCACATGATGAGTGTCGAGGAAGTGCAGGATATCATCCTGCATCTGGTACCGGTCCGGCGCCGCGAAAACCAGGTCGACATCCTTGTAGTTCTTCATCAGATAGCTGAGCGACCGGACTGTGCGACCGCGCTTGAGGTCGCCTACCAACATGATCGTCTTACCATCGATGCCACCGATCTGTTCGAAGCTTTTTTCCAAAGTGTAGATGTCGAGCAGCGATTGCGTCGGGTGCTGCTTAGTGCCCGAGCCGCCAGAGACAATTGGGATCGGTCGTTCCTCGCCGTTGATATTGATCTTGCGGGCCTTCGTGGCGATCCAGTATGCCACCGCGCCTGCGTCACTGTCACCATGACGCATGACCACCAGGTCGACATACGAAATAAATGTCCGGATCGAATCGGTCAGTGTTTCCCCCTTCGACATCGACGAAATGTTGATATCGCGCACCGAGGCGCGGCGCATACCGAGCGTCGATTGTGCCGAATTGAACGACAGAAATGTGCGCGAGCTCGGCTGCACGAAGAAATTCAATGCTGTCCAATGGCGTAACAGTGACGAGAGAAAATCAGCGCCTTCGCTGGTCTTGTGCATTTTTCTGCAGGTTTCGGCCAGGCGACAGTGGTAGTCCAGCGACTCACGGTCGAACTGTTGGGCGTAAAGAATCGCGTGATCCTTGATATACGGCACCCGTTCCGCCTCGGGCAGGCTCAGAAAATCCTGCAATGACAGGTCCACGGATATTTCCTCTTTCTATTGCTGGTTCAAGTATTCCGGCAGTTGTCCGACAAATTCGCCGATTTCGTCGCGCACCCGGCGATAATGTTGCAGCGCCTCCTCTTCCGAAGCCGTGTGCTGTACGAGGTGCGGTGGATCGTCGAACCCGACGTGCACCACTTTGGCTTTGCCGGGAAACTGTGGGCACACATGATCGGCAGCGCTGCAAACCGTGACAACGTAATTGAAAGCGACGTCGAGTTGGTCGAGCGTCTTCGAAGTGTGTCTGGAGATATCGATACCTGCCTCTGCCATCACTTTGACTGCCTGCTGATTCAGCCCTTGCGCCTTCGTACCGGCTGAGTATGCATCGATCTGATCCCTCTTCAGGTGGCGCGTCCATCCTTCCGCCATTTGGCTGCGGCAGGAATTGCCCGTGCAGAGAAACAGAATTTTCAGCCGCTCCGCCATCCTCGCCAATATAATCCCCCTCCTCGCCCCGCCAACCCCGCCAACCCGATTACCCCCCCCCGATCCCCCAATCCCGGCGATTAATCCAGACAGTCCGGTGTAAACAGTGGTTGATTAGCTGGAGGTTTGCTTTTGGCTCTGTCTCCTCTACAGTTATCGGGCTATGGAGAGACATATCCACATTCTGGCTGCCGACTCATTGGCGGAGGAAGGTCTTGAATTCATCAGGGGCCAGCCGGACACAGTGCTGGCACACAAACCCGGCCTAAGCGTAGCGGAATTGTCTGCTATCATTGGTGATTATGACGGCCTCATTGTGCGTAGCGGCGTGCAGATCACCAGCGAAGTCCTGGCGTCTGCGGGCAAACTGCGGGCGATCGTCCGGGCCGGTGTAGGTGTCGACAATATCGATGTCGATGCAGCGACTGCGAAAGGCATCGTGGTGATGAACTCGGCTGAAGCCAGCACCACTTCGACAGCCGAGCATGCGTTCGCTCTGATGCTCGCGTTGACCCGACACATAGGTCATGCTTATGTCGATTTTCGTGACGGCGGCTGGGACCGGTCTCAATTTTCCGGCAATCAGTTGTCCGGAAAGACCTTGGGTGTTATTGGCTTCGGGCGTATCGGCCAAGCGGTTGCTACACGAGCGATTGCTTTCGAAATGAACGTGGTGGCATACGATCCCTTCATCAACGCAACGACGATGATGGACGGTCGCGTCAAAATGTATCAGAGCTTCACGGAACTACTGCCGCACGTCGATATTCTGACTTTCCATGTGCCTCTCAATGACCAGACACGCAGCATGCTGTCGGCAGAGACCCTCGAGCATTGTCGCCATGGTGTCATGATAGTCAATGCCTCGCGCGGCGGAGTTGTCAATGAGTCAGATCTCCTGGCCGCACTTGACTCGGGCGTGTGCAGGGGTTTGGCGCTGGATGTTTTCGCGACTGAACCGCCACCGGCCGATCACCCGATGCGCGATCATCCACGCGTGCTGGTAACGCCGCATCTCGGCGCCTCAACCCAGGAAGCACAGGAGGCTGTGAGTGTGGCGGCAGCCAAGTCACTTCTGGCGTTCTTGCGTGACGAGGGTCTGTCAGGCGCCGTGAACATTGCCGGATTCCGCGTCGATCTGGATCCCATCCAGTGCGGTTTTGTAGACTTGGCGAGACGCATGGCACAGTTGATTGGTCCGATGATCACCGCCGGTATTGGCGAAATCACGATCGCATTGCAAGGCGACGACCTGACTGCAGCAGCAACGACGATCGAGCGGCATACACTCGTGGCACTGCTCTCCGGCCACATTGAGGCCGACATCAACGTTGTTAATGTCCGGCAGGCTGCGGAACTCCGTGGCATCTCTCTGCGCACAATGACAGTGGACGATGAGAAGAATGACTGGCGTCAGCTGTCGATCACTGTACAGAGTTGCGGCACGGAGCGCGAGCGGCACATTGTCGGCCGCGTCTATGATGACAACCGGCCGCGTGTCGTTGAAATCAATGGATATCACATGGACATGATTCCAGACGGTGCAATGGTAATGATCCAGAACGATGACCGTCCCGGCATGATTGGTCTGGTTGGAACAACGTTCGGCGCGGCGAACGTCAATATCGCAGACATGGCGATCAGCCGCCGCGGTGACACCGCACTAATGGTGTTGAAAGTCGACGATGAACCAGACGACGCAACGCTGCAGCTCCTGCGTGATCAATCTGGCATTTTGAAAGTCGCCAAGATCGTGCTGGCGCCGCTGCTCGAACCATCGTCAAGCTGATTGACGAATCCTTTCGTTGGAATTTCATGGTGAGCAATGAATCGACCGCAAACAACGATGATAGCTGTCGAGCGTCGAGTCGATCTACGGCCGACGGGCGAATGAACTGGACGGCGGCTTTCAATCGCTCGGCGACGTGTCGACCAGTGTTGCCACAGGCAACGTTGCCGTGCGTCACGGTACTGCTGCTGACACTCCACACCCCAGTCAGGCCGCGGCAACGGCAGCGTCTGCCGCCCTGCATGGACCCCTGCAGGACAACTGATACAAATGGCTGACGGCCCGCAACCATATCTGGCGACGATGTCACATCCCGCGCGCGCGGCGATTTTTCTTAGTGGCAACGGTTCGAATGCCGAGAGAATACTGCAGCAATGGCAAGCCGCAGAAGCTCCCCCGTTTGAAGTTGTTACGCTGGTCACTGACCGCCCGGAGCACAGCCGAGCTTTCGAGATCGGTCGAGCCTTCGATTTGCCGGTTGTAGCCAATGACATCCGCGAATTCTACCGCTCCGGCGGCTGTACTCGCGTCACCCTGGCGACGGCGGAAGGTCGTTCGTTGCGGGAAAAATGGACCGATGCCCTCCGCCGCCAACTGGCCGACTACCGGATCGACTTCGGCGTCTTCGCCGGTTTCATTCCACTGACCAATATCACCGGTGACTTCCCCTGTCTCAACGTCCATCCGGGCGACCTGACATATCTGAAAGGCGGCGAGAGATTTCTTGTCGGTCTTCACACTGTGCCGATAGAACGTGCCATCCTGGAGGGGCTCGATCATCTGCGCACCAGCGTGATCATTGCTGAGCCTTACGAAGGCTGTGACGACATGGATTCCGGCCCAATTTTAGGTTTGTCGCCGCCGGTCGGCATCGATCTGACAGGATGTCACCCGGACGAATTGCGGTCGATTGTCGCTGACCGTCCCGCACGGCGACCGCTCGGCGGTTTCGGCGATGCATTGGAAGAGATTGCAATCGCCCATCAGGAACGGCTCAAAGAGGGCGGGGATTGGATAGTGCTGCCACCTGTCGTGTTTGATTTTGCCGCCGGCAAGTTTGCCAGCGACGCAGATGATCTGTACTATCGAGGCCAAGCCGGCTGGGACCGGATTCAAACCGTTGAATACAGCGATGTCGGAGCCGCGCCACGCGGCCCCTGAAAAATCCAAGAAAATATGCGGAGGAAAAGAGAAAAATACGGACATTCCTCATTTAAGTAACTATCTATAAATAAGTAGTTAAGAAATATTATGGATCTGATCAGCTGGCGGTAACGGTAATCGAGGGGCGCATGTCACTCAGTTCGGCGGCGTTGAATTTCGCGCCGAGAAAATGCATGCAAGAAGCGGATGCGGCGGCAAGCCCCTGCGCAAAAGCTTCGTCAATGGTCATGCCAGCCAGGTATTTTACAAGCATCACCGCAGCCACTGTATCCCCAGCGCCGATGGGGTTCAGCAAGCCATCGAGCGCCGGCAAGTCAAATACCCAGTGCCGATTGCCGGACCAGAGGAACGCACGTCCAGGCCCGTCGGTAACCGCCACGTGCTCGATGTTATAACGCTCGCGGCACGCCGTGGCAGCAGCAAACACGTCTGCCGTGCCACATAGGGTTTTGATTTCATCGGCGTTAATCTTCAGAATATCGACCTGCCCGGTCTGCAACGTCTGCTCGACCATATGGCAGCTGTCGAGCAACAGCGTTGCCCGTCCTTTGTTGGCGGCAATCTCCGCGTAGAATTCCGGCCCGACCCCTGGCGGCCAGGTGCCGCACAAGCCGATGCCGTCAAATTGTCCGAGAGCCTCCAGGACACGCGTTCGCATCTCATCGCAGAGTGTCGGCGGTATCTCCGGCGACGGCTCGATCAACTCCGTCATTTGCCCGGTTGCCCGGCAAAGCAAAGTGGTACAAACGCGCGTTTTTTCCGGAATCTCAACTGCGATATGTGGTATCTGATAGTCATCGATGATCTGCTGGATATATTCACCCGTCTCGCCGCCTCGGAAATATGCTACGGTGGTTGAGGCCGGATCGACTGTGTTGCCGGCGATCCCGAAATGAATCGACTTGCCGCCGACAGTTGCCAACTGCGATTCGGCGCGATTGATGCAACCGGGTTGAAGTTGTTCAAAAATTAAGGTTTTCTGCAGCACTGGATTGAGGCCGACTGCGAGAAATTTCATTTTTCGAGGGCCCATACCGTTGTAGTTCCGTTTGCCAGAAAATTTGTGAAGTGCGGATGCAACTGCGGTCACAGGGCAACAAACCCGAAAAAATCAGGAAATCAAGAGCCAGAATGTTTGCCGAACTGAATCAGGCACAAGCGGAAGCCGCCGGCATTGTCGAGGGCCCGGTCCTAGTGATCGCCGGTGCGGGCACCGGAAAGACCCGTACGCTGATACACCGCCTCGTCAGTCTCGTCAATGCAGGTATTTCTCCGCAGTCGATTCTATTGTTGACATTCACGCGGCGCGCTGCTCAGGAGATGATCAACCGGACCGCAGAGTTGCTGGGCAGTTCGGCCAATCGCATTGAGGGCGGCACCTTTCACAGCACAGCCAATTCCATGCTGCGGCGTTACGGGGCCATTCTCGATTTGCAGCCGAACTTTGTCGTACTGGATCAGGGAGACTCAATTGAAATCATCGGGAACCTGCGCAGCGAATTGAACAAGAAACAGCGAGACGGCCTCCCACGTGCTGACACAATATGCAAAATTATCGGAAAATCGCGCAACCGGCTGGTATCGATCCGCGACGTCGTGCAGCAGGAGTTTTTTCAGTTTGACGAAGTCGGCGGTGCCATCGAAAAGATCGCACGCGACTATTCCGGCTATAAGACCAGCCGGCAATTACTCGATTTCGACGATCTGCTTATCTACTTCCTGCGGTTGCTCGAAAACGAACGTGTCCACCAACGTATCGGCGAGCGTTACCGATTTGTCATGGTCGATGAGTACCAGGACACGAACATCCTGCAGGCGCGCTTGACTGATTTACTGGCCGGCCGTTCCCGCAATGTCATGGTTGTCGGCGACGACGCCCAGAGTGTCTATGCTTTCCGCGGTGCCTATCCAAAAAATCTGCTCGAATTCCACCAACACTACCCGAACGTTCGCAAAGTCACTCTGGAGCAGAACTACCGCAGTTCCCAGGCTATCCTCAACGTCTCCAATTCTCTGCTGTTGCAGATGTCACAGGCCTTTCGTAAACGTCTCTTTACTACTCGCACCGGCGGCGACAAGCCAAGGCTGGTTGAGGCATATAACGACGAGGAACAGGCTCGCTTCATCGTCCACCAGATCAAGCAATCGCAGGACCGCGGTACACCGTTGCCGGAGATTGCCGTGTTGTTCCGGGCAAGTTTCCACGCTTTCGCGCTGGAGCTCGAGCTCAATCGCAATCAGATTGCCTACGTCAAATACGGCGGCTTCAAGTTCAGCGAGACTACGCACATAAAAGACGTTCTGGCCCACCTGCGCGTTCTGCACAACGCCGATGACGACCTGTCCTTTGTGCGCGTGCTGAAAATGCGCCAGGGAATTGGTGCCGTGCGGGCGCGGCGCATCTGTGAGCAGATAGCTGGACGCGAGGACGTCGGGACAGCGCTCAAGGAGATCGCCAAGGACGCCAACGGTCAACTCGACATTTTCCCACTGGCGGACCTGATGACCGCCATGGTACCGCTGGTCAAGCGTCCTGGCGAATGCCTGCGCCTCGCAGTCGAGTATTATGGACCGGTTCTCCAGCGCAAATTCGACGACTGGCCGAAGCGCCAACGCGATCTCGATCAGTTGCTGGCCATGTGCCAGTCCTATCGCAGTCTCGACAGCCTGCTTTCGGATCTCGCCATTGCCCCGCCCAACACCGCTCACGACCGGAATCTCGTAGATGACGATGCCGGCGGGAAACTCATCCTCTCGACGATGCACTCAGCCAAAGGTTTGGAGTGGCAAGTCGTTTTCGTCCTCAACGTTCATGACGGTGCAATCCCGATGATCCACGAACATCAGGTCCTCGAGGATACGCAGATGGCCGAACGTATCGATGAGGAATTACGGCTATTTTATGTCGCTGCGACCCGGGCAAAGGACGAGTTGTACCTGATCGCCCCGAAGACCATTCAACGCAATTACGGACCTGTGATCGTCGCGCCAAGCCGGTTTATCCAGAATATGTCCCCGGAGTTGTACCAATTCGTCCGTGCCGCTGATGTCTTACCTCCGGACGAAAGCTCAAGTCGGTCCCATCCCCGCCGCCCTCGACGCTACCAGTTCTGACTATAAGCAAGCACTAATGCGAGTAGCTGGCAGCCGCGTCCGCCGCGGACCTCGCTGCCTTTGGGACATAGCAACGACACGGTTCAGGCGGTAATGGGTCGCCGGAATCTCTGCTTCACACGCGGTAAACACAGCGTCCGGGGGTACAGCAAGCACGTCAGCAGATCCAGCTTCGCCAGACATACTCGCAGTTCCCTGATGAGAAAGGAAATGGCCACCCCAACGGGATTCGAACCCGTGTTGCCGGGATGAAAACCCGGTGTCCTAGGCCGGACTAGACGATGGGGTGAGCGCACCGAAAAAAGCGGTGAAATGCCACTATAAGTCAGGCCCGATGGCATGTCAACAGACGCTTGCCAAACTTCATCCCAAACGGGCAGCAACGATACGATCGCGTCGTGCGTAGTCCATAAGAATTTCAACATCAGCCCAGCCGGCATCCGCAAAGATCCGTTGCGCCGCCTCGCCCTGGGCAGCACCGATCTCACAGAGAAGTTGTCCGTCGGCACATAGACAGGCGGCGGCGGACATCGCAATCCGCCGAATTACCGCCAAGCCGTCATCGCCGGCAAGCAACGCCACGTGCGGTTCGAAGCCACATACGTTGTTCGGCAACCTTTCGAGATCACCGCTCGCGATGTACGGCGGATTCGCTGTGATCAATACAAATTTATGTTCTGCTACGGGCCCAAACAGATCACCCTGGAGAAAGTCGATGTGTTCGGCAGCGAGCAGTTCACGATTTCGCAGTGCCCAAGCCAGCGCATCGGCAGATGCATCAACACCAATCATCGGCACGGGGCCATCAAGCCCGTTATTCATCGCGAACAGAATAGCGCCGCTACCGGTACAGACGTCGAGGATAGCCCCCTCACCGGGGTAGCGTTGCAGGGCCTCATCCACCAGCCGTTCCGTTTCCGGCCGTGGGATCAGAACCCCGGGCCCGACGACCAGTTCGACCGAGTGGAACGTCACATCGCCGATGATGTACTGCACCGGCTCACCTGCCGCCCGGCGCCGCAGCAACGGCCGCAACCGCGCCAGTTCCGCATCACCGAGCAGTCGGTCGAATTGCATGTAAAGCTCAAGCTTTTCAACGTCGAGCGCTTCGCACATCAGCCATTCGGCATCGGCACGGGAGCTTTCGCTGCCGTGACGCTCCAGGTACGTGGCCGAGTCGCTCAAAATCTCCTGCGTCGTCTTCAAGGACTGCTCGCCGACACCTTGATACCTATGCCGCCCCGAGCATTGAAGTCACCTTCGACGATGCACTGCCGTGGGGCGCAGGCTGCAACGATGTCATCCAGAATCCTGTTGACCGATTCTTCGTGGAAGGTGTTGAAATTGCGGTAAGCAAATAGATACAACTTCAACGACTTGCTTTCGATGCATTTGCCGTTCGGCACATAGCGGATTGAGATTCGGCCGAAATCCGGCTGGTTCGTGATCGGGCAGCGAGCGGTAAACTCCGGACAGTCGAAAGTGATCCAGTAGTCCCGCTTCGCATAGCGGTTGTCGAACGCCTCGAGTATTCCGGCTTCCGGTGTTTCCGGGTAGTTCGACTCATTCTCTCGGAGCAGGGTCAAGTCGCTGGTATAGTTGTCACTCATGATAACGCCCCATTACGTGTTGTCATTGCCCTGCCTGCCTCGTAGCCAAATCTTCCAGCCAATCGTCGCGGCAGCGCTTGGCAATCTCGAGAAACTCCACGACCTGTCCCTCGTCGCCGTCGGCAATGCTTTGCCTCAAATTCGCCAACTCCGTCTGGCAGTCATCCAGGGCAGCAAGAATCGCCACACGATTCTGCATTGTGATCTCGCGCCACATATTGACGTTTCCCGAAGCGACGCGGGTAATATCGCGAAAGCCGCTGGCGCAGGCCATGCGATGTGCATCGGCCTCATCGTGGCCAAGCGTCGCTTTCGCAATGAGCGCTGACATCAGATGCGGCATATGGCTGGCGTATGCTACGACCTGGTCATGACGTGCAGCGTTCAGCTCGATCGGGATACTGCCAATTTCGCGCCAGAACTCGATCACCAGGTTAATGGCTTCCAGTTCGTCGTCCGGTGTCGGCGTCAGGAAAACGATCTTTTCGGTGTACAGGTCGGCACGGGCACTGTCCAGCCCGAACTTTTCCGAGCCCGCCATCGGATGGCCGCCGATGAAGTACGTGCCATGATCGTGCAGCATCCCCCGCAGCTCGTCCACCAGTACCTTCTTCACACTGCCGACGTCGGTGACAATGCTGCCGGGTCGGAAGTACGACAGGTTGGCTTTGACGAATTCGATCGTCGCCGGCACTGGCAGGCAGATAAAGGCGATGTCAACAACCGGCAGCACTTCTGCAGCATCTGTGCTGCCCGCTTCGATCAGGTCATCTCTCAGGGCCTGTTCCAGCGATGCTGTACGCCGTGCGATGCCGTAGACACTGCGGGCACCCAGTTCCTTCAGGCGCATGGCCAGCGAGCCACCCAACTGTCCGAGTCCGACGACTGCGATGCGGGATGTGTTGACGATTGAAGCCATAGTATACGGCGGAAAAAAATGTGAGAATAAATGTCCGGTGTGCGGCGTCAAAGTACACAACAGCAAACACAAACGGGAACACTGAAAATGAACTATACACTACAACAACTCATACTCTTTGCGACCTGCTTAACTTGCCTCGTTGCCGGCGCAGAACATTATCCCGGAAGCATCGACGACTTCAACGTTCCCACTGCCAAAGCACGGCTGCAGGATGCCCAGGCACGACACCTCAACGCGCAGCGTAAGCTCGCTGATCTACAGCAGGCCCTCGGAAAATTCACCACCAGGCGCCAGGCACTGCATGCTGAAAGCCGTGAACTCACTGAAGAAGCCGGCAAACAGCAACGCCAAATCACCGAGCATGAGCGCGAATTCGACAACGCACATGCGGCAAACCAGAACGCCGACAACCAGCTGACCAAACTGCGCCAGCAACACGCCACCGCTGCCGACACGGCCAACAAACATCGGGCCCAGATCGGCCGGCTTGACGCACGCCTCGCGCATACCCGAAAGAAGCTCCAACAAGGGCAAGACGAATACGCCGATGCCGCCGCCCACCTCGCCAGTCATCGTGATGACAACGCAGTGCATGACGATGAGAACTGCGCTCGCTTCCAGCGTGAGGCGAAGGCATTCGAAAAACAGGCACAAGGCCTGACTCACACGATCGACAAACTGATCGGCAGAAAAGCCGCGTTCGCCGGAGAACTACAAACTCTGGAGGGGCAGATCAGGAAGTCCAACACCCAGATTTCCACCGTCGATGCCGAAGTCGATCGCTCCAACGGTTTGGCCAATACGTATCGCCAATCACTCCAACAGCGCCGGAACGAGCTCGACCGGATATGCGCCCGAGTCGCTGTATGTGAAGGTGCCCTGCGAGACCTCGCACCGCAGATTGACGAGTACTCAAGACGCCAGCGCCACTGGCAGCATCAGTGCGATGAACAGGTCGTCATCGTCAAAGGCCTGCGACGGCAACTGCACGACGCGCGGGACAATTACCGGCGAGCCCTGCACCACATCAAACGCGCCGCCGCCAGACACGGCCGCGATGGTGCCAAGGAAGGCCGTGACCTGGCCGTCAACCACGCTGCAACCCAGGCTGAACACCTCGGTGAAGAAATCGGCCGCGAACGCGGCGAGAACGACGGTATCGCCCGCGCCCGCCAACAAGGCGCGACGGTCGGCAAAAAAAACGGCATCGAAGAAGGCCGCACGGACGCACAGGGCAAGGCCAGCCCAAATGGCAAGGTCGACGGTCGTGCCACAGGACTAAAATCTCGCGGCTTTGACGACGGCTTTAAGACTGCATCCGCCGAACCGAACATCGGGCACCAGACCTATCGCCAGGCTTACGCCCGTGGCGAGAACCATGCCACGACGGAAGCGCAACACTTCGAGTACCCGCGCGGTGTCAAAGCTGCAGAGGATGAATTCTACAACGCCGCACTGGCTGAATACGTTCTCGACAACAGCGGGGCGACTTCGTTCGAGACATCATTCTCCGGTCTTACGCCCGCGTGGACCCCGGCTACGTCGGTGCGCCCTCAGAAGCCTTTATTCAACGAGCCAACCTACAACGTGACCAAACACAAACGTCGCACCAGTAAACCGTCACAGATTCGCGGCCATGACAAATATGCGGAATTCGCAGTGGACAAAAATCGGATAAAAACGCTTGCCCGAAAAATCGAGAGCGTTGCTATCGACGTGCCGCTCGGTCGCAATCAAAACTGGGCCTTCAAATATTTCGACCCGGACGTGGTGCGGTACCCGTACCGGCCGTTGCAGCGGCACTTCGAAGAGACATATCACGACGCCTACTTTGTCGCAGCGGCCGAGGCCTATGATGAAACTTTCGACGAGACGTTCAGCGACATTCTGCAAATTGTCGCCGACGAGGTGTATGGGCAGTATGTCGATCCTCAACGCTACGGCCGCGATCAAGCTCAAGCTCGTGACGAGGCCTTCGACTACTGGCGTGAGCGCTCCTGGAACAAGACCTATAACGATGTCTACGCGCAAGCGCACCAGGCAGCCAGGCAGCATGCCTATGACAATCCCGACACGGACGCCGGGACCTATCGCAGCGGACATCAGGCAGGCACCGCCCTGGCACACCAACGCGCCGGTTTTGGGCAGGGATACAAGGACCTGATCGCCGACGCAGGAAACAGCCAGCGCCGCGACGGCTTCAACGACCGCGCTGCGTTCTTTCGCGACCATCCGGATTTCAAGGACATCGAGATCCGTTTACAAGAAAACAACCGCGACGGGTATTTCGGTATCGGCGAAACTTTCTCCGCCTCGGTATCGCTGCGCAACTATGGCCTTGCCTCACAGGCAGCCGGCAGCCTCGGTGTGACGATGCGTATTGTCTCCGGGCCAGCGAATCCGATCGCGGCAGGCAGCACCGTCCACGCCGTGCCGGGGCAGTCTGTCACGCGGATCGACAACGTCGTCAGCGCCCGTGTCGACCATCAGGCGCGGCCGCACGACCGGTTCGTCGCAGTGGTCACGGTGCACTATCACAACACTATTCTCGCCGAAGAGCAGTTCGAACGGACCGTGCGGTATCCAATGACAGTCGACAGGCTGCAAATTCCCCAGCGGGTCTATACAAATACCGACGACAACACCATCCACGGGCGCATCGTCAACAATTCAAAAGGCAATCCGCCGGGCCCAATCGAACTGCACCTGTTCGTCGACGGGGAAAAAAACGGTGAGCCAATTACGATTCGCCCCCTGCACGGTGGTAAGTCTACAGAGTTCGCAATTCCGTTCGCACCCACGCCGACCCAGTTTCTGTCGCACCTCGATCTCTCTGTGCGCGCCGTCTCGGGTGGCATCGTTCAGGCCCGCAGCAATTCGAGGCGGACCTTTGCCAGCCGCCGCTCCGCAGGGACCGGTACAGTACTCATTACGGTACATGACCTGGCCATGCTCAATCTCAAACCCGTAGTCGACGCCCTCACCGGCGCCGGCGCGCAGGTCGATCTGTTCGAACGCCGTTACGACGGCGTCATCGACATTCAGGCCCTGAGCCGCCACAGCTTTGCGATCGTCGGCGGTGACATCGATCTGGCGACACGCGATGGTATTGGAAATATTCTGGCTGCCGGCGGCGATGTACTGATCGCCGGCTCGTTGCAGACTGATCCGACGGCGATGGGGTTGCTCGATGACCGAGGCGTGGTCATCAAAGGTACGACCAACGGCGGCACACTGGCGACCGAGCACTTCCTCGAAGACGCCCTTGTGTCAACCGGATTCGGGCAGTTGCCCAAGTTCAGATTGCCCAAACGCTCGAAATCCCGTGTGTTCTACAAATTACTGACCGGCCCCGATCGGAGACTGTTCGCCGGCAAACCGACTGTCGGCTTTCGCTGTGCTGACGTCAAGACCGGCGGTTCGCTCACTGTGCTCGGCTTTGGCATCGACAAACTCAAGGCGGAGTCTGCCACAACACTTCTGGTTCGGGCGTATCTGATGTCGAGGCCGGTGCCCGAACTGGCCGAGCGGTACCTGACCGGAAAAGGAACGAGACGCGCGGAGCGGGTTGTACTCGCGGCAATAATCAGCGAAGAAATCCAGTGCGACAATGCCGTGAGAGGCAAACTCTACAATTCGAAATACAACGACGTGACGGCGACAGATCTTTACGCTTTTCAAGCGAGCGTGCTGGACCGCGCCGACCTGCCAAGATACCCGCAACTCGTGGCTCTGGCGCCGGTCTTCAGCAAGCGCATCGACAGCCGCAACAGCCGCAAGCTGATCAAGTCGCTGATGACCGAGTACCGGCGTTTGAAATGATGACCAATGCCTCTTCTTGCCAGTTGAATCAGACATGTGCATGGTTAGATTATGGTCAACTCAGATAGGCATGTGCGCCAGCTACCACAACAAACCATAGGGAACCACGCCATGACGACACGCAACCTGCTCAACATCGTATTCTGTTCAGCCGCAATTTCCTGGAACGCCACGGCATCCGATGAAGTCGGCACCGGCATGATGGAAAAGGGGGTACACGGCGTGGTGAACATCGGTACTTGCTGGATTGAATTGCCGATGCAGGTATGCAAAGGCTACGACCGCGGCATCAACTCCATGGAAAGTCCGGCGTTCTCACGCAGCGTAGGCACAGTTGTTGGTGTCTTTCGCGGCATCTCGCACGGCGCCGGTCGCGCCGGCGTCGGTATATATCAGTTGTGCGGCTTCTGGACCGCCAGCCCGCATGATAACCATGGGATCGGGACGCATTTCGATGGCGAATATTCCTATCAGCGCGGAGAAGACGAAGCCCTGTCATTAGATAACACGGTCGACGCCATGGTGGCCAAGGCGGAACGCGGCATTTTCAATATCGTGGCCTGTCCGGCCGCTATCCCGAACGAGATACACGGGACCGGCAACCCGTCCAACAGCCTGATCCGAGGCGGCTGGTTCACCGTCAGCCGGTTGTGGAGCGGCATTTACGAACTCGGCACCTTTGTGTTGCCGAACGAACGCTACACGTACGGCCATAGTTTCGGCGACCACAAACCCTTCGGCAACTAAGCAGTACCCAGCGGTCACCACGCGTAGCCGGTCACACCGGTTGGTATCGATCGCAAATATCCGTATACGCCTGTAGCTCACATTGCACGTCTTCGCCGCTCCACCCAAGAAGTGGCGCAATGATTTTCGCCACCGCCTCGGCAGCCTGCCGGCCTTGATCCGATTCTGTATAGTAAAGCCGCGACCGGCGGCGCATCAAATCGTCGAGCGACAGCGCATATTCGTCGGTTACCGCGTATTCGAATGCCGCCGGCGGCAGCTCCAACGCGCCGATCGTCGAGACCGGCGCCCCGTTCGCCGCAATTCCCGCCACGACTGCATCGGCGGTCGAGCCATAGGTATACACCAGTGTCCGCGCCGTCCGGTGTGATAGATTGTGTGACTGCACGAGGGTATCTACCTTCGACTCGAGTTGCGCCCGGTCTACAATACCGCGACCGCCCGGCAGCGGCCGGTCCCGGTACGAACCGAGCTCGCGGTTGGCAGCTAACCCTTTTTCCTGCAACAGATCGTTCGCCATGACCCGCCAAGTCGTCAGCTTGCCGCCGCCAATCGCATGGACGTTCTGCGCAAGTTCAAATACCCGGTGTTCCCGCGAGACCTGGCTGGCATTGCCACCGCCGCCGCCGAGCAACGGCCTTAGCCCGGCGTACGCCGAGTGCACGTCCTGCGTTGTGACCTGTGCATCCGGAAAGTAGTGGGACAGCGCGCTCAGCAAATACTCCACCTCGGCTACCGTGACCACGAGCTCCGCTCCGGTACCGGCATGATCCGTATCCGTCGTGCCGACCAGGACATTAGTCTCTGTGGGAATCGCGAACATGACACGACCATCATCGGGATGCGTCATCACGACCGCCGTGTCGAGTCGCAGTTTGTCGCTGGGCACATGGACATGGACCCCCTTCGTCGGCCGCATCTCCGGACCACTGCCGCCACCAAACAGCGCCGCTGTATCACCGAGCCATGGGCCTGTGGCGATGGCAATGTGCCGCGCGTGGAGCTCGCTGCGCCTGCCGTCGAGCAGATTGCGAACTCCGCATACCCACTCCTCACCATCCCGATAGGCGTCGACGAGCTCGATGCGGTTGAGCACGTTGGCGCCAAGCGCCGCAGCATCGATAATTATTTCCAGGCATAACCGAGCGTCGTCCGTTTGTGCATCATAATACTCGTAAGCGCCACACAGACCGTCGGTACGCAACTGCGGCAACCGCTCGTGCAGGATCGACGGTGACAAACGACAGTGACGCTTGATCGACTGGAACCCGGCCATGATGTCATAAATCCACAGGCCAAGCCCGAGCTTGGTCATGCCAGGTTTGTCACCATCATAGCGCGGAAAAACAAACGGCAGCGGCCGCGACAGATGCGGTGCCATGCGCATACCGGCCATGCGTTCCCGCACGGATTCAAAAACCAGGCCAAACTGCATCTGCTCGAGGTAGCGCAGACCGCCATGCAGCAGCTTCGTGCTGCTGCTGCTGGTGCCGCCTGCGAAGTCGCTGCGCTCGACCAACACAGTCTTGTGTCCCAGCCACGCTGCTTGCCGGGCAATGCCGGCGCCGGTCACGCCGCCCCCGATGACCAGCAAATCACAGTGCTGTTCCTGCATACGAACGATACGTTGGCAGCGAGACTCAGGCGCGGCAGGTGGCATAGTTGGGCGGGTCAATATTCGAAATCGTTTTCTGCCACAGCCAGCGGTGGCAAGGCAGCGTCCCGGTCTGACAAGATCGGCGACTCGCACGGCCACTCGATGGCAAGCGTTTCGTCGGCAAAAGAAATACCGCGTTCTTTATCCGGATCGTAAGAGGTATCGACTTTGTATTCGATCTCCGCAGTGTCACTGAGAACGCAGAACCCATGGGCGAAACCGGCCGGAATATAAAGCTGACGCTTGTTCGCCGCCGACAGGGTGACACCAGTGTGCTGCCCATAGCTGGGAGACCCCAGGCGGATGTCCACGGCTACGTCCCAAACCTCCCCGGCAACAACGCGCACCAGCTTCACCTGACCGGGTTTCAGCTGGTAATGCAGGCCGCGAACCGTGCCAGCGACCGAACGCGAATGGTTGTCCTGGATAAAGCCCGTCGTCATCCCGTGCTCGGCGTAGCGTTGGCAGCTGTAAGACTCGAAGAAAAAGCCACGGCGGTCCTCGAACACCTGGGGCTCGATCAACAGCACATCCGGGAGTTCGGTCGGCAGAACATTCATTGGGCATCAACCCGCAGCGCCTTCAAGGTCTGCTCGTAGACCGCATTGCCATCCAGCGAATTTCGCTGCAGAAAGCTACCGTCCGCGAAGTTGTTCCAGCTGCGGATGACCAGTCGTCGCGGCAGCAGTTGTCGGGCGTCCCGGATTGCCGTAGCGATTGTGCGACCGTTCTCCCGAGGGATCCGCCATTCATCCGCCGTTGATACGGCTCCCGCTGTGACTCGAATGTCAGTTCGCTCGGCATTCAGTTCTCCAGGTCCGAAGCCCGGCGGCTGCTCCCAGATCTGGTATTCAAATTGCAGCCCCAGGTGTCTCGCATCCGGAAACGCCTCGGCTCGCCGCAACACGACCACCGGCGTTCCGTCGATCGCAACGTAGTTCGGGTACTTGTGCAGTTCCAGAGTCATGCAAAACTCGAGAAACGCCTCCAACTGCGCGGGCTGCAAATGATTCAGGTCTACCACGAGGACGACCGAAAGTTGCGGTGCCCGGCGCTCGGCTTCCTGGATAAAAACGGGAATCCGTGCTCCCATTTCGCTATTCTCGAGCAACCATCCCGCCTCGACAATGATCTGCATCTCATTTATACCTAGGCGTTTGAGGGATCGCAAATCGGACTGCATGCGTGAACGACCCCAGCCGCCAAAATCCGGATGCGGCACCGCCAGCGAGCGCGTCAACGCCGGGCCATATGGATGGTATTCGACCGCGTAGATCGTCGGTTCCGTATGGCCGATCCGCCACTGCCCCGCAGTTGCCCGCGAACGGGTGGTCTGGCAACCGCCGACAATGAATACAACCAACAGAATCGAGCAGTGTCGGAACACTACGTGTCATCCTTACGTTCATCGTAGTCTCTGCAACTGTCCATCGGTTCAATGACACGGTTGTGCAGCATACATCGTATGGCGAACGGGTGCTCGACGTAGCTCACACAATCGCGGCAGAAACCGATTTTGCCGCTGTCATCGATCACCTGGATCGGCACCGCCTTCTCGGTGCCCAGGAAAGCGCTCAACCCGGCGGGATCAGGGGTATTCGAAGAACCCGTATCATCCAGTGCCCCATTGCAGTCAGAGCAGGCAACTATCTCACCGGTTTTGGTCCAGCCATCCATGATCGCTTCGAGTTTAACGAACGCATCAGCGCCGCAATGCGGGCATGTGATGTTTTGGCCTTTGGCGTACGACATTGCGTAATATAACGGCGCATCGCCAGCAAATACAGCCCAACAGGAACTCACCGAAAATCGTTCAATAAGGTCTTTTAATGCCTGCCATTATGTAGTATGTAATTAGGGCAGAATAAGTTATGACTTAGCAAGGCCGGTGGCGGATCACTGGTCGTCTATGGGTGTCCACTCGATCTTACCGGATTTCTTCAACAGAAGCTCAACCTTTTTCTCGGTCTCCTCGAGCCTGCCAGCGCAATACTTCGCCAGACTCGTGCCGTCTTCAAAATATTTCATGCAATCCTCGAGGCTGAGCTGGCCGCTCTCCATCTTCGCGACGATCGCCTCGAGCTGCTCCAGGGCAGTCTCGAAAGTGAGCTCGTCGTCCGCTGAGTTGGCAGCAGCAGGTTCCTCGACATCGGCAGCCGGATCCGGGCTTTCCTCGGCGTCTGTCTGCGCCTCCTGCTCGCCTTGGTCGTTGTTTGCGAACAATTCGAATTCGTCTTCGGATGACATCATGCTTACCGGCCTTTGAGTTCTTCAGTTGTCAGGTTGTACCATATCAACCTTCAGAGGAATTTCACCGTCGGCCAGCAAACCGCGGACTGCAGCTCCGGGCTGGACGTCATCAGGTTGCCGTACGGCCCGGCCGCTGGATTTGTCGATCAATATGGCATAGCCGCGAGACAATACCCCACGGGGATTCAATGCCTCCAACTGAACCCTGAGCCGCTCGACTCGGTGCGTGGCAGCGACGACCCGGCTTTCGAGTTGGCGTTCAAGCCGCACCGCCATCTCGTCCACCCGTTGCTGATGACGCCGTACCAGGTTCATGGGTTCGCTAAAGACATAGTGCCCCGCCAGGCGCTGCACCCGGTTACGCAGGCGCGACAGCCGCAGGTTCAGGCTATTGGTCATAGTGCGATGGGCAGTAGACAGTCGCTCCAGCAGCTCTGTCTTCCTGCCAACCACCAGCTCGGCAGCTGCAGAAGGCGTCGGCACACGCAGGTCGGCAACGAAGTCGCAGATAGTGAAATCAACCTCATGCCCGACGGCGCTGATCACCGGAATCCCGGATTCAGCGACGGCGCGAGCAACCCGTTCTTCATTAAACGCCCAAAGATCCTCCAGGCTGCCGCCACCACGAGTGACAACGATGACATCGCAGGCCCGGTTCCGCCCAAAAAACTCGATGCCCGCGGCAATCTCCGCAGCAGCCCCCTCGCCTTGCACAGCGGCAGGATAAACGCGCACATGCATACTGGAGAAGCGCCGGTCAATGATATTCAGGAAGTCGCGCAGCGCGGCGCCGTCCGGCGAAGTGACAACACCGACACAGGCGGGCAGCATCGGCAGCGGTTGCTTGTGAGCCTCGTCAAACAGCCCTTCGACTTGGAGCTTACGCTTCAGTTCCTCAAATTTCATCTGTAGCGCACCAAGCCCTTTGGGGCGCATCTCGCGGATCGTCAACTGATAGGTGCCCCGCGGTTCGTACACCGTAAGCCGCCCGTAGACCTCGATTTCCATGCCCTCACTCACCTTCAGGTGGCGGGCAGCGCCGGCGCCGGAAAAGAAAACCGCGCTGATTTGGGAGACTCCGTCCTTGAGTGTCAGATAGACATGTCCAGAGCGGTGAATGGTCAGATTGCTGACTTCGCCGGTGAGCCAGATCGGCTGAAAGCTCTGCTCGATCGTCGTGCGGACAGCGGCAGTGATTTCTGACACGGACCAGATCCGCCGATTCGATTTACCAAGACTGGCCATGTCGTGAAGATGCGGCTCCATACCTGCTCGTAGTGTTTGAACGTTAGTCGCCCGATAGAAATGCAGAATCACCCGTCACGGTTGTAATCGAGTACTCCCCCGTGCATAGTATAGGTTCGATTTTCAGTCTCTGCCGTGACGGGCGCCACCAAATATGCGTTTTTTTTACGAATTCCGTTCGATTTCGTCAAGTTAAGCGATATGCAATGCTTGAGTACCGATGCTCAGGCTGACCTATGTGAGGAGCAAAATGGCAAAGTCCACAAAAAAGAAATCTGCCGCTGCAAAGCGCCCGGCTACAAAGTCCAAGGCTGCCGGCAAGAAACCTACAGCAAAAAAAGCGTCACCAAAGAAGTCGATGAAAAAAGCCGCGAAGAGAACACCGGCAAAGAAGGCTCCGGCAAAGAAGGCTCCGGCAAAGAAGGCTCCGGCAAAGAAGGCTCCGGCAAAGAAGGCTCCGGCAAAGAAGGCTCCGGCAAAGAAGGCTCCGGCAAAGAAGACACCGGCAAAGAAGACACCGGCAAAGAAGACACCGGCAAAGAAGACACCGGCAAAGAAGGCTCCGGCAAAGAAGGCTCCGGCAAAGAAGGCTCCGGCAGGCAGGCTGGCGGCGAGTAGGAGCCGTCTCCGTCAACGCCCGGTCAATCGCGGCAATGGGCAGCCAAATTTTCGCGGCAGGAAGAGGAAGTACTACGAGATGCTCGCAACGTTACGCGACCAGCTTGTCGACGAAGTACGGACCATCTCAGCCCAATCGCTGACCAGTAACAAGCAGGCCGGCGAAGAACTGGCGGACATCGGCAGCGACAGCTTCCTGCGGGAAATGGGGCTGGGCGTCATGTCTGATGAAGGTCATCGCATTCAACTGATCCGCGAGGCTATCGAGCGGTTGCACGGCAAGGGTTTCGGCGTCTGCCTGGACTGTGATAAGGACATTCAGGAAGCCCGTCTCGAGGCCATTCCGTATGCCAAACTTTGCGTCCAGTGCAAGACTCGTCGCGAGACGGCCCGTGCCGAGGGTATCGATCTGGATGCTGAGCTCGAGCTCACCGAATAGCAGCGATCATCACATGCCCGATCCCGGTAACTCGACACCCGCACGCCTTTCCGCGTGGTGCCAGGTTTGGCGCCTGCCAGCGGTCACAGTCGTCGCTCTGACGCTTGTCGATCAGCTCACCAAGTACGCCATCGTTGACTCGGAAACGCTGGCACGACAAGAAATCGTCCAAGTCATTCCCGGTTTCTTCCGCATTGTCCACGTCCGAAATCCCGGGGCTATCTGGGGCATCTTCGCGAACCAAACCCAGGTTCTGGCACTCATTTCCCTTGTTGTCTTCGTAGCGATACTGGCGATGTTTCCACGATTCGTCAACGGCTTCATCGAGCGCGGTATCGCTATGAGCCTGATACTGAGCGGCACCCTGGGAAACCTGATCGACCGCATACTGCGGGGCAATGTTGTGGATTTTCTCAGTTTCTATTATAAGCGTTGGGAATGGCCCTCGTTTAACGTCGCGGACAGTTGCATCTGCATCGGCGTCGGCATCTATCTGATCTCGTGCTGGACTCGCAACGAGGGCAAAGTTGCAGACGATCTGCAGGCACCGGCAACCGGTAGTTGATACTCATGCCTGAGATCATCGCGATCCTGGGACCCACGGCGTCCGGAAAATCCGCAGTAGCCTTAGAACTGGCGCGGCGAGTGAATGGCGAAATTGTCTCCTGCGATTCGATGCAGGTTTATCGCGGCCTCGATATCGGCACAGCCAAACCATCTGCAGCCGAGCAAGACGGGGTTCCGCATCATCTCATTGACTGTTGCGATATCAGTGAAGCCTTCGGTGTCTGCGACTTTATCGAGCGCGCCGGAGCAGCTTTCGACGCCATCCACGCCCGGGGCGGGCAACCGATTCTCTGTGGCGGCACCGGTCTCTACGCCCGCGCGTTGATATACGGCTATAACATTCCGTCGGCCGACGCGAGCGTTCGTGCAGCAGTCCAGGCGTTCTATGATGAGGCGGGCGAGGCGCCACTGCTGGCGGAGTTGGCAGCGGCGGATGCAGGGGCACCAGACCGTGTCCGCGGCAATCCCCGCCGCCTGATCCGAGCCGTCGAGACACTCCGCATAACCGGTGAAGTCGCCCGCAAGACGGACCGCCTTCCGGTCCTGCCGATCAGTGAATGGACGCTGCTTCCGACACCGGAAATTAATCGCGAACGAATCCACCAGCGGACGCTTGAGATGCTCGATTCCGGCTGGATCGAAGAGGCGGAGCAACTGATCGAGCGCGGACTTTTCGACACGCCGACGGCGTGCCAAGCACTCGGATACCGACAGATTGCCGCTTACTTATGTGGTGACATCAGTAGCCTCGCGGAATTGGCCGAGTTGATCGCGACCGC
>CAUZJQ010000010.1:0-35230 GCA_963580095.1 Lentisphaeria bacterium | reverse complement strand
GGCATCTGCCGCGCGTCCGGCGAGAACCACGGCGGTCTGCTCCTGGACTTCGCGGACAAAGAGATGGAAGTATGTGGCAATAGTAGCGCGGTCTGAATCGTCGCGGACCTCGGATGCCATGGCGCGGACAGCAGCCTTTCCGGCGGCAATCGCTTTCGCAAAGCTCTGTTTCGCCTCGGCTGTGCGTTCGGCCTTCGCCTTCTTGCTGCGGGCGCGTTTCGCTGCAACGATCCACCTCGCACCTTCGTGCAGCAGTTCCTTTTCATTCAGCGCCTCGATGCTGAAGACAATACGCTGGCGCCAATAGGCCAGCTCCGCCCTGCCCTGTTTAGTACTTACGTTCTTCTCGACTTCGGAGAACAGGTTGTCGACCGCCTGAAACATCGCGCGCACGTGCAACAGGCCCTGCGGCATCACCTTGTCCTCGTCGAGCTCACGGCACATGATCGTCAGCACCGGAAAAAACAGGGAGAGAAAATCCAGGTCAAGGATGACTGTGATATCTTCGAGAATCCGCATGGCGCGGCACATGTCATCCACGGTCTCGGGACCGTACACGTGTGAAAAGTGGTCGGTGTACGCGGCGTGCGGCGTCATCGTGGCATCCCACGATGCTTTCGCCAGATACGCCGCCGCCGGGTCGAGATCGCCGACTGGCCAATGGCGCGTCACAAAACCCCGCCAGCCATAGCGCTGCATGTTCTGAACCAGATTGTGCAGGCTGTGCGTCGCCACCTGCGGCAGCGAACCGATGTTGTCGTCCTGAAAAGTAACGATCAATTCCGCCGGCACCTTCGAGGTGTTCATCCGCGCCATGCTGTCCATGGCGCGCACCGCACGCGACGCGGTATAGCCCAGGGTCGTTGAGATGCCGGCACCGTCCCACAGCACCCGATCCATGATCGGGAAGAGATGCTCGGCATTCATGCCGACACTCAGGTTGACCTTGATATTGTCAGCCGCAGCCCGCTCGAGAATATCGTTGCCCGCGAAGAAGCGATCGAAAAAATTGAGCATGGACACCGACGACTTGAACTCACGGCTGGCGCGTTCGGCGTCCCCAGGCACCAGGGCATTGTGCGAAGCCTTCCGGAGCAGCGTCGCCATGTCGCAATCCCGGGCGAGCCCGTGGCGCGCGTCGAGCTCGCGCCAGGATTGCTCAAACACGCGGCCAGCCTGCGGATGCTCCGGCATTTGCAGGTACATGGCATCGACCTCGCTATACTGGTCGAGATAGGCGCGCATCCGGGTTTCAACCAGGTTGACGTGACCAGGATTGAAAAGGTCACCTGTCTCCGCGCAACTCAGGTCGCCGAGCTGAATCGACTCCATCGAGGGCGCCTGCAGTACCGGGCGGAACTCCTTCGCAAACTCGAGCGGCTGCATGGCAAACGACGTATGCATGCCGAAGGACTTCGCGGTGCGGATGATTGTCTTCATCAGGCGCACGCAAATCGACAAACGTTCTTCATAAGTCCGCGCACCGACGAACTCCGGGTTGTCCAGGCAGGGTGCGTCGATCAGGTGCTCCCTCCCGATGTTCGCCCGGGTGATCGGGAACTTCTGATCGAACAACAGAAGACCGGTCGTCTTCACGACACCGCCGCATTCGTAATGAACCACCGGCTGATGCGGCCACATGCTGAGCAAAACGCCATTGTATTTGAGCTTGAAGATCTGCCGGATAAAAGCTTTCTGCTGTTTGCCCGTCCACATTTCGGGGCCGGTAGGCAGGTCATTCCATTGCCGCCAGGAACGGATCTGTAATGTCGGCTCGAGCACAGCGTCCACATCGAGCAGCCGAAAGGCCCCGGGATTCTCCGGAAATACATCACCGTGCAGGAGGTATCGCACACCGTACCGCTCGACAAGCTCGTAGACGGCCCAGGCAACGGCTGCACTGCTGCCGCCGGTAAGGATCATGACCTGTGGTGACTGTCGACGCACGAGGTGGCCCTGATCGGAAAGCTTCGGCAGACGTCCCGCCGCAGCGCGGACATGGTCGTCACTGCGCAGACCAACGATAAAGCGCCGGCCGGCGCGGCCGGTTGATCCGGACACGATCTCCGCGTTGACACCGAACAACCGCTTGAGATAGCGCTTGAGCTCAGCCGCGGCAAACTGCTGCAGCTTGTCCGCGATTGGACTGAGACAGATGCGGGTTGTCGGTGGCGATTTCTTTTTTCTCATGGTTTACCTGATAAATTGTTGTCTTGTTTCACAGCACCCATACAATACCTATAGTGCCGGAATAATCACGACCTCGTAATCTCGCCATCATAGTCACCCCCCACCTGAATCGCCTGCCATGAAACTCGGTCTGTCAGTCGCCTCATACCGCTGGATCTGCTATCCGCCGACCTTGCACGACAATCACGGCGCCACAATCCACAGCGTCACGCACCCGGCCTATCTCAACACAGGCATGCCGCTGCCGTACACACTGTCGATCACACCGCCGGCACCCGGCGATCACATCGAATGGACCATCGACCGCGCCGCAGCACTACGGCTATCGCCGCTTTATTTGTGCGTCACATGGTTTGACGACGAGGACCACGCCCGCCGGACCGGCAGACTCATGGCGGAGAAAAATGTCAAGCTGATTGCCGCCGGTACCGGTGATTGGGCCACCACCGGTGACGAATGGCAAGTCGAGCGCGACAACTTCGTCCGGCATATGCGCCTGGGCAAGGCCGCCGGCGCCGACATCATCGTCGCCGTCCACCACGGCGCACTGGAGCACCATCATTTCAGCAAGGACCCGCCGATCGCCGAACAGATCAAACGCATGATCGCCAACTTCAACGAACTGACATCCTACGCCGAAGCGATCGGCATCGTCATGGCTTTCGAGAATCACATGGACTACCGCTGCACTGAAATCGCCGAAGTAGTAAGCGCGGTCGACTCGCCCTGGTTGCGGGTCAACTACGACTTCGGCAATTCCCTCGCAGTGATCGAGGACCCGCTCGAGGCCGCGAAAGCAGTAGCAGAGTGGACGGTGATGACTCATATCAAGGACATGCGAATCCAGTCAAAAACGCTGGACGGTGAACCACGCATTCTGACAGCCCCACTCGGCCAGGGCAATGTTCCGATCCCGGAGATCCTGGAGGTCCTGCAGAGCAGCGTCGCAGATCCGGACAGCCTGGCCTTATGTGTGGAAGTAGCCCCGCAACCCCACCAGGATCCGGAAGCCTGGATGCAGATAAGCCTGGCATATATGCGTGAGAACTTCGGACAGTACCTGACCTGACCGCGCCGGAACGATTCAGCGTACGCCAAGCCGAATCAAGAGGTGCCGGTCTGCTGTCAATGGATTGATGAAGAAGCAACGGGAGGAGAAGATCGGTTGGCACGATCGTATTCCGGCCAGTCTCACTGTTTCTTGTTCAGCGGCTATTCGCACTGCATCAGCTGTTCAATGAATTCACGAATTGCCAGCTCCGCTTCAGCCAGCTCCCCGTAGCTCTCCAACTTCACTTCGGGATTGCCGGGAAATCATTGCCGACAATCGGCCGTCACTATTGATGTTAAAGAGGCACAGCACGGGCGTGCCCGCAGCCACCGCTCTACCGATCTCGTAGCCAACGCCCAGAGACGGCGCGGTTACCTCGGCGATCATCCCGTCGCTGGCAGTGACCCATTCCATGGCCCGACCATAGATGTCGGTATCGCTCAGGCGCATCTCGCCATGAGCCGACAGGTGACGATCGCCAATGTGCTCTGTCAGCACTTCCGCACAGGGTCTCGATGTACGAAATCAGGACGTGATAGGTTGTCGCGTACTCGCCCCCCCCCCTGATCGCAGCAGCAAAGTAGATTTTCATCGGCTCTCGACACCTCGGTTAATCGTGGCGGCCATCCGTCCCACCATACAATGGCGCGGAACCCCGTCAAACTTCACTTCCCATGCCGGAGGAAGGGTGTACCTTTGTTGTCCCGAGTTCACCTTGCAAACGAGAACCATCGACCATGCCAGACGAGCAGACAGACGACATGCCGCCGATGCGGATCTATGTCGATGCCGATGCAGTTCCCCGCGACATCAAAGACCTGCTCTTTCGGGCCGCGACCCGGACCAAGGTAGCGGTGACCTTCATCGCTAACCAGTACATGCAACTGCCGGAGTCAGAGCTCTTCGACATGATCCAGGTGGCGGCCGGCCCAGACGTGGCCGACGAAAAAATTGTTGACCTGGTCAACGCCGGAGACCTGGTCATCACCGCGGACATTCCATTAGCGGCAGCCGTCGTTGACAAGGGGGCACAGGGCCTCAGCCCGCGCGGCGATCTGTTTACAGATCGCACTATCGGCCAGCGCCTGGCCATGCGCGACCTGATGACCGACCTGCGCAACAACGACGGCATCGAGACCGGCGGCCCGCCACCGCTTAACCAGAAAGACTGCCACGCCTTCGCCAACGAGCTGGATCGATTCCTGGCGCGGCGGCTCAAACGAAAGCGAACCACACCATAAACCGACTGACCGGCTGGAGAAAAAAAATGATTGAACTCTATCTCTCTGAACACTGCCCCTACTGTGTAAAGATCCGCAACGCCATGGAGGAGATGCAGATCCCCTACGTCCTGCGGCCCGTAATCGTCCGCTCCGAAACGCCGATCGCCCTGGAACTGAAGGAACGCGGCGGCAAAGCACAGGTGCCGTACCTCGTCGACCCGGACCGGAACGTGGAGATGTACGAAAGCGATGATATCATCGACTATGTGCGCAAGCACTCCGACGCTTTATTATCCGAGTGAACACCCTTAAATTGGAATCGTCCCTGACACTGACAGACATTCTGATCATCCATCCAAAGTTCCGGATAATGACATGCCGAAATCACTGACTGAAGATGCCGTCAAACAATATCTCGAGCAAGGTTACTACTTTCCGCTCAAGGTAATTGATGACGCCGGAGCCGCCGAGTGCCGTGCCAATCTGGAAGCGTTCGAGGCGGTACAGGGCGCGCCGATCTCCGGTGCAACGCGCAGCAAATCGCATCTACTCTTCAAATGGGTCGACGACCTCATGCGTCAGGACACGATCCTGGATGCGGTGGAGGATTTGATCGGGCCGGACATCCTGTGTTGGAACTCACTGTTCTGGGTCAAGGAAGCACAGAGCCCGGTCTATGTGTCCTGGCACCAGGATCTGCGATACTGGGGGCTGGATACGAATGATCTGATCACCGTATGGATCGCCTTGTCACCGGCTACGCTGGAGAGCGGTTGCATGAGCGTGCTGCCGGGCAGTCACCTGGACGAATTGATGCCGCACCAGGATGAATACCGCGACGACAACCTGCTGACCCGCGGCCAGGAAATTTCCGTTGAGGTCGATGAATCGAAAACCGTCGCGATGCCGCTGCAGTCGGGCGAAGCATCGCTGCACAACGGCCGTCTGGCCCACGCATCCGCGCCGAATCGTTCAAACGACCGGCGCATCGGCCTGTCGTTCCATTACATGCCGACACAAACCCGGCAGATCGTCGGTGACTGGGACAGTGCCGCGCTGGTAAGAGGTGAAGACAAGCACGGCCATTTCACTCACACACCGCGTCCCGAAAAGGATTTCGATCCAGCCGTCACGGCCTTTCACGAGAAAGCCACCACCGCCGTGCGCGACGTGCTGTTCCACGATGCCGCGAAGGTACGGAAAACGATCTGAGATACCAACGTCAGGATCACATCCGCAACGGCCATGCAATCTGAGACTCCAACACCACTGAATATCCGCCTCACAAGCTGGGAGAAATGGGGGTTTCGCAGTTCCACGCCGTATACGCGCGAGGGCCTGGAGCACCTCAAGGGCGGCGGCTTCAACGGCATCTTCGTCGGCGGCGGCAGCGGCATGGGCCCGGACGGGCTGTCGCCCGAAATGTTCGTCGAGTCCACGGTCATTCCCGACCTGATGCCGGAAAGCCGCCGGTCCAACGAAAAGCTTATCCGCGAACGCATGGCACTGACCCGTTCGATCGGCCTCGACTGCTGGCTGATAGTCTGGGGTATTCCCGGGCCCGACGAGTCCTACGGAACGGCGTACGCCAACAACTCACAAACCGTGGACCGTCGTATTAAACTGGAAATGCGCGGGCTGCTGCAGCGCCAGCCTGATCTGTTCGGGCAGCGCGACCCGGAGGGCTGCAGCTGGCGCGGCAACCGCCCGTTGTGCCTCAGTCAGCCTACCGTGCAGGCGTACTACCTTGAATTGTACGCCAACCTCTGCCGTGATTTTCCCGAGCTCGATGGCCTGGTATTCTTCCCCGGCGATCACAACCCGGAATGCTGCGATGAGTCCTGCCCGCGCTGCGGCAGCGCGCCGGGCGGACCATGGTCGGTCTACATCAGGTTCTTGAACGAGGCGGTCGAGACGGTCCTCGAAGCGCGGCCGGGCCTGCCGATCTACGTCATCGTCTGGAACCCGGAGATTGATGTGCGCAACTGGATCATTCGAAAATCGCACCCGGCCTGCGGTGTGATTCTGCCGTTCCCCGATCTGGTCGACGAACAGCGCCGCACCGGTCGCCTGGAGACCGCGCAACCATGGATGTCTATCGACCGCATGGGCTGGCTCACAAGCGAGAACGCCGGCATGGCGCGCGAAGAAGGCCGGCCAATCCTGGCCCTGCACGAGTTCTGTCAGTCCGAGGTCTACGATCCATGCCACGCCTTTGCGCTCCCCGGCAAGACAATCAACGTGCTCCACAAACTGGCTGCTGACGACTTCAGCGGGATCATGGATTTCTGGGGCGACTACCCGCCGGTCACTCGCAACGCCAACATGATGGCGGTGCGCGCCTACCTCGACGATCCGCAGGCGACACGCGAAGAACTGCTGCAAAGAGTTGCGGCGAAGGCAATCGGCGCCCAACCGGAATTACCGCAACTAACCAACGCGCTCCTGGATGTCTGGGGTAAGATAGAGCAGGCTGTTGACGACCAGGCGTACTTCACCTGGTTCCAGCGGCTCAATGCCGGCATCGGCCGGCAGGGTGCACGCGGGCATTTGTATCTGCCGCTGATCCCGAGCTTTCTCGATCTCGACGAACGCCCGCGCGACAATTATTTCCAGAAACACATCCGCATCTGGATTGACGGCAAGCTCGGCAGCATCCATGGCCAGGCACAGCTCGACGACCGTGATACGTTTATCGAACTGGCCGACGAATCGGAACAGGCGGGCGCCCTCTGCCAACAGGAAGGGCAGTCTGCCGGCACTGATTTCCTGCGTGAACAAGCGCTTAACCTGCGCCTCTACGCCAGCCTGATCGCCTCGCTCGGACGTTCGGTCTGGGCACTCGAAGCATACAGTACGAAGGATGCGGGGCTGCTGCGAAAGCTGCTGCTCGAGGAAGTCGATGCGCGCCACGAACAGATCCGGCTGACCGACCGGCTCGGCTACGGCATCAACCGGGTACTGGTGGAAGAAGACATTCAACTCATGCTCCAGTTCCTGGCAGCGTCCGACTTCCCGAATACAGCACCGGCGGCGTTCAGCTTCAGCCCGGTGCCATACTACGATTGAGGACAACTCGCGCCCAGGGGCGCTAATCGCAGTCAACAAGTGTGGGAGACGGATTCCAGTACATCGAACATACAGAACCGTTCAACACCTGTTCCTAACACCGGGATTGCCGAAACTACCAAGAGGACGTTGCATGCCTGCGAGTGACATCGAACTGACACCGGACCAGATCACAAGCTTTCACGCACACGGTTTCCTGGCACTTGACCGCATCACGACGGCGGCGGAAGTCGAGCAACTGCGGCCAGTCTTCGACGACACCTTCGAAGGCTGGCGGGAAAAGACCGAATTCACGCCCCGCGACCTGGCCGATGGCGGTGACCAGGACGATGGACTGGTCGTCCAGATGCATGAGATGTCAAAGAATCTCGCGGCCTTCGCAAACTCGCTGATGCGCGCCAATGCCATCGCCGTCGCCGAACAACTGCTCGGTCCGGAATGTGAATTCCGCACGGATCATGCTATCTCCAAACCGGCGGGCAGTCCGGCAGCCACGCCCTGGCATCAGGACCAGTGGTACTGGGATCCGAAAGCAGAGTATCGCCGCGTCAGTGTGTGGATTCCGCTGCAGGACGTCAATGCCGAGAACGGCTGCATGCAGTTCGTCTCCAGGCGCGACGTCCCGGACATCATTCCACACGCCAAACAGGACGCGAGCGACGCCTGGCACGCGGATGCCACCAGCTTCGACCCGGCTACGGCCGTGCCCTGCCCTGTTCCAGCCGGCGGCGCCACCATCCATTACGGCAAAACCCTGCACTACACGACACCGAATCGGTCGGGCCAGCCGCGTCGTGCTTATATCATTTCCTGCGGTATCCCGTCGACGGAATTGTGAATTCAGCGTTTGCTGTTCAGTCTGCAGTGTCAGGTAATCCGTACTGCGCTGGCCAACTTGGCATGCCGAGAAACAGCCGTAAAGTGACAGAATAAACACTTATCAACCAACCGGAGTCGCTCATGTATACATTCGAACCTGGCCACCCCTACACGATGCCCACTGCCAGCATTTTTCGCGATCCGCGGCCGTGGGAAAGCGGCGGCATGCGCTACGGCCGTGTCACCGCCCTGGCAGTAACGTTCCTGACCGAACCGGAGGCAGCGGCGAAGCTCCTGCCGGAACCGTTTCGGCTTGACGAGGAGGCACTGATTTCTGTCGCGGTCTGCCAGTGCGAGGACGTCGACTGGCTGGCCGGCAAGGCGTACAACCTCGTCGGCGTGGACGCACATTGCGTCTTCGACGGTGAGGTCGACAAGGATGTGCACGGCACCTTTTGTACGGTCATGTGGGAAAACATGACCGAGCCGATTCTCGGCGGTCGCGACCACAGCGGCGTGCCGAAGGTGTATGCGGACATTCCCAACCTGATGCGGCATGGCGACACCTGCCGCGCCGACGTGACGCATTTCGGCTATCCGATTCTCGAAGTGTCCGCGAGCGGGCTCACCGAGATGTCCGCCGACCAGCGCAAGGGAATCGAACAAGCCAAGCACGATGCGATCTGGATGAACCTCAAGCACTTCCCAAGTGTCGAGAATGACGGCGCCGACTTGTCATACGTCTGCACCTACCCATGCACCGCCGAATGTCCGGCGGCCTGGGAGGGCGACGGCGAGCTGCAGTTCTTCGAGTCGAGTTTCGAGAAGAACCCGACGCAGTACGCGATCATCAACCTGCTGGCAGCTCTGCCGATCCTCGAAGTGCGCGGCGCCAAGCTGATCGTCTTCGAACCGCAAATGGCACTCGCCCGAAAACCGCAGCGGTTACGGTAGGCGCGAAGCTCGGGGCAACACCAACTGCTGCTCGGCGATCGCCGCGATAGGGCTACGGGCCTCAGCCCTGGTCATTTGCGACGTCCCGGTCTCCGCCTCAGGCGACGCCGAGCTCGCCACCAACATCGATGATTCCCTGCCAGGTCGCGTCTTCGATGTAGATGCCGCCAGCCAGGCGTTCCGACTTTGTTGCAGCACTGTGCTCGCCGGGGATGCGAATCTCTTTGGCACACGCTGCAACCGGTGTCGCCTTGAGCCTGTCGATCAGACCGGTCACCTGGGCCATGTACGCATCGTTGCTGGTGAATGCAGAAATATCGATGACCTGCGCGAACAGCCCCTGGGCATCGCGACCGGCCGAACCGCTGCAGCCAGCGCCGCTGAGGGCGCCGCCGAGGATGTCGATGCCAAGGCTGAGCGCAAACCCCTTGTGCCCGGCCACCGGCGAGCCGAGCGGCAACAAGGCCCCCTTGGGATCGGTGAACAGTACCTTGGGATCGGTTGTCGGCCGGCCCTCGGCATCGATCAGACAGCCCTCCGGCAACTGTTTGTCACGCTGGATCGCCAGCTGCACCTGACTGCCGGCAGTGACACTGGTCGACATGTCGACGCAAATCGGTGGATGCTTACCGGCCGGGGCGGAGATCGACAGAGGGTTGGTGCTGAGTACCGCCTGGGCCCCGCCCCAGGGTGCCACGTAAGGGTTCGAGCCACCGTCGTTGTTGGTCAGAATACCGATGCAGTTGTGCTCGACCGCAACGATCGTATAGGCGCCGAGGCGGCCGACATCGTTGCAGTTGAAAATGCTGGCGCAGGCAACACCATGCGCCAGCGCCTTTTCGATAGTCCGTTCCATCGCCGTGGTTGCAGCGACCTGGCCGAAACCCCAACCGGCATCGATCACTGTGGTGACGGTCCCGTCCTTGACGGTCGTCGGGCGCGTCGTGACATCGATGTCGCCGGAGTCAATCGCCTTGACGTATCGCGGAATCCGCATGACGCCGTGGGAGTCGTGCCCGACGAGGTTCGACTCCACCAGGTTCGCCGCGACGAGTCCGGCGTCCGCCGGCGCTGCGCCGGCAGCAACGAGGATCTTTTTGGCAAGCTCAATCAGTTCGGGGGCGGAAATTTTCACAGATTACCCGGTTGCAATTGTTCCTTGTCTAACGGACCCCACCGTGAAAATCGTTTATGAGATGGGGGGCCTGATACGGTGCCGGTACCGCAATCCCAATCGTTCCAACGTTCGATTTTCACTTCGACGCACAGTCCGCACTATGACCAATAAGCCATCCTTGTCTATATGGTCTGCGGCTGTTTCCAGCTCGCAACGAAATCCTCTACGCCGTAGTCCGGCATCTCATTCAGCCGATAGCCGCTGGGCTCCCTCACCTGAAAGGCGGGCGTGTCGTCCGGCACATCGCTTTGGAGAGCTTCGTCGAGCGGCACGAAGCTCTGCCACAGCGTTTCGATGTCATCCGAAGTAAACCGCTCGGCGAGCTGCGCGTTGACGCCCTGTTGCATTTGCTGGGCGTCCTTACAAACGTGGATTAGTGCCATGAATCTGCCTGTCTCGCCAGGGTGCAGCTCGGCCAGCGCCGAGGCTAAAGCTGCCGAGTCCCGGGCCAGCACGGCGCGCAGAACCGCCTCGATCCGGTCAAGTTCTTCGTCGTACAACTCGTCACATTGCGCCAGTACCGCCTGCGACGCCGGCGACAGGTACTTCCCAAACGCCGGTTTCGGACTGTAGCCTTCATAGAAAAAGCTCGGGCCGCCAAACGAGCGGTAACCGATGTGAAAGGTCCGTCTCAGCCTTGTCCCGTAGTCACTGGCCCAGTGCAGAAGCTCGAGGTGGTTGACAATCAGGTCGCCAGCCTTGAGGTCGGAGCTGATACTGTTGGGCAACGGCTCATGGCGCTTCTCTCCTTGTGGCTGCTGCCCGTGTGCGTAACCATGTGGAACCCCCAGAAGTTGACGATTCTCCTCGACGGTGTTGACCCGCCGGTGGCTGCCGGGCACGACCCAGTAAACGTCGTCGTCATAAAGCGCAATGTTGAAGTGCAGGTAAACCGGGCCATTAGCCAACATATCCTGCTGCAATCCAACGAGCGGGCCTTTGGTCTCCGGATTGATGTCACGATGCCAGAACCAGGGGCCGTGCTCCTGCACCGGGTTGCACATCAGGAACATGCCGGCTGGGGCAACTGCTTTGGCATCGGGCATCAGGCGACTGGCGACGCCAAACGTGGCCTCGTGCATGAACATCTCGATCAGGTTCGCCGTCGCCTCATCGATGACCTCGTTGAAGTTCTTGACCAAGGGTTGAAACATCCCCTCGGGAATACCCTCCGGAAAGCAGCGGCGGACCGCTGTTTCGGCACTCTCTCGCAACGGTTCGAGTTCTTCCGGCGAAATAGCACCGCGGAGGATGAGGTACCCGTCCGTCATGAATTGTTCTATATCGAGCTCGATCACGTGTCTACTGACCGTTCCTTTCTTGATTGCCTGCACCACACACACGTTCAAATCTAAAGTACACTTGCCCGAATGGGATTATCAAACCCGAATGATCACGGTTCAATGAAATAAACACTTTTGATTCAGGAACTGCACTCAAACATCTTCGGACACATGGCACATCGTGTTGGGAGATCTGTGTCCAACACCGCGATCGAGACGCATCTCACGGACAACTGCGGTGTGAGTGATGCCCGCTGGCGCCCTTCCGCGTCACACCGACTCAAAGCGTTGTCGAAACGCCTCCAGCTTTGCTTTCAGTTTTGGGCGGTCCAGCACGGCGCGGTTGATGACGTTATCGGGTACCTCGCCCCGAACAACGGCCAAAATACCCGCCACACACATCTCGCTGCACTGGTTCACCATCTCGACCGTGTGCCCCAGGGCATGCGGGGTGAGAACGACGTTGTCCAACGCCAGCAGGGGATCGTCCGGAGCGATGGGTTCGGCATCGAAGGCATCCAGCCCGGCCCCACAAATCCGCTTTTCAGCCAGGGCCCGGGCCAGCGCTGCCTGATCAACAATCGCGCCCCGGGCGACGTTGATCAGATAGGCCGTGGGTTTCATCAGGCTCAGCTCCTGTTCCCCGATGAGATGTCGTGTCTCATCGGTGAGAGGGCAAAGTATCACTACGAAATCCGACTGTTCCAGCAGTGCCGTCAGGTCCAGCCGCTCAATGACATAGCCATCCGCGGCCGAATCATCGAGATGGGGATCGAAGACAAGGTGTCGCATCTGAAAAGGTCGGACCAAGGTGTAGAGGTCCCGGCCGATGTTGCCGAATCCTACGAAACCGATCGTCTTGCCGGTCAGTCCGCCGCCCAGGTTGGCCGTATGATAGCCCTCGGACCAGCGGCCGTTGTAGACGAGTTTGGATCTGGCGAACAGCCTGGTGGCCAGGGCCAGGATGTGTGTCAACGCCGCCGTCGACATCGGGCGGCTCAAAGCCGTCGGGACCGTGGCGACCATGATATCGGCCGCCGTACAGGCGTCCAGGTCGATGCGATCAAACCCCGCGCCGAAGCGTATCAGCGCCGCACATCGCCGGTCACCGTCCAGGTCCTCGCAGCCAACGTACGACGAACCGCCCAGGATCATCGCATCAACGTCGTTCAGCACCTCGGGCGTGATCGGTAGAAAACCTCGGGAAAATTGAACCGACTCGGTCGTCGGCTCGTTTTCCAGCACCTGGCGAGCAGCCTGGGCGCTCATGATCTTTTCACGAATGTCCTCGTCGCTCAGTCCGACACGAAAGGGAAGTTGCTGATCCATTGCAAACGTATGCTCGTCCTTCGCCTCATTCGCCCCTTCGACAATGCCCAGGAACGCCGGCGCCGGCAATAATTGTTGAATGTTGAATGACTGCTACACAGCAATATGTTACGCGAGCTCTGTCGACGATACAAGAATTAAAACGGCTGGTACGACACGGGCATCACGGGTTGCACTGATGAAATTAATGACATTTAACATTTTGACCAACGGTGAAAAGGAAGCCGGATATCGGCAGAAAGATATTCAACAAGTCATTGCCGAGCACAACCCGGACATCCTGTGTCTGCAGGAAGGCGCTTACGGTGATTTCTGGGAGGACATAATCAGGGAGAACAATTTTGTGTTCTCCAAGAATATCGATGGATCGCATGCCCCATCTGTATGTTCGAAATACCCGGTTGCTGAATGTAAAGTCCTGGACTTTTTCAAGCCGGGCGGTTTCTACTTCAAGGTGCTTCTTGGCGATGCTGAACTTATCGTTCTCAATATTCATCTCCCATGGAAACTCACGGAAGATCAGAAACGACTCGCCATACTGGAAGAACTGCTGTCTGCCTACTGCACGGACAGCAATCAGTACATTTGCATCTGCGGTGACTTCAATTCACGCTCTGCAGGTGAACCTGGCGAAGAATGGCAGGTCAGGTACCTGTCCACCTTGTCTGGGTTGGCAGGAATGGTCTCCAACGATGAATGGGTCGCCGCCACAGACTTCCTTAAAATGAACGGTTTTACCGACAGCTACCGACAACTGCATTCCGCCAAAGGCTATTCGCAACACCATAGTGTTGAGGAATTGCGGGGACGATACCCTGAAATGCTGCAACAATTTCCGGCCGACGACTTGCAAGGCCGATTCCTGCCGAATGGTATCCGGGTTGATTATATTTTTGTAAACCATAAACTGCTGAACTGTCTGGATGCCTGTGATGTTGATGACTCACCATTCACCTTTAACAGCTCCGACCACGCACCGCTAATCGCGAAATTTAATTTTAATGAGGACAGGTGACATGCTGACACAAATCGGAAATGAACAGTGGGATTTTGCCGATGCCGATGGCGAGCAGATTGCTCTGCCGCCAGTAGATGCCCCAGCTGTGGACATCAGGTTTCCAACCACCTGGCGAGTCTTCGGCCCGTTGCCGAACAAGACCAAAGTCGCGCCGCTGCAGATCATCACCGACCGGGGTGTCCCGGATGTTGTCACCGAGCTCCGGGCCTTGCCGGAGACCTTGACGATCGACGGCGAGACCTTGAGCGGCCAAGACGTCGAGCTCGACGGGAACAGCCTCGACCTGAACCAGTTTTGCGAAGCCTACGCCACCGTGTTTTTTGACGCGTTCGGCGATCTCGCCGCACGCGTCGGCAGGCAGGCCTATGTATTCGCCGAGCTTGAGCTCGATGAAGAAACGGTCGTGCCATTCGGTGCCGGATCGGATTTCTGGATGCAATGGTGGATCGACGGACAACCGGTCTACGACACACTCGACGGCGGCAACAAGATGCACCCGCCGACACACACTGATAATTTTTTCCGGTGCACGCTGGCGGCAGGAAAACACCTGCTGGCCGTGCGGTTGATCAGCGGCCAGACCAGCTGGGTACTCGAGACCGGCGTACTCACCCCGCGCGAGGAAGCGCTGTCGCGGATCACGGTGTCCGATCGCTGGCAGTTCCTCCCCGATTTCGACGAGATTCGGCCGCCGCACTCACCTGATTCGCTCGGCCAGACCTCGCTCGACTGGGGCCACACGATGGCGATCAACACCGACCGGTGCCTGGCCGAGGAAACGATCGAATGCGAATTCAAGATGACCGGCGAGGCGAATTTCGGGATCATTCTCGGGGCCCAGGACAACGGACATTATTACACCGTGCAGATCCCGCGCTGGGGGCAGTTGTGGCGGGCGCGCGCCTTTTGGGCCGGCATCTGCATGGCCGACGGCAGCGGCCATCTGCGCAACCTGCAGATGCAGCTCGTTCCGTACGTCGCCTGCCACTGGAACACCTGGATACACCTCAAGGTGGAACGCCGTGGCAACTGTATCCAGACCTGGATCGACGGCGTCAAGGGCCCCTCGGTTGTCGACGATACGTACGGGCCGGGGCGCGTCGGCATCACCGGCTTCACCCGTTACACGGTACGCCATTTACGGATCGACGGCGAAGCTGTAGATCGTCCGGAATGGCAAGCCGGTGACCATCGCGGCCAGCCATGGTTCCTGCCGGTACCAACTGAGGATAGCCACGTTCTGCAGGGGTCCGGAGAACTGTTACGCCTGTCGGACGACGAAATCCTGATGGTATTCGACGATCAACGCCCGTCGAACAACCCCGCACCGCCGCGTATCAGCCTGATGATCTCTAAGGATAACGGGCGCAATTGGCAACGTCATGCCGAGCTGTCGCTCGGGCCGGACAACCCGCGGGCAATGCCGTGGGGCCTGCGCTGGTTCGTGCCGCGCCCGGGGATCGTGCGGGCGTTCACCCTGGGCAACGTGTGGAAGGGCGGTGAGGAGATACCCGGATCGGATGACGGTGCATTGCTCAGCGTGCAGGACAGTGACGACAAGTGCAGAACCTGGTCCGCACCGGCGCCCTGCGAACTTCTCGGTGACTGGGACCGCGACATCTTTCGGGAAGGCTGCTGGAATCACATCTACGGCGGTACTCGCCTGAAGGACGGCACACTGCTGATGTGCATCCTGCACGGCTACCGACAACTGCAGGAAATCATTCCCAACCGTGGCCAGGG
Source organism: Lentisphaeria bacterium (assembly GCA_963580095.1). Taxonomy (GTDB): domain Bacteria; phylum Verrucomicrobiota; class Lentisphaeria; order JABSQK01; family CAJWLW01; genus CAJWLW01. The sequence continues at coordinate 19,374 of CAUZJQ010000010.1, read as the reverse complement.
CACCTGGGGCTCGGAGTGTGCGCAACCGTACGTCAGCCGCTCGGAGGACGACGGCATGACCTGGTCGGAGCCGGTGCCAATGGACAATGCCGCGGTCAACGACGGTGACAGCCCGAACGGACCGCACGGCGGCTTTTCAGAGACCTGTTTTGCCGAACTGCCGAGCGGTCGTATCGTGGCACACGCCCGGCCATTCGCGGCGCCTTACATGTGGCGCACCCACAGCGACGACGGCGGCCGGACCTGGCGATTGGTGACCTACGAACCCTTCTCCGGCGCCGGCGGGCCGCAACTGTTATGCACGCAGTCCGGTTATCTCGTCAGCGTCAAGCGCGGCCCGGCCTTGTCTCTGCATATCAGCACGGACGGCGGCATGAACTGGGACCAGGGCACGATCATCGATTACCATGCCTCGTTCAACGGCCAGATCCTTGAGGTCGAACCGGATGTCGTGCTGGTTGTCTACCCCGAGTCCATGGGTGAAATCCGGCGGTCATTCGCACGGGCACAGTTGCTCCGGATCACCCCGGACGGACCGGTGCCGTTAAAAGATTGAATGAACAAAACTGCGGGTCAGCGAACCAGGGGGTTGTCATGCCGGAACCGATCTATTACGATTCACATATGCACACACCGCTGTGCAGACACGCCGACGGCGAACCCGGGGAGTATGCCGAATATGGCCACGCCGCAGGTCTGAAGGGAATCGTCTTCACCTGCCACAATCCAATTCCCAGTGGCTACGGTGCCGGCGTTCGCATGGAGATCTCGGAATTGGATGAATACGTGGCGATCGTGCATGACGCCACCGAGGCATGGGCCGACCGCCTTGACGTACGCCTGGGAATTGAGAGCGATTATGTACCCGGTATGGAACCGTGGCTCCACGAGTTGCACAGTATGGCAGACTTCCAATACGTTCTCGGCTCGGTGCACCCACAGATGCCCGGGTACTCCGAGCGTTTTTCCGGTGAAAGCCACGTGGTGATCCAGGGACATTACTTCGAGCACCTCGCCATGGCGGCGGAGACCGGCGAGTTTGACTGCATCTCGCATCCGGACCTGGTGAAGAACGTAATCCCGCAGCAATGGGATGTGAGGGCTGCCATGCAGCATATCCGGCCGTGTCTCGATCGCATAGCAGCGACCGGGGTGGCGATGGAATTGAATACATCGGGATACTACAAAACGGTACCTGAAATGAACCCCAACCCGGAAATGCTGGCCGAGATGCAGCAACGCGACATCCCGGTCGTCGTATCCTCCGACTCGCATCAGCCGGTACGCGTTGGTGATCGGTTCGGCGAAGCGCTCGAGTTGCTCACGGCAACCGGCTACAAGCAGGTGAGCTACTTTATTGAACGCCGCCGGCAGGACGTCGACATTGCCGCGGTAGTCGCATCGCTCGAACTCCCGTAAAACGCCTGCCTTCTCTCTTTACCCCACCCTTCATCGGGGAAATGGCGATCACGAGTTGGTGGGCTTTGAAGGTTCGGGTTCGCCTGAACGCGACTAATCATCCAGCAGCACTGCCGTCCGCCGGGCCATTTCGCGACGCCATTCATCGAGGTTGGCATCGGCCCGCAGGTCACCAAGCCAGCGTTCGGTGCGCGCGACAAGGCGCGTGTGTTTGCCTGCCGCTTTCGCCTTTGAGATGGCATCCTGCAACGTCGCCAGGTAGCGCGCGTCGTCGCAGCCCTCGCGATAGCCTTCCCACGCCAACGTATCGAATGGGCCTTCCGGACCGCGGACAACGAACGAGTTCGGACTGTGCGGCACACCGCTGTCCTGAACTTCGGGACTGTCCGGATGCGGCGTCTTCCAATAGATGTGGATGTAGGCCCAGGTCATCGTGCCGTCCAGCCCGGTTTTCCACATCCCAAGCCCGCGATGACGGCGGTGCAGCTCCGGCACCGGCATGCCGCCCTGGGGATCGAAGTAGCTGAATATCTTGTGACCGTGTCCATGCGCGCCTTTGATCGACCGCTGGTAGTCCGGCATCATAAACGTTTCCGGGTCCCAAGTTATCAATCCCGTTCGGTGCAGCAGGAAGTCGCGTGGGGTGAAAAACCATTGCTGCTTCTGGTCCACCATCAAGGCGCCGGGGTGGGCCAGGATGGGATAATCCAGCAAATCACCCACGATATCCAGAAAGTCGTTACCGCAAGCAACCCAGATCTTGCCGCCCCCGTCGCGGATCGCCTGGAAGCTGTCACGCTCCGAGCGCAGTCGTTCGCCGGAGAGTTCATCGCCCCCCATGAAACAGGCATCGGTATAGCCACGGGCCCTGACCCAGTCGACGACCTTTCGGGTCGCTTCCGTGCTGCTTTTTTTCTCCTCGTCGGTCAGCGCACCTTCTTTCATAATGACACCGCCACCGTCAAACATGAACAGCGGCACGCCCTTCGGCATGCCCGCCTTTTCGCGGATATCCAGGACGTAGCTCAATACCTTGAATTCCGGTTCCCCGTCGGCGCCGAGCCCGGCGCCATAGTAGCTGACCGGATTGGTGCAGCCGTGCTCAACCATGTTGCGGCATTCCGCCAGGTACTGTTCGGGGGTGACCGCGTTGTAACGCTCGACGAGATTCTCCGGCATGCCTGGGTAATTCACCATCGTCGGATAGTAGGCACCGTAGTGAAAGCGGGGTGGCTGCAGGTCAAATGGCGGCACCGTGACCTCAAGGGTCAATTCCTTTGCCGGCCCGTTCGTGGCAGTGATCGTCAAGGTCGACCGATAGGTCCCCGACGGCGCATCATCGGGCACATGCACGGTGATCCAGAACTGGCGAAAGTCCGTGATGTCCCCCGGCTGCAGAGTATCCGTATCGACCAGTTCCTTGAGGAGTTTGTTGATTTTTGAATGTCCAGCGCGGTATTCAGCGATCGGTTGAGGCGCCTCCGCCATCCCGACGGTCTCCTTCTGAAGCTCACGGAAATACTTGGGTGTGTGATCGACGATCTGCATCATGCCCGGGTCATGAACCAGGACCCACGGCATCGTTTCCTTCGTCCAGGTGATCGACATGTTGAACTTCTGCGCGATGCGGATATCGACTGTGCCCGCCGGCAGCTCGCCGGCAGCACCCTGCAAAGGGCCTGCAGCAACCATGACCTGCTTCAGCGGTTCGTCGGTTTCGACGAGGAACGATGCCGGCTCGTACTCGCCGCGGGCGCACATGACCGACATCACCGTCCCGTCGCGACACTCCACCGGCAACGCTTCATCTTCCAGAATCGGGTTGTCATTGATCGGCGGGTTGATGACATAGGTTCGGTAGCCGGCAACGGTCGATGCAGCTGCAAAGACTACTGCGAAAAGCAGGTTTCGTGAGATCATGGAAATTTCCTTTCGGGGTCGGGTGGGTTCTCTGTTTTGAAATACGAAGGGACGCAATATACCATGTAACGTTCGGTTGGAAATTTCATTTTACACCCCCGGAACCACCGTCGTGCCGACAGACGCTCAAGGCAACGATCAGGCAGAAACAACCAAGGTCACGTTCATCGAATTATCGACGTCGTAATTGCCATCATTACGATCCTCGCCTCAATGCGGTTCCAGGTGCTTAATGGGACAACCAAACACCAAGGCAATTCCGTGCATGAGCGATTTCTGGCAAACTCAACTGCCGAAGCAAAGTGGATTCACCATTCACTCTGTCACTCCCGCCCCCACGACGGCCGCGACCTGCTGGCTGTTCAGTTCCTGATCACTGACCACTAAATGGACCGGCTTCCAGATACCGCCCATCGATTCCCCGTTCATGATGCGAACGGCTAGTAGATCGTTGCCGCGCAGCTCGACATCGGTCAACGGCACGACAAACGGCATCAGCCAGATCTGCTCCGGCAGCAGACCGGTCGATCGCAAGGTGTGTGTGAACACCTGTTTGCCATTCACATAGACCCAGGTGTCCTCGTCGCAGGCGGCGAAGTACAGGTAATGGAACTTGCGTTTGGCGTCCCCGGCCGACAGCGGCAATTCGATACGATACCAACCGAACCCGGTATCCTGCCCCCAGCCCTTTTCGTACACCGCCGCATCCGTCCGCATCTTCCCCCATTGTGTGTCGGTGGTCGCCGGATCGTACCATTTTTCGTCCAGGCCCAGGCATGTCGCCGGCGGCTTCTTCTGGATGGAAACACCATCCATGGGGATCATCCTGAAACGCCAGGGCTGGGCGAACGAGAAAATGTCCACCTTGTTGCGATCGACCGTTGCCAGGGCTTCCTCCGGGGTCATCTCTTTGTACCCGAGATCGAGCAGGGCAATGGTGCGTCGCGCCATCTCGCGACGGATCGCATCGAGCTCGCCGTCAATCACGTCGATGTCGGCGAGCCACTCTTCGGTTTCGCGAATCAGATCGGCCCCGGGAAAGCGTCCGCGGGCACGAGCCAGCGTATCGTTGAGCGTAGTCAGATAGCGGATATCGTCGACGCCCTCACGATGTCCTTCCCAGCGCAGCGTGTCGATGACACCGCCGTCGACGCGCAGAACCTTGGACCAACCCAATTGTTGGTTTCTCGGCTCACCTTGGATATGGATGTAGGCCCAGGTCATGGTGCCGTCAAAGCCGATGCGCCACAGACTGAGCCCTTCGCTGCGACGGTGCAGCTCGGGCAGCGGTATGCCGCCCGACGGGTGCATGTAGGTGAAGATCTGGTGCCCCAGGCGGTGGGCGCTGTCGATGCACTTGCGGTAGGTATCCATCCCCGACATGATCTTGTGGTTGCCGGCCCGGGCGATTTCCGCGGTGTGCCGCAAAACTTCCCCCGGCGGGTACTGTGACCCGGCCGCGACCAGATGTCCGTTCATGGGCGAGTGCAGAATCGGCGTTTGCAGGACTTCACCGACCAGGTCGTAAAACTGAATACCGGTAGCCACCCAGACGTTGCCGCCGCCGTCTTTCACCGCCTTCATGCTGTCGTATTCCCTGCGCAGCCAGTCACCCCAGGCCTCGTCGGCCGCAGCCCAGCGGATGTCGGGATAACCGTTCGCCTTGCCCCAGGCCATGATCTCGCGGACAATGCGGACCCGCTTCTCGATATCGTCGGGCGGCAGTTCCTTGGATACCGGCTCCGCCGCGGCGTTCATGGCAAACACGGTCGCGCCCCGATCGATGCCCGCCTTCTCTCGCACGCGCAGCAGCCTCTCGAGACGCGAAAAGTCAAGTGAACCATCTGGCTTGACGCCCACCCCGGCATACAGGTTCGGATTGGTCACACCATGCTCAACCATGTTTCTGCATTCGGCGATGTACTGCGCTTCGGTGACCCGACCGATGCTCGACCAGCCCCCCTCGTTGCGCCAGTCTTTTGCCGGATCATCGACGATCGCAACAGGATAATAGATGGAGTACTCGATCATTGGCGGCAGTAGCTTGAACGAATAAACCTGAATCCGCAGCGACAACTCGATGGAGTCAGCGTTAGCCGGGACTAACCGGATCGTCGCCTGGTAATCGCCGGTGTAAGCGTAATCGGGTACCTGAACCGTGATCCAGAACTGCTTGCGGCTGGAGATGGTAACAGGCTGCAGCTCATCGGCATCACGCATGTCCTGGTTGAAGACGTTTCTGCTACGCTCCGGGGCAGACGCAATCGCGAACCCCTGCTCGGTCACTTGATCGGCGGACGGGTCGACTTCCACCGGCGCCGCGGTGGCAGTTACAAAGTTGTCGTCGTAAACCAGCAGCGACGGTATCACAGCGTTGATGCCGACCATACTTTGCCAGATCTCCTTGACGATGCGAATGTCGACGGCACCCTGCGGCCACGGCTCACCCGGACCGGTGACCGCGCCGACCTCGATGCGGACATCCTCGAGTGGCTCCGTCGTGCTGACGACAAAGGATGCCGGCTCGTACTCGCCACGACACGCGGCAATCTCGAGCAATGTCCCTTCTTTGCAGACCGGCGGCAGCGGGCCGTCCTGCAGGATCATGTGATTATTGACGGCAGGGGTGACAATGTGAACGGTATAGCCGGCAACACGGGTGTTGAAGACAAAAACGAGACAGACGACGGCGAGAGAGGAAAAGAGGTGTGCTTTCATGGTGACTCCGGTAGTTTGGCAGGTAAAATAGGGGGGACAATAGCCCTACCTCCCGTGCTTACAATGGTGCCGGCCAGGCACAATTGTAAGCAAATTCTATGGAATTCAGAATTGCATAGGATTACCTGTTCATGCAAAGAATTGTTTTCGATGTGAATGGATGCCAGATAGGTGCTGGGGGAAAGTCGTTTTCGAACATCGCCTGCGGCGGAAACGCCTGACGCAAGAAACCCGCAGGGGCACTGGAATCGACCCGCGCCGGTGATATGCTGTGGTTTTCCAAGCACAGGCGTGCCAGGGTCTCAGGAGACAAACTGATGCCCCTGTGAAAAAGGGGGCGTGCCGGTGGAACGCTGAGCTGCCCTGAACATCTAAGCGGATTCCCTTAACCGGAACATGACAGAATTGATGATTAGGTAAAATGTTTGGAATTGAAATAAACGGTTTAGACTTCTCCCGGATCCACGAGGCCCCTGCCGGCGCGGTTTTCTCGCATCCGAAAAAAACCTGACACTATCGCCGAGGCTGAATCAAAGAATGGAGAACGCTCCCGCAGAAAATCTTATTGTGTGACTCTGATCGATCATTCATCGCTTTCCCGGCAACATTCAAAAACAGTTTAAGGAATTCCCATGAAAATCCATCGCATCGTTATCGGTTCGAAGCCACGTCGCCTCGTGCGTCATGCGGCGCGAGAGTTGGCGCAATACACCAAGCAGCTTTTCAAACATCAACCGCGGATCGTCGCGAGCCAGCGAAAAGCGACGGGCATCACCGTTGTGCTGGACCTCAAAGCGGATGGCCTGTCCGATCAGGGGTACGCCTTTCGATGGATCGACCGGAACACGTTTGCCATTGAAGGCGGGGCGCCCATTGCCGTACTGTGGGGCGTTTATGACCTGGTCGAACGCTGGGGGGTCCGTTACCAACTGCATGGCGACATCCTGCCTGATCGGCCGGCGGCACTCGCTTTCCCCAAAAAAACGACTCGCTGCGAACCGGATCTGACAATCCGCACGTTCCGGACATACAATGACTTTGCCAACAATGAATGTGCCTGGTCCGCCGAGGACTACGGCCTGCTGATCGATCAACTGGCCAAGCTGCGGTACAACGGAATTCTGTTCTGCGTACGACCGTTCGACCCGTTTATCGACCTGCGATTCCACGGCGCCAGGAAAACACTGGCCGAACCGAACTTCGGGTGGCGTCCCGAAATCAAGCAGGACCACCCCGGATACCACCTGTTTGCCGCATCCGGTGACGCGAAACACGGGGTATTCGTCAATCCACAGTTGACTCGCCAGGGCTCATACGACCAGCGCATCAAAGCCGGCCAGGCTTACGCCCGCAAAGTCTTTCGTATGGCACATGCCCGCGGGATGCAATGCCTCGTTTCCGGTGCAGCGGCCGATTTTGATCCCGCCATACGCCAGCGCATCCGCGAACTGACCAAGCCGCAACACAAGACCAAGCGCACCCCTATACATCGTATCGGATACGGCATCTGGCGTGAAGGGCCCGATGCCGAAACCGGCCGATGCATGAGCGTCCGGAACCCGGTGTTCCTGGATGCCGTCCTGACCAACCTTCAGGCACATATCGACGCCTTTTCCGAGGCCGACGCTTTTTTCTTTTCCTCGACCGAGTTCGGCGGCTCGAGCGGCGACTGTGAACGCGCCTGGCGTATTCTCGACAAGAAATACGGTCTCAGCAAAGTCATGACGCTGAAAACCCTGCAGAAGGAAGCTGCCCGCCATGCCGAGGGTAAGGAAGCCGTCAGCGATGCCGAGGGTAAGAAAGCTATCGCCGACCGTGCGGTGCACGAGGTGCGCGGTGACATCGTTATTCTGTACGCTCTGGATCACCTGATCAATGAACGCGGCCTTGATCTCAGCAAGGCACGCCGCGGCACTACCGTTTCACCTTACGGCCTGTCCGCCGAGCTGCATCGTTTTCTACCGCTCGTCTTTCCCCATGGCAGCCGATACGTCGCCGCCTACGGCTACATGCCGTTCTACGTTGCCAAGCGCACAGATACCCTCAAGCAGGAGGACCCTGAGGCAATCCAATACAGCATTGTGGTCAGCGCCGAAGATGACAACATCGGGTTGCTTCCCCAATTGACCGGACCATCCGTTCACAAGATCATTGAAGGGGTGCGCAACGTGGGTGCCCGCGGTTTTCAGACACGCCAATGGCAACACTCGAACCTGTTGCCAACGTTCCACTATCTCGCCCATACCGCGTGGGAGAAAGGGTGGACACCGCACAAGGCCTACCGGCATCTCTACGAACCGGTGTGCGGCCAGCGTGCCATGCCCCATATCATGCGGGCGTTCCGCCGTATGGAACAGGTTACCGAACAGATGCACCGCGACGTCTTCTGCGTGTCTTTTCCCGTGCCTGGATGGATTTGCGGCTTCTGGGAGGACATCCCGGACCGTTCCAAAAGGAGCAAACGGCTGGACGAAATCGCAAAAGTATATGAAAAAATCTCCGACGACCTGGCCCAGGCCATCCGGGTGAGTCGTGCCGCCGGACGGGACAACCTGATCGCACTCGAACGTCACACGCGTCACGCTGTTTATTACTGCCAGTCCGTGTCGCACCTGTTTCGTGCCCGTAGCGCCGATCTCGAAGCAACAGCAGCACAGGGCAGCGGAAGCTTCGACGATCTTGACGCGGGACGTTCAGCGGTGATCAGGCATCTGGACCAATCGGAGGCCTTGATGCGCAAGGCCTGCGAAACCTTTTCCGAAGGCGTGCGTGACCGGTGCGACCTCGGCGCTTTGGCAACGCTCAACAGTTACAATCTCGATGTCATCGCCGCCTACGCTCGGATTGGCCGGGCAAAGGGGGAAATGTTCAGTTGCCAGGACCGATAACCCTTCCGGACCCACGTCCGATCGAACACTTGACGATCAACAACACAGGAGATAATGATGCAAATCCTCAACAAAAAAACCTTGGTAATCCTCGCAATGTCAACCGTACTCACCGCCATTGGTAACGGCGCCGACTACACGGTCCATGTCATCCAGCCGGCAGTGACGAACCACCTGATCCTGCCCGCCGAGCCGCTGCCGCCGGTGTGCAAAGAAACCAGGGAGATCAAGCTGTCCGGCTGCCGGGGCCAGTACGAGCCGGCGTCTTTCGTGGTCACGGCCGCGAAGCCGCTTGAAACGGTACGCATCGAAGTCGACCCGATCAAAGGCAACGACGAGCAGTGGCCTGAAGAGGCCGTCGACGTACGCATCGTGAAGGAATACCACGTCCGCTCGTCGGCCGGACCGAACGTGGCGATGCCCATGCTGCTGGTACACGACCCGGGCTTCCTGGCCATTGAACCGGCGCCGACAGCTGAAAATCCGGAGGCGATGAAAAACGTGGCGCGCGGCGAACTGCGTGACGCAACGGAGCTGCAGGCGGTGGACATCGACAATCGCACACAATTCTGGATCACCGTGCAAATCCCCGACCACACCGACCCGGGAATCTACCGCACCACCGTGCGTATCCTGCCGGCCAACAGCGAACCGACGTCGCTGGAACTGGTTGTCGAGGTCTATCCCTTCGATCTGCAGGCACCGATGTTCGAGTACTCGATATACTATCCGGTGAGGCTCGTTGACGACGATACGGAGGACTGGCGCAGCGGGAAATGGTCAAACCTAGCCTGGATCAACAAGCAGCAATACATCGCCGAATGCAGGAACATGCTGGCACACGGCCTGTCGAACCCGAACATCTACGACGGCGTCCATGTGCAACCTGACGGAACGCTGGACTACAGTAAACTCGAGAAAATCCTGGCAGTGCGGGAAGAAGCGGGGATCGGTCCGGGCGTGTCCCTGTACACAATGACTGCCGCCGCCGAACCGGTGGCGCGGACACTGACGGACGAGGAGAAGGCCGAGCGCATTGAAACAGTCCGCAAGGTGATGGCCTGGGGCAAACAGGCGGGATACCCCGACCTCTACTGGACCGCGCAGGACGAAGCGTGGGGCGAGTGGCTGGCCTCGGAGCGCGACAGCATGGAGGCCATCCACGACGGCGGCGGCAAGGTCTTCGTCGCCTGCAGTGATTTCTTCAAGATCGTCGGCGACACACTGCACCGGCCCGTCATGCACATCGATATCAGTACGCCCCTGGAACAATTCGCCAAGCAAAACAGCATTGGCGCCGTCGAGTCGCTGCAACGCAACGACGAGTTCGCGCAACTGATCAACTTTGAACATGACGCGGACCGTGAGAAGTACCGCCGGGCAATCGACGGGGTGCATCGGCTTGGCCGCAAGATCTTCACCTACACTACGCTGCGTCCAGTGATGCCGCAGTGGCAGCGACGGCAGGAAGGCCTGGGCCTGTGGCGCATGGGCTTCGACGGCGTCATGAACTGGGCGTATATTCATATCGGCGGCGACGGCGCCAACCAAGCCATGTATTTCGGTATGGTTTTTCGCACCGACGGCGGCGTCGTCGATACGCTGCACTGGGAGGGCTTTCGCGAAGGCGTCGATGACGTGCGCTATCTCACCACCCTCCTGGCGACGTTAAACGAAGCGCTCGGACGTTTCCCCGATGAACCGTTGATTGCCGAAAGCCATGAATGGCTCAAAAACCTCGACGCGGCAGGGGGCGACCTCGACGCGATCCGCCGCGAGATGGCACGTCGCATCATCGCCCTGCAGGACCTTGGCCACAAGGACCTGCCGCCGGAGGAAGCGATCGCCAACCTCGACGTCGAGAACATCGAGATCGTGACGCTCGACGAGCCATGGCGCTTCAAGCTGGTCGATGTCGATCAAGCAACATTGCTGGGCCCCAATCCGTCAGCTGCAGACAAGGGACTGTCCGGCAAATGGTTCGATCCGGATGCCGACGACAGTCAATGGGAATCGGTGCAGGTGGGGCTGGGCTACACACGCGCGGCTGGTGGTGGCTGGGGCAACGAACCCGGCTATGGCTGGTACCGCACCACACTGCCGCTGACCGAAGCGCGGCAGGCCAGGCCGTTCAAGTATCTGCACTTCAGCGCCTGCGACGAGGACGCATGGGTTTACCTCAACGGCGGACAGGTGCTTGAGCATAGCCTAAAAAGCACTGGTATGCCGACGTCCGAGATCTGGCTGGAACCTTTCGTTGTGCCTTTGAATAATGTAAAGCTGCGCGGAGACGATCTGCTGGCCGTGCGCGTCCGCAACACTGAGGGCATGGGTGGTGTATGGAAGCCCGTGCACTTGATCATCAGTGATGAGAAACTCAGCGACCAACAGGCCAAGGCGCTGATTTTCCTGAAAACGGCGAAGAAATAGAGGCAACCCTGCCGATCATCGTTTTCATCATTACTGAAACATTACTGAACCCCTGAATCCGGAGATCGGAAAATCTACGATGCAGGATAGACAACAGCATTTGGTTTTGCTGTTCTGGCTTCTGGCCGGGGTTCAGGGCATGATGCCTGCCCCATGCCTCAGCGCGGACTACGCCGTCCACATAGTTGATCCAGCCGTCACGAATCATATGATCCTGCGTGACGGAGCTCTGCCACCGGTCTGCAGGGAAGCGACGACGATGACGGTATCTGCATGTCGCGGCGAGTATGAGCCGGCATCGTTCGTAGTCACGGCCGCCAAACCGCTGAGCCAGGTTCGTATAGAGCTCTCTCCGGTGACCGGCCCGGGCGGCAAATGGCCCGATGACGCGATCGACGTCCGCGTCGTCAAGGACTACTACAGTGGCACACTCGTCGGCGGCGCCGCCGCCCAACCGATGTTGCTGGTACATGACGAGAGTTTTCTCGCCATCGAACCGATACCGACCGCCGACCCCGAACGCATGACGAACGTGGCGACCGGACCGCTGCGGGACACCGCCGAACTGAAGCCAGTCAATGTCCCGCAGCGAAAGCAGTTCTGGATCACTGTCCACGTACCGGTCGATGCCGTTCCCGGTTCCTACAGCACGACGGTACGCATCATCCCAAGCAACGGCGATGTGTCAGAGCTGACATTGAACATCGAGGTCTACCCCTTCGACCTGCTGGCACCGATGAAGAAATACTGCATGTACTACCCGATTTACATCAGCAGAAACCTGCCGCCAGAGAATCAATACAGTTTCGCGGACCGCACCGAGCAGCAGTATCTGGCGGATTTGCGAAACATGCTGGCCCACGGCCTGACCAATCCAAATATCTGTGAAGGCCCGGTAATAGCTGGAGACGGAACGTTGGATTTCACACCGCTATCCAAAGTTCTTGACCTTCGCGAAAGCGTCGGCATGCGGCCCAGGGTCCTGTATCTCTCCAACATGTCCTCCGGAATCGGACACCCGCTCCTGTTCACACTCGACCGTCCACTGACTCCCGAGGAGCGACAACAAATCCAGAAGCATGTTCGAGAGATCAATGCCTGGGTCCGGGCGCGCGGTTACGACGAAGCATACTTCATGGCGGTCGATGAACAATGGGGCGAAAAGCTGGCACAAGAGCGCGACACGATGACCGCAATCAAGGACGCCGGCGGCAAGGTCTTTGTCGCCGTCATATCGACGGACTATTTCGACAGCGTCGGTGACGTCCTGCAGCGTCCGATCCTGTTTTCCCCGATCGGTGCAGCCATCGAGGCCAAGGTCACGTCGCTGCATTATGAACCCGCGGAATCACTGCGGCACATGGACGAGATCGGCAAGGCCGGAAGTTTTACACGGTTGAACGGCCCCGGGTTCCGCACCGTTGTCGATTCCGTACACCGTCTGGGCAACAAGATCTTCACCTATATGAACCCGATGGGCGGGGTACAGTTGCCCGAACTCCAGCGGCGCAACGAAGGCCTCGGGCTTTGGCGCACAGGTCTCGACGGGACCATGACCTGGGCGTACATGAATCTCAAAGGCGAGCGGGTGAACCAGCCGATGCAATACGCCAAGGTATTCCGCACCGACGACGGCGTCCTCGACACCCTGCACTGGGAAGGATTTCGCGAAGGCGTCGATGATGTTCGATACCTTACAACGTTGATGACGACCTTGAATGACTGCATCGGGCGGTTCCCCAATGACGAGCTGGTACTGCAGACCTCCGCATGGTTGCACACGGTAGACATCGCCACCGGCGACCTCGATGCAATACGCCGGGAGATGGCAGATCGAATAATCGCACTGCTCGACCTGGGTCTGGGCGGGGCGCCCGAGAAAATGCTGGGCGACATCGACCTGACAACGGTTCAGGTCAGAACGTTTCCCGAGACATGGCGTTTCAAGTACGACGGGGAGGATAAGGGGATAAGCGCCAAATGGTTCGACCCCACCCTCGACAACACCCGGTGGGCCCCGATCCGTACCAACAAACAATTGGGCTGGGAAAACCAGGGTTTCCCCGGCGGCTCCGGATTCGGCTGGTATCGCGCGGCCCTGCCGGCTGATGAAAAGGCGCTGGCTGGAAAATTTGCGTACCTCTATTTCGAGGCCGTCGATGAGGAAGCCTGGATTTATTTGAACGGCCGCGAAGTGTTCGAGCACACGGTGGCCTCTACCGACCTGCTGCCGGAGCAGATCTGGACCACGCCGTTCAGTGTTCCGCTTATCGGGGCAGACCTTCAAGGCACGGACCTGCTTGCCGTTCGGGTGTACAGCAAAGAAGCAATGGCCGGCATCTGGAAACCCGTCCACCTGATCATCAGCAACCAGCAACTGACAAGCCAGCAGGCCAGGGCCGTGATGCAGTTGAAGACAACGAAGGAGTGATGATGTATACAAAGAAATTAGTCCTCACAGGTTTGCTAATGGGCCTTGCCAGTTGGCCTGTGCACACCCAGGTCCCGTACCAAACCTATGTCGTGCGGCCAGCGATCAACAATGACGCGATCCTGGAGGACGAACCGCTGCCGGCCGTCTGCCGGGATGAGACGGTCATGGCGATCATGGCTGCCCGCGGTGAATACGAGCCGGCATCGTTCCTGGTGAAAACGGATCAGCCGCTCGAGCAGGTCATGGTCCGGGTGGATCCGCTCAAGGGCGCAGCAGGCACGCTACCGCCGGGAGCCGTTGATGTACGGATAGCCCAGAAATTCTACCGGGCCATCACCTGGCAATGCGTCGCCATGCCCTGGGTGCTTGTACATGATCCCGGCATGCTGAAGATCATCGACAAGCATCAGAAATGGGTAACTGAAATAGCGGCGGAGAACTGGGATTCCCCCGGGGGACATTCACTCGAGGAATACCAGGCCGGCCGTTCCAGGATGAACCAGTTGACCCGGGAACTGATCGACACCGAGGAACTGCAACCCGGCGACGTCCAGGATTTTCGGCAGTTCTGGCTGACGGTCCATATCCCCGACGACACCCCGTCCGGCACCTACCAGGCGCCGGTCACAATCTCCGCAAAGAATGCGACGACGACGACGCTCACCCTTGAAGTGACTGTGCCCGACTTCGACCTGTTGCCCCCGAAGTTCGAATACAGCACCTACTATGCAGGAACACTGAGCGACGAAATGAGCGAGCGGCAGTACCTCGCCGAGTGTCGCAACATGGTGGCGCACGGATGTACAAACCCGTCTATCTGGGACGGCCCGGGACTGAACGAGGACGGCAGCCTGAACTTCACCAAACTCTCCCGCTACCTCGACCTGCGGGAACAGGCGGGCATGGCACCGGGAGGCCCGCTTTACATGTTTGACGGCGGCGGCATGATCATCAAGTCCGGTGAACTCACGGAGGCGCAGAAGCAGCGCAATGTCGAGGTGGCCCGGCAGGTTGTCGCGTGGGCCCGGGCCCGTGGATACAGCGACGTTTTTTTTATGGGCGTAGACGAGGCATCGGGTGAGCGGTTGCGCACCGCGCGGGAGAGCTACGAGTCCATACGCGAGGGCGGCGCAAAGATCTGGGTGGCGATTGAGGATGATTTTTTCGATATCGCCGGCGACCTGATAGACCGACCCATCCTCACGCACCCCGGCCATCGGATCGTGGATGCACACCAACAATGGCTGGTCGACAGCAGGGACTATTTGTTACATCGCCAGCGGATGGTGACCTATGATCCGGAGCTCCTGATGACGCCGCACATCCAGAAGATGATCAAGGGCGTGCACAAGAATGGCTTCAAGATGTTTACCCAGATGGATCCCGTGCCCGGGGATCCGCAGCCCGATCTGCATCGCCGCAGTCGCGGCCTGGGGATATGGAAGACCGGCTTCGACGGAACGATGACCCGGGCCTACATCAATCACCACGGCCCCAGTATGGTGCGCTTCGACGATCAAAAGGTAAAGGACAATGGCGTCGGCCTCGGCCCATTCAACTTCGTCCTTCGCGGCCCGGGGGGCGTGCTGGACACGCTGTCCTGGGAGGGCTACCGCGAGGGCCGCGACGACGCCCGGTACCTGGCCACGCTTCAAGACGCGATCGCCAGGGCCAAGGCCGCCGGCAGGCACGCCCGGCTGGTGGCGCAAACCGAACGCTGGCTCGGTGACATTACCGTCAATGCCGACCTCGCCGCCTGGCGGCTCGAGATGGCACGCCGGACTGAAGCGTTGCTGAAACTCTGAATGAGAATCAAGACAGGTGCACGACGGCCGACTGGAGAAAACCGCGGCAGAGCCCTCCCAAAAAAATCAAATGAGCCGCTCAATAAAGGGACATTTTTCCCGGCAACCTTTCTCAAATCCGGTTCGCCGTGTATTCTTCTCGTTCCACGTCCCCGCAGCGGCGTACAATCCATGAATTTCGGCAACACAAACCGTTTCCAATTGGAGTAGAGAACAATGACCGATCAGCCGCAATCACCCCCACCAACCTGCTACACCAATGAGTGGCAACGTACGAATCCGGATCACGTGCTGTATTTGCCGCAACAGGCGGGCGGCACGGACGAGTACGCGGATCACGTGCATGTGTTCGAGACCCCGGGCGGCGACATGATGTGTATCTGGACACAAGGCGCCTACGAGTCGGCCGCGAACTGTTTCACCGTCTACTCGCGCAGCACCGATGATGGAAAGACCTGGGCGCCGCCGCAACCGATCGCCGAGACCGACGGCCCAACCATGTGCCGGGGCCTGGGGTTCCCGCTGGTAAGCCGCAGCGGGCGGCTGTATTGCCTGTACGGCAATCACAAGGGCGGATCAGACCTCGGTATCTGGGCCGGGCCGCTCCGGGTGCATGTTTCCGACGACGACGGCCTCACCTGGATCGACAGCGGCGTCGAGATCCCATGGCGGCACGTCCCACAGTTCGATCACCCGGACCCGACGCTCGCACCGCACTGCATCGTCTGGCAGCAACCGATCCGCGATGCAAATGATCGCATGATTGTCGGCCTGACGCGCTGGAGCAGCTTTATGAAGTATCCGCCGCCGATTGGCGGCACCCGCAATCACATGGACACGGGCAGCGAGCTGATGCGATTCGACAACATCGACGAAGGCCCCGACCCGCAGGACATCCAGATCACCTGGCTGCCGGACGAGGCGGGCACGATCCGGGTGTCGCCCGAGATCGAGCCCGAGGCATCGCGCGGTTACAGCCTGGCCGAGGAACCGGGCATCGTCCTGTTGCCCGACGGCCGGTTGTGGATGAACATGCGCACGGTCACCGGCTGTATGTGGTACACGGTCTCGGACGACCACGGACACAGCTGGCGACCGACCGAGCCATTGCTTTACCGCGACGGCGGCCAGCGGATGCTGCATGTCAAGTCGCCCGACCCCATCTACCGGTTGAAGGACGGGCGCTACCTGCTCTTTTATGCCAACCGCGACGGTCACGACGGCGATACCGGGCCGTGGGACATGGCAGCGCGACGGCCCGTCTGCATCGCTGTCGGCGAGTTCCGGCCCGACGCGTATCAACCGCTCTGGTTCAGCGAACCCAAACTGCTAATGGACACCGAGCGGGTGCGCGTCGGCACGCAGAACCTGATGATGATGGCAATGTACTCGAGCCTGACCGAACGCGGCGGCCGGCGCATCATCTGGTATGCCGATCGCAAGCAGTTCGTCATCGGCAAGGACATACCCGACGCGATGCTGGCAGACATGACTGTGCCCTCGTAAAGGTTGACACCACGGTTCCCGACGGGGTTTACAAAAACGGCAACGGCCTTTCGGCGAGGACGGCGGCGTTCTTTCTGATTCATACGGTCCCACGGCATCCGGATGAAGCCGTAGTCCCATTTCCTGTCAAACAGAGACTTCCCGGCGGTTCGCGGCCGACTCATAAATTGCCGCCAGAATCTTCATGACAGTCAGGCCCTGGGCCGCGGTACACATCGGCTGCGAACCGTCCAGCACGCAATCGATGAAGTGCCCCATGGGTGTCAACGGCGGTTCGCTGAACCGCGCAATGACCGTGTCGGTCGAACGACCGTCGTGATTAGCCATTCGCCGCAGCACGCCGCCGGTCTCGAGGCAGCCGCCTTTCGTGCCCATGAGCAGCGTGTTCATTTCGGACTCACCCAGTGGCAAATAGGACAGATAGCTCGCCTGCAGTATCAGGGACGCGCCATTGGCAAAGCGCAGCAGCGAGGCGGAGAATTCCTCGACTGAATAGGATTTTCCGGTTCGTTTGGTCTCGGCCTTCGCCAGGCAGTCATAGTTCATGCCGCTGACTGTCTCGACCTCCGGGAAACCCATCAGCCAAAGCGTCTGGTCGAGCCGGTGGACACCGATATCGAGCAGCGGACCGCCACCGGCCAGTTCTTTGTCGGTGAACCAGGTGTCGAATGTGCTGAGGAAGAACCGGCGAAGCCATTGGGTTTGGGCGTGATAGATGTCGCCAAGCTCGCCGGCGTCGATCATTTTTTTCACGTGCTGTGCCCACGGGTCGAAGCGCTGGTTGAAACCGAACATGAAACGGCCGGCGGCTTTGTCAGCAGCTACCGCGACCGCTTGCGCACCCGCAACATCCGACGCCGGCGGTTTCTCGCAGTACACATGCTTGCCGGCATCGAGCAATGCCACCGACAATGGCGCATGGGCGGCGTTCGGCGTGGCAACTACGGCGGCATCGAAACCGCCACCGGCAATGAGCGCATCGACCTCGGTGAAAGTATCGGCAACACCGAGCTCGGCGGCGGCGCGTTCCGCAGCTTCGCCACTGGAATCGCATATCGCGACAATCTCGCCGCGCCCGTCGATAGTGACTCTTTCCGCGTTGTGTCGACCCATGCCCCCGGCACCCACGAGAGCGAATTTGACTTTGTCCGGCATTGTTGGTCCCGCTGCTACTTCAGCGCCGCCCCGTGTGTGATGAGTGTCACTTTCGCTGATTGCCCTTTGCCCGCACCTGTATCACACGAGAAGCTCAATTTGTTATCGCCATTCCTGACAATCGGTGCCTTGCGGGACCATGTAGCCCGGCATCGACATGGTTGTACGACGTGAAGGTGCGCGCACTGATCATGGTGCCGACAAATCGTTGCCAGAGCCCCTGCGACGCCAGCGAAAAAAAGGTGATGAGCATGCAGTAGATAAGCAGCAACTCACGGCGGTCCAGGGCCCATCTGCGCCGGACAATGCCCAGCAGCACGACAATCGTCAGGACACCGAGAAAAAGACCGACAGCGCCCACCGGCGGCGCGTTGGCAGAAATGTTGCCGGCGTTGAGCAGGATTTCCTGCACCACGACCCAGAAGGCACCGACAACCAGGAGGACTGAGCCGATGCAGATGGCGCGGACGGCAGAAAATGGTTTGGTGGTGTAGGCAGGCATGCGTGTAAGGTAGGCGGTCGTCTTGGACGTTCAAGGGAAAGCGTAACTCGTTGGCAACCTCGTAACGCCAAAAAGACCGTGATCAAGCGTCCCACACATTTACGCTGACAGGATTTTTTGTACTGTAGGTATCGGGACTCGAGTGAGTGCGCGCCGTGTTCCGCAATATACGTGAAGCGGCAACGGGTGGTACGACACGTCCAGCGGACTGCTTTTGAAAAAGCGACAGTTAGCGCAGCGCTTTCGGATCCACCAGGGATCACTGCGAGACAAGCCGGCGCGACAGCCCGCCTTCCACCGGCGTAGAAGCTTCGCAGGCAGCGGCATGGTGTTTCAAGAAAAATCATTTTTCCACAATGCTCCCGCCACAAAAAAGCCCGGCAGTCACAAGGACTGCCGGGCTTTTCAAATCAAATTGATTCGGTTTCCGCCTACTCTGCCAGTTTTTCTTGAACCAGCGTGTCCAAGCCCTGCATGACCTCGTCGTAACACTCAGAGGTTGTCCCATCGCAGGGGTTCACGCCGAGCAATGCCAGGTTCGCCAGGACGCCACCGCAATCGAGGGCTTCCTGAAGCGAAGTCGGACTGGTCAGCTTG
>CAUZJQ010000009.1:0-38146 GCA_963580095.1 Lentisphaeria bacterium | reverse complement strand
AGCCGCGTTGTTCCTGCGCAATGCCAAGCTCATGCGCGACGTTGCCGTCGAAGCGAATCGGCGGTCGCAGCTGCAGCGCTTCTTTTCGCCGACCGTGGCACGGCAGGTCATGAACGAGGATGTGCAGCTTGGCGGTGAGCTGCGAGAGGGCTGTGTCATGTTCTGCGATATTGTCGGCTTCACTTCTCTAAGTGAGAAAGTCGGTGCGCGCGAAGCCATCAAGTGCCTGAACGAGTATTTCGGTGTGATGGTCGGTATCATCCTCGACGAACAGGGAACGGTCGACAAATTCGGTGGCGACGCGATCATGGCTGTTTGGGGTGCGCCCCTTGCTGTCGAGGGTGACACCGCCCACGCATTGGCCTGCGCCCTGCGCATGCAGAATGCGATAGTTGCTTTCAGCCGCAATATCATCGACCACGCCGTCCAGGCGTTCGTCATGGGGGTTGGTCTGCACAGCGGTGAATTCATTGCCGGCAACATCGGTTCCGAAGACCGCATGGAGTACACTATCATCGGCGATCATGTCAATATAGCCAAGCGTGTCGAGTCCAAGGCTACTGGCAATATGTTGATGGTCAGCGAGTCTTTCCTGCAGCGCAATCAGGGGTTGCACGTTTGGGGCGCTGGCTTCAATCCCATCCGCCTGAAGGGCAAGTCCGAAGCGTATTCATTGCTCTGCGTCCGCGGCATCCAGGACGACGACCAGTTTCTGCTCAGCATTCCGGGTTTCATCGACGGCAAGTTCGGTAAGATCTGCGGTGCCGACGCCGACTGCCATGAGTTTTTCTTTGAAACTGTGAAGGGGGAGATGTCTGCCGGTCCTGCCGAATTTCGTTTGGACACAACCGAGTGGCCGGACGATCGGACCTGGCCCATCGAACTGACCGATGTCAGTTGTCAGCTATACACCTTCACGTTCGAGACCGTGCCCGACTACATCGCGGCTATGCGCGATACCGGCATCGTCCAGACCGGTCGCGACATCGACTGGAAGCGATAACACTCTCGGCCTGGCCGTAATGGGCGTCACTGCCCATGTCGGCAATGTGCAGGGCCCCGAAGAAGTCTTCGTGATGTCCGGCGGAGATACGCTGGTAACTTCCGTCGTTCGCCGAAAAAAGGTGCAGTTGGTGCCGGTCCAGTAAACTTCGTCATGTTCCCCGCGGCGCACGATCAGTTTTTCCGCTGTATCCTGGCGCGATTCCAACGATCCTTTGGTGCCGAAGATTCGGAAGCGTTGTTGTTGCGGTAGCTGAGAGCGATCTGTGTGTCGGTGATGACGCGGTTCCGCCATTTTTATGCATCGTCGTGTCTGTAGTTATTCGGCGAATGCCGCGTCGAAGACGATAGCTGACGCTGAGAAGTCCAGTTTTTTGACGTAGGCGCAGGATTCCGTGGCACCGTGCTCGCGGTCCATGCGGGCGTCCTCCCACTCGATCGACAACGGCCCTTTGTAGCCGATGTCATTCAGTGCCACCATGATGTCCTCGAACCGGGTGTCGCCGCGGCCGACCGAGCGGAAGTCCCAGGCTCTGGCGGCGTCGCCGAAGTCCGTGTGGCCGCCGAAGACGCCGACCGTCCCGTCGCCGTGGCCCCACCAGGCGTCCTTCATGTGCACATGGAAGATGCGTTTGCCAAAGTCGCGCAGGAAGCGCACGTAGTCGACGCCCTGATAGCCGAGGTGGCTTGGATCGTAATTGAACCCGAACCGCTTGTGATTTTTGACCGCCTTCAAAGCTCGTGCCGCAGAGGCGATGTCAAAGGCGATCTCCGTCGGGTGCACTTCCAGGGCGAAGTTGATGTTGACTTTCTCGCAAGCGTCGAGAATTGGCGTCCAGCGCTTTGCGAAGTCATCGAACCCCTTGTCCCAATAGTCCTGACTGGTTGGCGGAAACGCATAAATGCTGTGCCAGATACTGCTGCCTGTGAAGCCGTTGACAACGCCGGGGAATTCGTCCCGGTCGCTTTTCTTGCGGCCGGGCTTGGCGTTGAGGAAGCGGCGGCATGCTTTGACGGTGCGGATCATCTCGCGGGCGGCACGCCGGCGGACGCCCTCGGGCTTGCCGTCGCCCCAGATCTCCGGCGACAGAATTAGTTTGTGCCGGTCGTCGATGTTGTCGCACACTGCCTGGCCGACCAGATGATTCGAAATCGAGTAAGCGGAGAGCCCGTGGTCCATCAGGATTTCCCAGCGCTCCTTGCAGTACTTGACGGTCGCCGCCTTGTCGACCTCGAAGTGATCACCCCAGCACGCCAGCTCCAGACCGTCGTACCCGAAGCTCTTTGCCTTGGCGCAAATAAGCTCGAAACTGAGATCGGCCCACTGGCCGGTGAACAAGGTGACTGGGCGTCCCACGGTTACCCCCCTGCGGATCTGATGGTTGCTGTTGGAAACTGTTGCGGCGCCGGCAACGGCCGGCGCCTGAAGCTTCAGCTTTCCAACGAGATGACAAACGGATTCTCTAACGCCTCGGCGATCCAGCGGAGGAAGCGGGCGCCATCGGCACCGTCGATCACGCGGTGGTCATAAGACAACGACAGCGGCAGGACCAGGCGCGGCGCAAAGCTGTTGTTGCGCCAGACCTGCTGCATACTGCCGCGGGCGATGCCGAGGATCGCTACTTCGGGCCAGTTGACAATCGGCGTGAAGCCAATGCCGCCGATACCGCCCAAATTAGTCACGGTCATGCAACCGCCCTGCATGTCGTCGGCACCGAGCTTACGGTCGCGAGCGCGTTCGGCGACCTGCCCGAGTTCTATCGCCAAGTCGAGGACGCTCTTCCCATCGACATCCCGGATGACCGGCACCAGCAGCCCGCGATCCGTGTCGACAGCTACGCCGATGTTGAAATAGTCCTTGTAGACGATCGACTGATTCGCCATATCGACGCTGGCGTTGAACTGCGGGAACTTCTTGAGCGCCGCGGCCAGCACCTTGATGGCGATTGCAGTGATCGTGAGTTTGGCGCCGGCGGCTTCCACCGACTTGCCGAAGCGTTTGCGTTGCGGCTCGAGCTCGGTGATGTCCGCTTCGTCGAACTGGGTGACATGCGGAATCGTCGACCAGCAATAGCTCATGTGTGTGGCTGTGGCCTTGCGAATGCCGCTCATCTGTTCACTGTGCACGCTGCCGAGCTTCGCAAAATCCGGCAAAGCCCTGGCGGCAGGTGCGGCGGCTGGAGCCGTTTGTCCACCGACGTTGACGGAACGCGAATATGCCTTGACGTCCTCAATCGAGATTCTTCCGGTCTTGTCGCTGCCTGGGACCTGGGCGACGTCGATACCGATTTCACGCGCGAACCGTCGGACCGATGGTGATGCCGGGATCGACTTCCCATCGCTTTGTGAGGGCAGAGGTGCGGCGGGCCTGGAGACTGGTGGCGGTTTCGCCGCGGCTGGTGGCGTTGCCGGTTTTGCGGACTCCACAACTGGTGCCGGCGTCTCGGGTTCGGGTGGCGAAGCGTCCGCGGCTGCCGGCTCGGCTGCCGCGGTTTCGGCGTTGTCGACTGTCAGCGTCATGAACACCTGACCGACCGTAGCGGTGTCACCTGCCTGGACCAGGATTTTGTCGATGACACCGGCTGCCGGAGATGGAATTTCGGCGGCGGCCTTGTCTGATTCGACCTCGATCAACGGTTCTTCGATCTCGATCTTCTGCCCGGGTTCGACGAGAACTTCGACGATGTCGACAGACTCGATACCTTCGCCTACGCTTGGCACTTTAATTTCTTGGCTCACGAGGTTTCCCAAAGGGTTATGAGATCATCGGATTGACTTTTTCGGGATCGATGTCGAGGTCCTTGATGGCGCCCGAAACGTCAGCCGGCTGCAACTTGCCGGCACGCGTTAGGGCGGCTATGGCGGCGACGGCGATATAGCGGGCGTCGACCTCGAAGAAATCGCGCAGAGCTTCGCGGGTCTCACTGCGGCCGAATCCGTCGGTCCCGAGAGAAATGAATTCACCGGGAATCCATTGGCGCAGTCCATCCGGCAGAGTTTTCATATAATCAGAAGCGGCAACGTAGACGCCGTCCTCACCCTCGAGGGTCTCGGAAATGAACGGCACGCGCGGTTTTTCTTCGGGATGCAGCAGGTTCCAGCGTTCGGCGTTGAGGGCGTCGCGGCGAAGTTCGTTGTAGCTGGTGACGCTCCAGACGTCCGCTGCGATATTATACTTTTCGGCCAGAATCTCCTGGGCTTTCAGCGCTTCGTTGGTGATGGCGCCACTACCGAAGAGGTGCGCTTTGAGCTTAGCCTTTTTGCCGGCGGCCGGCTTGAGCTTGTAGATGCCGCGCAGAATGCCTTCGTCGACGCCGTCGGGTTTCGGCGGCATGACATACGGATCGTTTTCCAGGGTCAGGTAGTAGAAGACATTCTCCTGTTCCTGGTACATGCGACGAATGCCGTCGCGGATGATCACGGCCAGCTCGTAGGCGTACGTGACGTCGTAGGTGATCATGTTGGGGACGGCGCTGGCGAAGACGATCGAGTGGCCGTCCTGGTGCTGAAGGCCTTCACCATTGAGCGTTGTGCGTCCCGCTGTCCCGCCGAGCAGGAAGCCGCGGGCACGAATGTCGCCGGCCAGCCAGATGAGGTCGCCGATGCGCTGCATGCCGAACATCGAGTAGTAGATAAAAAACGGGATCGTATTGATGCCGTGCGTTGCGTAGGCGGTGCCCGCCGCGATGAATGACGACATCGAGCCGGCCTCGGTGATGCCTTCCTCGAGAATCTGCCCGTTGACTGCTTCCTTGTAGTACAGCAGTTCGTTGGAATCGACCGGGTCGTATAGCTGCCCGACGTGCGAATAAATGCCAACGCGGCGGAAGAGCTTGTCCATACCGAAGGTTCGTGCCTCGTCTGGTACGATAGGCACGATGTATTGACCGAGCCGCTTGTCGCGCAGCAGTTTTTCGAGAATATCAACGAAAGCGCGGGTTGTCGAGATCTTTCGCTCGCCGCTGCCTTCATAGAACTTCGAGAACAACTTTTCGGGCGGTGCCATCAAGGGCTCGCAACGGACTTGGCGTGCCGGAATATAGCCGTTGAGCGCCTGCCGCCGCTCGTGCAGGTAAATCATTTCCGGACTGTCGTCCGGCGGGCGATAGAACGGGGCTTCCGCCACGTCATCGTCGTTGATCGGAATGCCGAAACGGGTCCGGAAGCGGCGCAGCTCTTCTTCGTTGAGCTTTTTCTGCTGGTGCGTGATGTTCTTACCTTCACCGGATTCCCCGAGACCGTACCCCTTGATAGTCTTCGCCAGAATAACAGTGGGCGAGCCCTTGTGCTCGACGGCGGCCTTGTAAGCGGCATAGACTTTCTGTGTGTCATGGCCGCCGCGGTTCATCTTGCGCAGCTCTTCGTCGCCGAGGTGCTCGACCAGCTTGAGCAGCTGCGGAGACTTGCCGAAGAAATCCTCACGGATAAAAGCGCCGTCGGAAACGCTGTACTTCTGGTACTGCCCATCGACGACTTCGTCCATGCGCTTGATCAACGCACCGCTTTTGTCCGCTGCCAGCAGGGGATCCCAGTCCGAACCCCAGATCACCTTGATGACGTTCCAGCCGGCGCCGCGGAACGCTGCTTCGAGTTCCTGGATCACTTTGAAATTGCCGCGCACCGGGCCGTCGAGTCGCTGGAGGTTGCAGTTGATGACGAAGATCAGGTTGTCGAGTTGCTCGCGCACCGGCAGAGAGATGGCGCCCAGGGACTCGGGTTCGTCCGTTTCGCCGTCGCCTATGAAGGCCCAGACTTTGCCGCCGTTCTCAGGCTTGAGTCCGCGGTCCTCGAGATAGCGGTTGAAACGGGCCTGATAAATCGCCATGATCGGCCCCAGCCCCATGGAGACGGTGGGGAATTCCCAGAAATCCGGCATCAGCCAGGGATGAGGGTACGACGAGAGTCCGCCGCCGGGCTGTAATTCTCTCCGAAAATTTTCAAGCTGCTGCTGGCTCAAGCGGCCTTCCACGAAGGCCCGGGCGTAGATGCCCGGCGAGGCGTGCCCCTGGAAATACACCTGGTCCCCGGCGTGGTCCTCGGAAGGCCCCTGGAAAAAGTGGTTAAACCCGACCTCGTACAGCGTTGCAGCCGACGCGTATGTCGAGATATGCCCGCCGACGTCGGTGTTGTGGCGATTGGCCCGCACGACCATTGCCATGGCGTTCCAGCGCACGATGCTCTTGATGCGCCGCTCGATGTCGCGGTTACCGGGATGCTGTGGCTCCTGGTCGACCGGGATGGAATTGACATAGGGCGTACGTGAGCCGGCGGGCATCGGGGCGCCGCGCCGCGCCATCAGCGATTCGAGGCGCGTGATCAGATGAGCAGCCCTTTCGGGGCCCTCATTCTCGAGGACCCACTCCAGTGACTCGAGCCATTCCCTGGTCTCGATATCGTCGACGTCGAAGCCTGATCGGGGTGTATCTTGCATATGATGTGTTCCGGAAAGATGACATTAGTCCGTTATCGTGCCTTGTGCATACGAAGACATGTATTATCATAATTTGAAAAGACGAAACATCAAACCTTCGCCCCGTTTGCATGAACAACTTCGATCGCCTGGCATCAGTCTACGATGGTCTTGGAACAATGGCTTTCGGCGGGGTGCTGCATGCCTCACAATGCACCCTGCTCGATGCTCTACCAGCCCGCGGACGGGTTCTGATGATCGGCGGCGGGACAGGGCGTTTTCTCAGTGAATTTCTGGCTGTAAATAGCTTTTCATCAGTTATTTATGTTGAATCATCTGAAGCCATGCTGAGCCGCGCTGCCGCCCGTCTCAGCGCAGACGACGCTGGACGTGTGACATTTCGTCATGGTTCCTGGGACCAAATAGCAGGGGACGAGGTCTTTGATCTCGTTTGCACCCAGTGTTTTCTGGATTGCTTCGCGCCTTCCGAGCTGGCGCCGGTAATGGACCGGCTTGACAGTTGCCTGGCACCCAACGGGGCTTGGTTGTTTCACGACTTCGATGTGTCAGGTCGGGGCCCACTGTCACGGGCCTGGCGGCGTGCTGTTGTCCGTATACTCTACAGTTTCTTTGGGCTGGTCTGTGGGGTGCAGCCGCGGGCTTTGCCGAACCTGGCACCGGCCTTCGTCGCTCGCGGTTTTGTCGAGAACGCCGCAACCGAACATCTGGGCGGCTTGCTGGTGAACCGGCTGTATCTGCGGGTGTAGATCGTAGTTGGCACGCATGTATCGTTACACCTGTAACATGCACACTACGCAAACAACAATGGTGCCACCGGTCGAAATGACGCTGTGGACAGGCTGCCTGCTTTCTGGGACCGCAGGTGGTGTTCGTTGCCAATCTGCTATCGCTGTTCTTCGGCAACCCCCAGCAGCGGCAGGTGCTCGAAGGGGAAATCCACTGGCCCGACAGTTACGGCGGTCGTCTGGCGCCTATCCTGAACTTGTTGTTCCGCGGCACCGACAACGTCCTGGTGGTCGATCACCGGCCGCATCGACGCCCGTTTCATCTGCGAGCACGACATCCCGGTGATCATGACCCGGCCACAGGTCGGCAATCTTCACGCTGCCGATGAATGGATCGATATCCAGTCGATGTTCGAGTTATATCGCATCTGTGAGACCTAGCTGAAAGCAAGGCTGGATTGAGCAATCTACGCCATCGACTCCGCTACCGTGCCCCGATGCAGCGAACGTTCGATGCCTTGCTTTAGTATGCC
Source organism: Lentisphaeria bacterium (assembly GCA_963580095.1). Taxonomy (GTDB): domain Bacteria; phylum Verrucomicrobiota; class Lentisphaeria; order JABSQK01; family CAJWLW01; genus CAJWLW01. The sequence goes on along the minus strand of CAUZJQ010000009.1, from coordinate 30,455 downwards.
TATCGACAACAGCACGACGGCTGTGAGGTGATGCAGAATTTCGGCGAACACGACCAGCTTGACGCCGTTGAATGCCGACAGATCCGCCAGGCCTACGATCAGCAACAGCACCACGAGACCGCATGTCCTGCTGGCCCACACCCAGAGGGTCGAACCGGCGCGCATGTGCAGCGAGACGAGGAAGACGTCGACCATCACGATCAGCGGCAGCACCGTGGCCCACGGCAGCGCATCGAAGAGCAACGTCTGGATCAGCACATTGTCGAGGTCCATCAGCTCGACGAACAGCAGACGATGCAGCGGCGTGAACGCGACGAGCGTGAAGCAACATGCAACAAATATTGCCAGCGCTGTCGAGGCCCGGCACAGCAGCTGCAGGTTCTCGCGCGATGTTGCGCAGCTGACGATCGTCGGCTGCATCGCGTACATGATGCTGAGCGACAGCCACAGGGTCGATCGCATAAGGTCGTAGCCGGCCTGGCCTTCCGCGGGATACGTGGTCACGGCGAGCAGCCGGATCAACAACATCGGAATAATCATCTGGGTGATTGCTGAAAGGATCAAAGGCACGGCAAACTTCAGCATCGTTCCCGTACTGACAGCTGCATTGCCGACCGGCAGCCGGTGGCTATGCGCCGCCACAAACACGAACAGCGTTTCGAAACTGAGGCCGATCAAGAATGTCAAGCCGCCGAGCTTCGGCCCCGTCATGTCGGGCATGTGTATAGCGAAACCGAAAACAAAGACAGCCATGGCAATCAGCCTGACCGCCGTGCCGCCACCGTTGTACCAGGCGGTTCGCTGGTTGATGTGACGCGACTGGAAGTAGCTGCGCAGTGAGATCAGGAAAGGCAGCGGCATAAAGTAGATCAGCCCTTCGCATGCCAGCTCGCGCGTCAATGAATCGATACCGACGAGTCGTTCATAAAAAAACACATTGAGCGGGGTCATCTGCGACATCACGACCACCAGCAGCGAGCATGTCCCCGATACGGCCATGAAAAACCGCAAGTACTGCCGCTTCGAGGCGCTGTCGGTGACCGTGCGTATCGCTATCTCGCGGCTTACGAAAACCGGGCTGTAAAGCAGCAGCGCGGACATGAAGCAGACCAGGAATGCCGACAGATGCAGGCTCTCGCCTTCCGGCCCGAATTTCCAGGCAACACCCCCGGTGACGATCGGCGCAGCACCCGACATCATGACAAAAGACAGCACCATCGGCGCCGCCAGATTGATGAGTTGGCGAAGCGTCAGGTGTTGGTGACTGGAAGTAGAGGGAGTCGGCATAACGATGCAAGCATTTTTAAGTTTCTTAAAACGCAATTCAACTTGAATATAGGTCAGTTGCAGGAACGCGGCAACGGAACAGGTACCCACCGAGGCGGGTAAGGGAATTTTGGAGTACAGGAATCAAAAAATCGACCGATAGAACGAAGAGTGGAAACCGTCAAACTTTTCGGTTTCCTCCGTGACCTGTGGTTGTATTCTGCGGGGCAGAACTTCCTCGAGATCCTGGCGGTGGCTGACGGACCAACGTTTGCCCTTGATCCACTATCCAAGGAGGCCCTGTGCCGATCACTCGTAATCAACTAACCAGTGCTTTTCCATCTCGGCGATGTCTGCCGAGGAGGTCGGGTTTTTCCACGGGGAGTTCGCCCGCCCGTCGTGTTCGATGAACTCGACGTGGAGATCTGTGAATGCGACATTGAATCCCCTGCCTCCGTGGCGTGGCAAGCTGATAGCCCCTACATCGGGCCATACGCTCTGCGGTTCATTGGTCATCACCTCCAGCGCCCCGTGATTCGCCGTTCGTGATATGCCCGGCCAGGTCGAGAGAAAATGAGGCCTGGCGCCCCACACTGTGGAATAGTGTGTTTCCGCGATCAGCACTGTCTCGTTCGGGACTAAGGCCCTGGTTATCCTTACGTAGTTCAAATACCTGGGGGCAGGAAGATGGATGCCTTGGGCGTTGGTGAAATTGTGGTTCAACGCATACGACTGTTGTCGAACGTACCCGTAACCGAACCACCAGCCTTTCTTGCCGTACGGGTTGACATAGGATTCGTCATCGGGGCAATAGGCGATGTCATAGACCTCGTCGGCCCGGTTGGCGGACAGATCAACCGTTTTATCCTGGATCAGTTCCAGCCACGAAACCGAGTAACCATGCGTTCCACCAACGCCATACATGCCCTGATCCCGCACAGCCCCCGTGTACAAGCGCGTTGTCGGCCCCGGCGCGACCCCTGGGACAACGATCCTGTCATTGTCGTTTGGGTAAATGCCGCCCGCCGCGATCGCCAGTTGCCTGGTGTTACTGATACAGTGCACGAGCCTCGCCGTGCTTTTCGCTCTCTGCATTGCCGGCATCAGCATCGATGCCAGGATGGCGATGATCACTATGACTACCAGTAGTTCAATCAGCGTGAATCGTTGTCTCGGCGTGTGATGCATAGCCGGGTTAGGGTACTTTCCCCGTTGGTAAGTCGTAAGTCATCGTCAGCAGATCGCCTCAACGCTCGGCGAATTGAACCACAAAAAATGGCGCTAAAGGTTAAATGTAGCGCCATTTAAGTTCGGTGCCGGGGGGGGCACAACTCTTTTTGGGCGGGGCACGGATGGGGAGCGGTACGCACAATACTGCCGGCACCGCGTAGAATAAAAAAAAGCACGGAGCCCGAAGGCTCCGTGCTTTCTCTAAATAGTATCGTCCGTACGGATTAGAGTTTGGCGTCGATGGCAGCCTGGATTCCGGCGTTGATATCGCAGTTCGTCGAATCGCAGATATTGGCGCTGATCAGCAACGTAGCAACGATGGACGCTGCAGTATCCTGAAGCTGCTGCAAATTGGTCGCCGGGCTGATACCCAGCGCCGTGCAGGCCAATTCGACTGCCGCGTTGACTACGTCGTCACATGGTGTGCACGGGGCGGCATCGCCCTGTGCACCAGCCGCACCAGCCGCACCAGCCGCACCAGCATCGCCAGCCGCACCGGCCGCACCGGTGTCGCCAGCAGCACCGGCAGCACCAGCAGCACCAGCATCACCTTGCTTGCCTTGCGGCCCCTGTGCACCGGCAGCCCCGCCGCCTTGCGATTGCAAGTAGCGGAATCTCGCGTCCGCATCCGGGTAGATCGGCAGCACTATAGAAGGACCAACATCCGTAACCATCGTGTAGACGCCGTTAGTGACAGAGCCCGTGCCGGCGCCCTCGTGAGTGATTGAGATACTGGCGTCTTCGTTGATACGGAAACTGATATGATGGGCCGCCGCGAAGTTATGAATGTCGTACGACGCGCCAGGGTCATTTGGGAGAAGATCAACTCCATGCCCATCAGGTACTACGGGTGAGGAAATACTCCAATAACCATGATGGACCGGACCGCCGCCGCCGAAAATTGCCCATTGCCCGTTGCTCGGGTTTACCAACCACGATTCAATGTTTATCGGGGTGGCGAGGAGCGTGCTGGTTCCCTCACCCACCGCGGAGATGGCTGGCACAATGTTTTGAATCAGGCCGGCGGCATCGACTTCGAATTGAATGCTCGCCTTGCCTGCTGCACCGTGCTGGGGTACCAGAGAATACGCACCAGTCTCGATGGATCCTGTGACCGGCCCACTTCCGTGAGCAACCGCAGCAAAATCACCTGGATTGGTAGGACCATAAATGGTATAATTACCACCACCGAATGTTCCTGTCGAGTCCACGGTGATTGTGTGTGCCTGAACCTGACTCACGATGCCGAGCATGAGCACGGCTGCAATTACTGTCTGGATTTGCTTGATCATTTTTGACTCCTTCGAGTTCTCCCGCAACTGTACGTTGCGAGTGTCGTTTGTTAGGTGAAACCGACACACTCCTAACCATCAGTGGTGCATCAGCATCGCGATGTTTCAAACTGTTATAGTTAATCTCCGCCAAAAAGTCAAGAAAAAAATTGCGGTTGAAACGGCAGGGGCTCTCTGCGTCTGTCCATTTTGTATGTCGTCTTGAATGGATCCAGAAGAAAGCAGGGGGGGGATGGTCAACTTGTTAATTTGCAGGACTTTATGGAAACCCTGAGACGGACAAGACGACGTTTCAATATGCCTTTTCTTCTTTGCGGGAAATCGCCGAAAATCACGCCTCCCGCAGGTCCTGCCCGTAATACACATCGATCGACTTGCCACGAATCGCACGCGTATCGTCAGCCGCCAGAAAAAAAGCGGTACGCACAATATCATCTGGATTGATTCGCGGTTGAAGATCAAGATTAATGAGGTCGGGATGTAAGTCGCCTGGCTTGGAGCGCGGGCCTGGCGGTGGCGGATCATTGCTGACAGCACCGGGTGAAATGGCGTTTATCGCGATATCGAGATGGTTTACTTCGGCGGCCATCGCCTCGGTCAGGCCGAGCAGGGCGAACTTGGAGGCGGAGTAAGCCCCGCGCGTTGCGAGCGCTTCCTTACCTGCCATTGAGGCGATGTTGATGATTCGGCCGTGTCCCCTGGGGATCATTATCTTCAGCGCTTCGCGGCTGCACAGAAAGGGGCCTCTCAAGTTGACTGCGATGACCCGGTCCCAGTCCTGCACGTCCGTGTCTACGGTATCGCATTTAAGGTTCTGCGCGGCGTTGTTGAGAAGAATGTCGACGGCCCCGAACTGCTCGGCAATCTCGGAGAAGACGCGCAACACATCAGCTTCGGCACTGACATCCGCTGGTGCCACCATGCATTCACCGTCCAGTGCCTCGATCTCTGCAGCAACATCGGCGAGGCTGGATTCGGTCCGCCCCACCAGGACAGTTCTGGCCCCCTCTCTGGCAAAGCCGACGGCAAGGGCACGGCCAATGTTTCTGCCGCCTGCGCCAGTGACTACGGCGATCTTCCCTCTGAAACGCTTGTCCATGATTCGGTCCTCATAATTTATTTCGGGTAATCGATACGCACATAGTCAAACACGACCATGCCTTTCGGCAGCCGCTGGTCGTCGTTGTCGCAGGCCTGTCGCGGGACAGTCCATATACAAAGCGGGCGTCATTGTCGCCGGCATAGGCTTCAGTATCAGGCCGAGCTGCTTGTAATGGCGGTACGTGGACAATCACTGGGCATTACTGGACCGTAGGTACGGCGGAATTCAACCGATGCCGCAGCGCGTATTGGCAGGAAGGTAAGCGTTGGCGATTTTACGTTCCGGCCGGAGTGGGTATCTTACCCAGTCATGATCAAGGTCAATGAAAAAGATGTGGCGTGGGTCGACGGCATGACGCTGGCGACGTTGCGGGCACAGCACAAGCCGGATGCCGATATCACGGTGTACAACGGTTTTCCTGTTGTCGATGATTGTCCGGTAACTCGCGGGGACCGGGTTTGCTTCATCCGGCGCGGCGAAATGCCGAGCGCCGCGGAGATGCGGCAGCTCATCGTCTCGCGTCACTCTCCGGCGGTTTACGAGGCGGTCTGCGATCGCACTGTTGGGATTGCCGGTGTCGGCGGCCTGGGTTCGGCTCTGGCGATCGCCCTGGCGCGGTTGTCGGTCGGTCGGCTGATTATCGCTGATTTCGATGTCGTCGAGCCGAGCAACCTCAATCGACAGCAGTACTTCTGCGAACAGATCGGTATGCGCAAGGTCGATGCCATGAAGGCCAACCTCGAGCGCATCAACCCCTACCTCGATGTAACCATAGTTGCCGAACGCATCGATGCCGGCAACATCACTGCGCATTTCGCCGCTGCCGACGTGTTGGCGGAGTGCTTCGACAACCCGGAATCGAAGAGCGTCTTTGTCGAAACCTGCCTGGCCGAACTGCACAAGCCGGTCGTGGCGGTGTCCGGGATTGCCGGCTATGCGGACGCCGACAAGCTGGTATGCCGCGAGCCGATGCGCAACTTCTACCTGATCGGCGACGGCGTCAGCGCGGCGCAGCCCGGCTGCGGCTTGATGGCGCCGAAGGTAGGCATTGCGGCGCACATGCAGGCCAGCAAGATTCTCGAATTACTCCTCGACCATTCAACCGGAGCCCCCAAATGAACCTGACTGTCAACGGCGAATCCCGCACTTTCGAGCAACCGCTTTCGGTGCACCAGTTGCTCACTGAATTGAGCCTCAACGAGAAGCGTGTCGTCATCGAACTCAACGAAGCAATCGTTGATAAAGACAGCTATATCGACACGTCGCTCAGCGATGGAGATTGCCTGGAAATCATTCAATTTGTGCCGGGGGGTTGAAACTTTCCCAAAGCGAACTATTTCAATGTCTTTTATGCCTATGTCCCGGTAATACAATTTTCACCCAAGCGTTGACTTCATGCCCCATCGCCTTCTCCGCTTCGGGCTCAGCAAAGAATACAACGAGCCCCGGATGTTCCGCTCGCCGGAGCAGCTCAAGAAGTCGTATGATGTGGTCATCATCGGTGCCGGCGGCCATGGTTTGGCGACAGCGTACTACTTGGCGCGCGACCATGGCATCACAGATGTCGCGGTCCTCGAGCGCGCCTACATCGGCAGTGGCGGTACCGGACGGAACACCGCGATCGTCCGTGCCAACTACCTGACGCCCGAAGGCGTCGCCTTTTACGACGAGAGCATCCGGCTGTTCCAGGATCTGTCGGCTGATCTGGATCTGAACCTTTTTTATTCGCAGCGCGGCCATTTCACTCTGGCCCACAGCGACGCGTCCCTGCGGACGATGCGCTGGCGTGCCGAGGTCAACAAGCACCTCGGTGTCGACAGCGAGTTGGTCGACACGGCGTTCATCAAGGAGAAGTGCCCGCACATCGACCTGTCCTGCGGCGGTCACGCGCCGGTGATGGGCGCGTTGTTTCATCCGCCCGGCGCAATTGCCCGTCACGACGCCGTAGCCTGGGGCTACGGTCGTGGTGCCGACCAGCGCGGTGTCGAGATCCATCAACAGACCGAGGTGACCGGCATCGTGGTGAAAGGCGACAAGGTGACCGGCGTCCAGACGAACCGCGGCACCATCGAGACCAACAAGGTTGTTTGCGCCGTGGCCGGTTACACGCCGCCGATCCTGGAGATGGTCGGCATCAAGACGCCGCTGGTGATCCAGCCGCTGCAGGCCTGTGTCAGCGAGCCGCTGAAGCCCTGGCTCGACACGATCATTGTCTCGGCCAGCCTGCACTTGTACGTCAGCCAGTCGTCGCGTGGCGAGCTGGTGATGGGCGCCTCGCTCGATCCGTATACGATCCACTCGACGCGTTCGACGCTGGATTTCGTCGAAGGGCTCAGCGGTCATTTGCTCGACCTGTTCCCGTTTCTCGGGGACGTCAAGATCTTGCGACAGTGGGCCGGGCTATCGGACATGACCCCCGATTTCTCACCGATCATGGGGCTGACCCCGGTCGAGGGGTTCTACCTCGATGCCGGCTGGGGTACCTGGGGATTCAAGGCGACACCGGTATGTGGCAAGACGATGTCGTACACGGTCTCTGAAAATAAGCCGCACCCGCTGATCGAGCCGTTCCGCCTGTCACGCTTCAAGGAGTTTGAACTGGTCGGCGAGAAAGGCGCCGCCTCCGTCGGACATTAGCAGCGAGGACCGAACGATGAAAATCATGACATGCCCAGTCAATGGCCCGCGACCGTTGCAGGAGTTCGTATACGGTGGAGACGTCACCGAGATGCCGTGCCCGGACCAGGTGACGGACGAGCAGTGGGCCGCCTATGTTTTCGAGCGCGACGGCGCCCCTGGCCCACACAAGGAGTGGTGGTACCACGCGCCAAGCGGGGTGTGGTTCATTGCCGAGCGCGATACCGGGACAGACGAGATCTCCAACACCTACTTGTACAATGGCTGACCCTATTTTCATCGAACGATTGCCGGCCGCGGGTCACGAGTGGATTGACCGCGATCAGCGGTTGTGTTTTTCCTTCGAAGGCCGCCGCTATGGGGCCTACGCCGGCGACACGATCAGCAGCGCGCTGTGGGGTAATGGCGTCCGACTGCTCGGGCGCAGCTTCAAGTATCACCGGCCGCGCGGTGTCTACAGCATGTGCGCCCACGACGCCAACGTGATGCTCGAAAACGGCGAGACCCTGAATATCCGTGGTGACACGACACTGGTCGAAGACGGCATGGACTTGACTGCGGTCAACACCGTCGGCAGTTTGCGCTACGACTTGGCCGGCTTGACCGACCGCATGTCGGGGTTTCTACCGGTCGGCTTCTACTACAAGGCGTTCCACACGCCGAACTGGATGTTTCCGAACTGGGAGCGCATGATCCGTGACATCGCCGGCCTCGGCAAAGTGAATCCGGCGGCCGAATGGAAACCGTCACCGAAGGGTTACGATGCGTGCGACGTATTGATCGTCGGTGGCGGCCCCTCGGGCATGGCGGCAGCCCTGGCAGCCGGTCGCGCCGGCAGCCGCGTCGTGCTGGTCGAGGATACCCGGTGCCTGGGCGGCAGCCTGTGCTACGCCGGGGCCACGGCACCCGAGTCTGTGGCGACGATCAATTCCATGCGCGACGAGATCGCGAAGCTCGAAAACGTCGAGGTTCGCCTGAACACCTCGGTGCGCGGCTGCTACAGCGAAAACTGGCTGGCGATGATCGGTCCTGGCGGCATGACCAAGATGCGGGCGACAGCTGTCGTCGTCGCCACCGGCGCCTATGAGCAGCCGGCCGTTTTCCGGCACAATGATCTTCCCGGAGTCATGCTCGGCACCGCTGCCCAGCGGCTGGCCCACTTGTATCGCGTCAAGCCGATGCAGCGGGCACTGGTCCTGCTGGGCAACGATTACGGTTACGGCGTTGCGCTCGACCTCAAGGCTGCCGGCGTCGAGGTTGCTGCAGTCGTAGATCTCCGCGAGACGATCGGCAAAGGCGAACTGGTGCACGATGTGAAGACGGCGGGCATCGAGATTCTGGCCGGCCAGTGTGTCTACGAAGCCCACCCCGCCGGCGGTCTGCGCGGCATCAAAGGCGCCCGTGTCTGCCCGGTCAATTCCGACGGCACCTGCATTTCCACGACCGGCATCAATGTGAACTGCGACGGCATCGTCATGGCAACCGGCTGGGCGCCTGCGGGCGACCTCATCGGCCAGGCCGGCGGCCGTCTCAATTATGTGCAGGATGCGGCGCAATTCCGCCCGGACGAATTGCCGCCGGGCATGTTTGCTGCCGGTCGCGTCAATGGTGTCTTCGGTGTCGATGCGCGGGTCGAGGACGGCGGCCAGGCGGGCGGACAGGCGGCCGCCTTTGCTGTAGGCAAAGAACTGCCGGCACGGCGGCGACCGACCGATGAGATCATTGCACCGTCACATCCGTACCCGATTGTCAAGCATCCGAAGGGCAAGGCATTTGTCGATTTGGACGAGGACGTGCAGATCAAGGACATCGTCAACGCTGCCAAGGAAGGTTACGACAGCGCCGAACTTGTCAAGCGCTACACCACTGTCGGCATGGGCCCATCGCAGGGCAAGATTTCAAACCTCAATTCCTCCCGGATCCTGGCCAAGGCGACCGGCCAGACGATAGGGGCTGTTGGCTATACGACTTTTCGCCCGTTCACGCAACCGACGACGATTGGTGAACTCGCAGGTCGCCGGTTTCATCCCGACCGTCGCACGCCGATCCACAGCCGGCATCAGGCGGCCGGGGCGGTGTTCATGCACGCCGGCGCCTGGCTGCGGCCCGAGTATTACGGTCCGCGTGTGCGTCACCAGGCGATTGTCCACGAAGTGCAGGCGGTGCGCCACAGCGCCGGCATCATCGATGTCGGGACGCTCGGCAAGATCGATGTCTGCGGCGCCGATGCCGCGGAATTTCTCGAACGCATGTACACCGGGCGATTCAGTGACCTGACGCTCGGCAGATGCCGCTACGCGCTCATGTGCGACGAGTCCGGCGTCGTCATCGACGACGGCATGTCGGCCCGGCTCGGCGACGACCGTTTCTATGTCACCACGACGAGTAGCGGCTCTGCAGCGATCGTGCGCGAGATGAAGCGCTGGGCGATGATCTGGGGACTCGAGGTCACGATCATCGACCACACCGGACAGTTCGGTGCGCTCAATCTGGCCGGCCCGGAGTCGCGCAATATCCTTGGGCGCCTGACCGATCTGGACATCAGCGCTGGCGGCTTCGAATACCTTGGATTCCGAGAGGCAGTTGTTGCCGGCGTGAACTGCCGGCTCATGCGTGTGGGGTTTGTCGGCGAGCTCGGTTACGAGCTGCACGTACCTGCACAGCATGCTGCGGCGTTGTGGGACGCCGTCATCGAGGCCGGACAGCCGGAGGGGATCATACCGTTCGGGGTCGAGGCCCAGCGCCTGTTGCGCATGGAGAAGGGCCACCAGATCATCGGCCAGGACACCGACGGCCTGACAACGCCGCTGGAAGCCGGGCTGGCCTGGGCAGTGAAGATGACCAAGCCGTTCTTCATCGGCCAGCGCAGCCTGAAGATCGTTGAGCCGCGGCCGAATGTCCGGGCACTGGCCGGCTTCGTGATGCACGACAGCACAGTGATGCCGTCGGAGTGTCACCTGGTCGTCGACGGTGATGAGATCTGCGGGCGCGTCACCAGTATTGCCAGGAGCCCGACGCTTGGGCACGTCATCGGCATGGCCTATATGCGGCCGGACCAGACGACTCCGGGCACGGTGATCGACATTCGTGTCGAGGGTCGGCTGGTACAGGCGGAAGTGGCGAAATTGCCGTTTTTCGATCCGTCCAACGAGAGGCAGAAATCATGAGCACCACAGCGTTTCGCACGAGTCCCCTGCACAGCGAGCTCGAGCAGTTGTCGCCGACCTGGACGATGGTTGCCGGCATGCAGGCTGCGTCCTGCCTGGGCGACAACGAAATGCACCTCCTGGAGACTGTGGCTCTGTGCGACCTGTCGTTCCTGCCGCGGCTCGGGCTCAACGGCCCGGGCGTGACCGGTTGGCTGCAGACCCAGGATATCGAAGTGCCGGCGGCGATGTACGAACTGGCGACATTGAGCGACGGCAGCAGTGTCGTGCGCATCGGCACCAACGAAGTGATCATCGAGGGCGTGCCTGGTGCCGGGACGATTGACAAGTTGACCGCGGCACTGGCGACGGACGTAAAAGACGTTTTCAATGTCACTCGTAACGAAGCCTCGCTGGCACTTGCTGGACCGGCTGCTGCCGACGTACTGGCGCAGACCTGTTCCGTCCTGGTTCGTGATCTGCTGGAGCAGGCGCTGGTGTACACGCGCGTGGCGGGCGTTTCCGCTGCCGTGTTCCAGCAGGAGCTCAACGGCTGCAACTGCGTACGCCTCGTTTTCGATCCGAGCTATGGCATCTATATGTGGCGTGAACTGCTGAAAATTATCGCGGAGTACGGTGGCGGCGCTGTCGGCTTTGCTTGCCTTTTTCCCGAATCGCAGTAACGTCCGCGTTGTTCGCAATTTTGACCTGCAGGAGACCTGCGTTCCGATCATCCACTGGACCGGATCGGGGCTAAACAAAGACCAATGGAGTACTCCCATGACTATCGAAGAAGCCAAAGAATTCCTCAAACTTAACGATGTCAGATTCGTTCTGGCCCAGTTCGTTGACATTCATGGCGCCGCCAAGACCAAGGCCGTGCCGGTGGCGCATTTCGAAGACATCCTGACTGGTGGTGCCGGGTTCGCCGGCTTTGCCGTCTGGGGCATGGGCCAGGAGCCGCACGATCCCGACTTCATGGCCAAGGGCGATCTCTCGACCCTGTCCCTGGTGCCTTGGCAGCCGGGGTACGCGCGCATCGTCTGCGACGGTTACGTCAACGACGAACAGTATCCGTACGACACGCGCTACATCCTGCAGCAGCAGATCAAGCGCATGGACGAGCGCGGCTGGACGTTCTATACCGGGCTGGAGCCGGAGTTCATGCTGCTTAGCAAGGACGAAAACGGCAAGGTCAACCCGTCCGACAGCCTCGACCTGCTGGAGAAGCCGTGTTACGACTACAAGGGCCTGTCCCGCGCCGCCGCGTTCCTCGAGGAGCTTGTCGAGTCGCTGATTGAAGTCGGGTTCGATGTCTACCAGATCGATCACGAAGATGCGAACGGACAGTTCGAAATTAATTACACCTATACCGACGGGATGACGTCCGCCGACCGAAATATTTTCTTCCGCATGGCTGCCGGACAGATCGCCCATGAATTCGGCGCCGTGTGCTCGTTCATGCCGAAGCCGATGTCGAACCGGACGGGCAGCGGCATGCACATGCACATGTCGATCGGCGATGCTGACGGCAAGATGGTGTTCTCGGATGATTCCGACAGCAACAACCTCGGCCTGTCACCGACCGGCTACCAGTTCCTCGGCGGTTTGCTGGGCCATGCGCCGGCATTGGCGGCGTTGTGTGCGCCCTCGGTCAATTCTTACAAGCGCCTGGTGGTCGGCCGCGCACTGTCGGGCGCCACCTGGGCACCGGCCTACATCTCGTACGGCGACAACAACCGCACGTCGATGGTGCGGATTCCGTACGGCCGTCTCGAGCTGCGCCTGTGCGACTCGAGTGCCAATCCCTATCTGGCCACCGCCGCAGTGATTGCCGCCGGTCTCGACGGTATCGAGCAGGGTGCCGATCCCGGTGCGCCGAGCAATTTCAATCACTACAACTACACGATCGACGAGCTGCAGGAGAAGGGCATCGGTGTACTGCCGCAGGACCTCAGCAGGGCCCTCGATGCGCTCGAAGCAGATCCGCTCTTCGCGGAAACCCTCGGAGCCGACTTCATCAACGAGTTCGTCACGCTCAAGCGCATGGAGTGGGTCGAATACCAGCGGCACGTCTCGGACTGGGAAGTGGAGCGCTACCTCGACTTCTATTAGGGGCTCTGGAAGCGGCGGCATCCTGCCCGCTTCCGGAGATGCTGGTACCGGTGAATCGTTGCGGCAAATGCTGAAACGTCACCGGATACGATTAGTTGCCGAAGGCGTCTTCGATGAGACCGACCAACTCGTCGATGCAGACGCTGGCTTCGAGATCGACGCTGATCGTGCTGCAGGCGGGCGTCGTGCCGAACACCGTGTTGTTGCGGGTCCAGTTGCTGGCGTCCGCCATGGTGGCACGCAGGTTGTCCGTAGTCCCTGATATCGGTGCGGCACTGCAGTCATAGAAGCCGTTACCCTTGTGGGTGAACGAAACGGCAATGTCGTTATCGGCCAAGCCGAGCGGCAGGGCCGATTCGTTCGCATTCAAAGAAGTTCCGGTGTCCCAGCCATCAGGACTATCATAGTTCAGGGCGGCGACGATCGTTCCAGCCAGCGCGCCGCTGCCGTCGATGCTCCCCTGGAAAGCGATGATCTGGTCGCCGACAGTACTCAGCGAGAATCCGGCATCCGACTCGGCGACCGAACCGGTCCTGGCAATCCAGGCGTTGCCGCTGTTGTGGACCAGATCGACGACTGCACCGGCCGGGATAAACGCCGTATCCGACGTCCAGGTGACCGTCCCTTCGCTGTCACGAAACTCATTCTCCGGCAGCTTCCAGTCATTGTCGGTGAATTGAATCTCCGTGCCGGCTGCAATGTTGACCAGCGCCACGAAACGGAAAACATCCGGATTGTCGGTATTGAGACCGGTGATGGCGACATCACCGGGGTCCAAAGGGGCGACTACGGGCGAGGGCGGTTGGCAACGCGGGACTGCTTGCCCAGAGGTCATTGTAGCTGCTCCGGACGCTGCGTTGTCGAGCCCGCCCTGGACCGATGTTGGCACGGCGAGATTGTTGCACAGCATGTTCTGAAACGCCGTTTCGAAACTGCTGCAGTCAGTGCCGTCGGAGGCCCTGTACCGGAGCGCCGTGACCGATGAGGATCAGGCTGGTCAGAATAATCAGCTTCTTCATGAATCAGGAACCTATTGTGTGTCCTGGGTCCAGCGGCAATCCCGCTCCCAACGCTAAAATAGGTTATTGATAGTTTGACCGGATTACTCAAGCTGAAATTTCAAAAAAGGGAATTCATACGGAGTCGGTCAGCCATCCGGGATTTTCAGGCTGGCGCCGGCGGGCAAGACCTGCCCGGAGCTATAGCCGTTGGCTGACATCAGCCGGCTTGGGGTGAGGCCGTATTTGCGGGCGATGACGGTGAAATTCTCGCCGTTCTTGACGACGTGCGTACGTGTCGCCGACGTTTCGGGGCTGTCACTGTTTCCGGCTGGTTCCAGCACGAACTCGGTAGTCTGTGCCGGGGCATTCTCGGGCAGCGCCGGATTGGCCGGTGTGATCTCCGTCGTATGTCGTGCCCGGTATATTTGGAAGCAGACAAACGCTCCGACGATGTGGACAACGATGACGACGGCCAGGCAGACCAGGAACCTGGACTGCATGAGGGGATGTTGTTTATGCATTATTCTTCTGTCATTCGTTCCGCAACAACCTCTATGAGGTGCTGCGCGTTTCGGCTGGTGCCTTGCTGAATCTGTGCGCGGCATGAAACGCCGTCGGCCACGATGATCGCGTCCTGCGGCGCCGCACGCACGGCGGGGAACAAGCGGCTCTCCCCGACCTGCATGGAAAACTCGAAGTGTTCACGCTCGTATCCGAACGAGCCTGCCATGCCGCAGCAACCGCTGTTGATCGCTGCCACTTCGAATCCCGGAACAGCGTGCAGGACGTCCATCGAGGGCTGGATCCCGACAACGGCTTTCTGGTGGCAATGTCCGTGGACCCGAACGGCGGCCGCCTCGTTACGCAGTTCCAATGGCAGGCGCCCGGCCGTGATCGATTCGGCCAGCAGTTCGTCGATTGTGACGCATGCCGCGGCAACATCCGCGACTCGTGTGCTGTTCAGGATGCTGCCGTACTCATCTTTGATCGTTAAAATACAGCTTGGTTCCAAACCGACAATACGATATCCGGCTTCGACCTTCGGGTAGAGCGCATTGATCAGGCGTCCGGCCTTGCTCCTCACGCCGTCGAGCAGCCCCTTCGAATACTGGGGCCGGCCGCAGCAGAGTCCGGCGCACAGTTCGATCTCGTACCCGAGTGCTTCTAAAACGCGGACCGCGGCGCGACCGATCTCGGGGTAGTTGTACTCGGTCCAGGTGTCCGCGAACAGGACGACTTTGCAAGCGCCCTCCGCGGTTTTCTGGCGCTTGTGCTGATGAAACCATTTAGAAAAACGCTGCCTTACGAACTCCGGCAAATGCCGTTCCGGCGCGATCCCGAGCGTCCCGAGCAGGGCGCGGTTCCAGCGGGCGTTGAGCACCAGGTTCGATAGTGTCGAGGTTGCCGTACCGATCCGGCTGAGCCAGTCGACAGCGCCGAAAATCCGGGAGCGCAGCGGAATGCCATGCTTCAGCTGGTACTTGTACAAGAACTCCGCCTTCATCTTGGCCATGTCCACTTGCGAGGGGCACTCGTGCTTGCAGCCCTTGCACTCGAGACACAGATCGAGCACGTCATACAACCCCTTACCGGTGAGTTCCTCCAGGGGCAGGTCGCCGTGCAGAATCGACGCCAGGCTCCAGGCCCGGGCCCGGGTCGATAGAAGCTCGTCGTGGCTGGCTTCGAATGACGGGCACATCGTGCCGGACGTTGTCTTGCGGCACTCCCCATTGCCGTTGCACATCCCGGCGGCAAACGTCAACCCGCCTTCCGGCTCGAAATCGAGGAAGGTCTGGATCTCGATGGCACGGGTGTTGGGGTTGATTTTTAGATTCTGATCCGGCGGCTGGGCCTCGACGATCTTACCCGGATTAAGCAGGTTGTCGGGGTCGAAGGCGCGCTTGACGGCGATGAAGGCCTGGTAGATTTCCGGGCCGAACATTTTTTCGTTGAGCCAGGACCGCGCCAGGCCGTCGCCGTGCTCGCCGCTGATGGCCCCGCCATACTCCAGAACCATGTCGGAGATGTCGTGCATCATGCGTACCATCAGCTCCGCATCCGCCTCGCTCTTAAGGTCGAGCATCGGCCGCACATGTATGCAGCCGACGCCGGCGTGGCCATAGAAGCCGGCTTCCTTGCCGGCGTCGCCGATGTAGTCGCGGAAGGCGCTCATGAACTCTCCGACCCGGGCCGGTGGCACGGCGATGTCTTCGAGAAACGCGATGGCGCGTTGGTTGGTGCGCCGCGCCATAACCAGACCAAGGCCAGCCTTGCGCAGGTGCCAGACGTTGGCGATCGCCGCCGGTTCGGTCAGCGTGACCTGGCTGTAGGCGATCGATTCGCCGCGGACCTCGCGGTCGAAGCGTTCGAGCTTGGCCGTGACCTCGGCGAGGTTGTCACCGTCAAACTCTGCCACGAGCAGACCCTTTGGCTGGCCGTCCAGCCAGTCCAGACGATTACGCATCACCGGGTTCTGCTGCCCCATCTCGACGATGAAGTGATCGATCAACTCGAGGGCATACGGCTCGTACTGCAGCAGAAACTCCACCGCCTTCAGTCCGTCGATGAGGTCATTCAGGTGCAGTACGCAGATGCCCGTAACTTTCGGGCTCTTACTGATCTTCACGGTGATGTCCGTAGCCAAGCCGAGGGTCCCCTCCGAACCGGCGATCAGTTTTGCCAGGTTGACTCGGTCGTTGCCGACGATTTCATCGAGATTGTAGCCGGACACACGCCGCTGGATTTTCGGGAAGCGCCGGCGGATTTCGTCCGTAAGATTTGACCGGATGTCACCTATCGTGTCGCGGATGCGCCTGGCCGTGTTGGTTTCCGGCTGCCACTGGTCCCATTCAATCTCGCTGAATTTGTGCAGCTCACCGTGGGCCAGCGCCACGCTGACCGCCTGGACATCGTCGACCATTTTTCCGTAACGCATCGAATGTGCGCCTGAAGAGTTGTTGCCCAGCATGCCGCCGAGTGTTGCCCGGTTGCCGGTCGAAGTATCGGCGCCGAGCCGGTAGCCGCGTGGTGCCAGGACGCTGTTCAACTGGTCCTGCACGACGCCGGGCTCGCAGAGTGCGGTCTCGGTGTCGTAGTCGACGTCGATGATATGGTTGAGATACTTCGAGGTGTCGATGACCAGGCCCGGCCCGATACAGCCGCCGGCAATACCGGTCGCTGCGCCGCGCGGGACGACGGCAACGTTGTGACGCCCGGCAATCGCCATGGCTGTGAGCAGGTCTTCGGTAGTCTTCGGCAGCACGACCCCGACCGGGTCGATCTGGTAGATCGAGGCATCGATGCTGTAGGTCCGGCGGGAGAAGGTGTCGAATCGAACATCTCCTTCTATTTCGGCCTCAAGGTCTTTGAGCAGGTTGTCCATGCAGTATCTTATCCCGAATCACATGGACAATCCAATCACCCCCCGCCCGTGAAGATCCTCCATCTATACAGCGATTGGCGCTGGACCGGCCCTGCCGAACCGGTGCTGCAGACCTGCCTCGGCCTGCAGCAGCGTGGTCATGAGATACTGATCGCCTGCCCGCGCGGCCCGGACGACAAGATCGCGGGCGAGACGGTCGAAGGAAAGATCGCCGAGTACGGCCTGCCGTGCACGACGCAATTCCGGCTCAGCCGCTACCTCGGCCCGGCGGACACTTGGCACGACTGGCGGGCACTGCCCGGCTTCATCCGCACCCGGGAGTTCGACATCGTTCACACGCACCTGAGTCACGACCATGGGATCGGGACGGTTTGCACCCGCAAACTCGGCGCCAGTCGGCCGCTGCTGGTGCGGACTTTGCACCGGCGTTCGGTCCTCAAGGGGTCGCTGATCAACAAGGTGCTGCTGAACCGGCTGACCGACGGCATGCTGGTGTATACCGACGGGTTCCGACAGGCGTACATTGACCGCTTCGCCATCCCGTCAGAAAAAATCCGCGTGCTGCCGATGGTCATTGATTTGCAGCGCTTCCGCCCGGATTGCGGAGGGCGCAATCTGCGACCGGAGCTTGAACTGCCGGCGGCCAGTCCGGTGATTGGTCTGGTGACGCGGTTTCAGAAATATCGGCGCATGGAGGTGTTTCTTGAAGCTGCCGCTGCGGTGATCGCCGAGGTGCCGGAAGCCCGCTTCGTGTTGCTCGGCGCCTCCAGCCAGATGCAGTCAACGGTATGGGAGCCGATCAAGGCGCGTGGCCTCGAAACACAGGTGATTTGCGGCGGCTACCGGATGGACGACTATGTCGACACGCTGGCGGCGTTCGACATCTTCACGCTGCTGATGCCCGGCTTCGACGGCACGGCGCGGGCGGTGCGCGAGGCGATGGCCATGGGCATCCCCTGCGTCGTCTCGAACTACGGCATGCTGCCGGACATCATCCGTGACGGCGAGACCGGTCGGGTCGTGCCGCTCGAAGCCGAACCGTTGGCTGCCGCCTGGCTCGAGCTTATCCGCAACCCGGAGCGTCGCCGGGAAATGGGTGCGGCGGCACGGGCGGATGCTGTCGAACGATTTGACTTCGCCAAGATGGCGGAGAGCCTCGAGCAGTCGTACGGGGCGTGGCTGGCGAAATAGCTTTCCTGGAGGCGCGGTCTACAGCCCGGTGGGGAAATCGACGAACTCGCAGGTGGCGTCGAACTGTTTTTTCAGGAGGTCGAGCACGGCGATGACACCTGGTACCTCGGTCTTGTAATGACCGGCGGCGATGACGGCAACATCGCCCAGCTCGCGGATCACGTGGTAATCGGTGTGGCCGAATTCGCCGGTGATCAGGCAGTCGATGCCGAGACGGTGACATTCCGGAATGGCGCCGGCGCCGGCGCCTGAAATCACACCGACACTGTGAATCTCCCTGCTGCCGAAGTTGTAAACGACCGATTGGGTTGACAACTGCTCATCGACCAGTGCCGCCAGATCCGCGACCGAGATCGCCTCGACTTCACCGCGAATCCCGATCTCCGCGCCGGCGTATTCCGCGAAGGTCGACTGCTCGCGCAGGCCGAGGGTGTTGGCGATGCGGGCGTTGTGGCCGAGCTCGCGGTGGGCGTCGAGCGGCAGGTGTGCGGCGTACAGGGAAATATCTCGTTTGAACAGAACGCGGAGGCGCTCGGCGGTGTGCCCGGTGAGGCGCTTGAGGGAGTCCCCCCAGCTTTCGCCGTGATGGACAAAAATCAGGTCGGCATCGCGTTCGGCGGCGGCCTCGTACGTCTGCAGGCAGCCGTCGACCGCGCCGATGATCGTCGTCACGCTATCACCACCCTGGATCTGCAGGCCGTTGTTCGATCTATCGGACGGGATACTGCTGATCGCCAACGTATCGTCCAGAAATTCCACGATCTCATTCAAGTGCGCCACCGGAGACTCCTTCGATAGTCAATGCTTGCCACAGATCGCCACGCGTCATTGTTGACAGGCTGGCATCGGGATTGATATTTACGACGAAAAACTGGGCGGTCGGGTCGATCTCGGCCAGGGCATCCAGATTGCTGCCTTGACTGACAAAGGCGGCAGTCGAGAGGATGTCGGCAGCCATCGCTGTTTTCGCGACGACACTGACGTGCGCCACACCCTCGACCGGATGGCCGGTGCGCGGGTCCATAATGTGGCAGATGCGGCGGCTGCCGATCTCGGCGAAGCGTTCGTAGTCACCGCTGCCAGCGACCGACTGATTGAGAATGGCAACGGACCCCAGAATAGTCTGGTATTCCTCGGCGCGTGGGTTGCGAATGCCGATGATGTATGACTCCCGGCCCGGTGGCGGCTCGGCCATGCAGAACATGTTGCCGCCCAGGTCGATGACACCGCGGTCGATCCCCAGTTCACGTACCGCGGCGACGGCCAGATCGATGGCGTAGCCTTTGGCGATACCGCCGGGATCCAGCATCATCCCTTGCTGAGGGAAGAAGACCGTGCGGGCGTAGTCGTCGAAGACGATCTTGTCGAGACCGACCAATGCCGTGACAGCTGCGATCTCGTCGTCGGACGGAAGTTCCTGGCGTTTCGTGTAAAACCCCCAGAGATGCATGAGCGGGCCTGCAGAGATATCGAACCCGCCGTCACTGGTGTACCACGCGGCTCGTGCGGTGTTGAGCAGCTCCCACATGCGCTCGGTGCATCGGAAAGGCTGTTCGTGGGCTGTGGCGTTGAGTTTCGACAGTTCAGAGTCGGGCTTGTAGTTGCTGAACTGCTCGTCGATCTCCCTGAAGATGGCAAACACCGTGCTGGCGGCGTGGGCGCCGGCATCGGTATCGATCCAGAAGGTGACACCGGCGCGGGTGCCCATCACATGCTCTATGGCGGAGTATGGCCTGCCGTCGCGATGCGGCCGGGTGTTGTGCCAGAGCAGGCCGCCCGCGACCAGCGCCAGAGCGGTCAGCACGAACAGCGCCTTGCCCAGATGCGGTCGGGTTTTCGGGGCCTCACTCATTTTGGGATGCCGAGTCGCGCCATGATCTTCTGCATGTCGTTCCAGACGTCGCGCTTGGCGTCGGGCACGCGCAGCAGGTAAGACGGGTGGAAGGTGGGCATGACGGGAATACCTTTGTACTCGAGCCAGTTGCCTCGCAGCCGGCGGATGCCTTTTTGGCCTAACAGGAAGCGCAGCGGCACGGCGCCGAGGGTGACGATGACTTTCGGGGCGACCAGTTCGATCTGCCGCTCCAGGTAGGGCAGGCAGGAGGCCGCTTCGTCGGGTTCGGGATTGCGGTTGCGCGGTGGCCGGCATTTGACGATATTGGCGATGTACACATCCTCGCGCCTGATCTTCATGGCGCCGATTATTTTCGTCAGCAGTTGACCTGCGGCACCGACGAAAGGGATGCCTTCGCGGTCTTCGTCGGCGCCCGGGCCTTCACCGATGAACATCAGGTCGGCGTCAGCGTTGCCGTCGGCAAAGGCGGTGCGGTTGCGCCCTTCGCAGAGTCCACAGCGTGTGCAGGCGCTGACCATGGTTTCCAGTTCGACCAGGCTGGTATTGCTCAGGTCGATGGGGTCGGCGGTCGCCAGCGCTGCTGTATTGGGCTCACAGGCGCTCGACGGTTCGCGCCCGGGTGACTGTGGGACGGACTTTGGGTTGCGGTCGTAGTTGCCCGGCGCGGTCGGTGTCGGTGTGGCGGGCGCGGCCGGTGTCGGTGCGGTACTGGCGTGCAAAGCTGCTTGAGTCAGAAAGGTTTGGTTCTCCGGCGACAATTCGATGTACGGATCGTCCCGGCGCCGGCGTTCGAGAACATCCAGCAGTGCGCCGAACATTGTGATTGATGACATATGGCCTTACCTAATCATGAAGTTTCCGCTGTCAACTCAACTATTGTCGGTACTGCCGGCGGCGTCAAGCGCGGGCAAACAGAGATCACCACGAAGCCACGAAGGGCACGGAGAGGAAAACGGAAAATGAAACTAAGGATTTCGGGTTTCGTATTTGTTGCAGTACGTTATCGCCTTCGATATACATCCAGCCGTCGTTTCCACTTATTCGGAGATTCAATGATGAGCAAACTATCTGTTGCTGTTTTGATCGTAGGACTTTGTCTGTGCTTCGGTGCGACCGAAAGCGAAGCTTACACCGTCAGCCCGCAGGCTGCGTACGCGGCGATGCAGAGTACGCCGCACGCCATTGATGCGGCGGCTTCGTTTGCGACCGTGCCGAGCGCGGCTTCGAACCTGCTTTACCTGCCGCTCGGCGCCGTCAAACTGGTAATGTCTCCGTTGCCCGGCATCAGTGCGGGTAGTGCCATGAATGACATCGGCCGTGGTGTCCAGGCGCCATTCCAGATCATCGGTGCGGTGCTGAAGCTGCCGTTTGCGCTCCTGTCGTCGGTGTCGCGCATGCCGCTTAATGCACTGCCCCTCTGACGCCGTCCATCAGCTGATCAGCAAGCTCTGGGGGTAGGCGCCTCGGTTTGCGCGTGGCAATTGTCACACAGACGTGGATCGTGTGACCGGAGGCCAGCAGTTCACCGTCCCGGTGGATTTCACAGCGCACTTTGAACTTGGCGCCACGGCATTCCGCCACCCAGCCGGTGATCTCGATCAGATCGTCATAACGCACGGGCAATTTGTAGTCGCAGTGCGCTTCGATCACCGGCAGTTGCAGGCCCTGCACTTCCATTTCCCCATAGGTATAACCCAGATCGCGCAGCAACTCGTTGCGCAGCCGCTCGAAGTAGACGAAGTAGTTGGCGTAGTAAACGACGCCCATCTGGTCGGTATCGGCGTAAGGTACGCGATAGATAATCCGTGACATCTCCATTCAGGCCAGGCCCTCCCTGACAATTGCCGCCAGCTCGTTGACGACTGCTTCGACCGTGCGCCCGGTCGTATCGACAACGAGGGCGTCGTCGGCCGGCCGCAAAGGCGCGGTTTCCCGTGTGCTGTCGAGTCGGTCGCGTTCCTCAATCGCCGCGGCCACCGATGCCAGCGTGGCGCCGTCGATCGTCTCACCGGCTTGCTGCAGGCGGCGCTTGGCCCGTTCTTCGGGGGTCGCGGTCACGAAGAATTTGAAACGCGCCTGCGGAAAAACGACCGTGCCGATATCGCGCCCCTCGGTGACGGTGAGACCGAGGGTCGCGAGTTCTTGTTGGAGCGCGACGAGCCATTGACGGACAGCGGGTATGCGGGCGAGGAAACTGACGGCGCCAGTGATGTCGGGGGCACGGATCTCGGACTGCGGCACTTCGGTGCCGTTGAGGTAGACACGCAACTGGTTGGCCGCGTCTGGACGGCAGGTCAGGTCGAGATGTTCGAGCAACGGGGCGATGGCATCTGGGTCGTTACGCGGATCGATGCCGTGCTTCATGACCTGCCAGGTGAGGGCCCGGTACATGTCCCCGGTGTTGACGAAGTAGGCGTTGAGCGCCTCGGCCAGCAGCCGTGCAACCGTGCTTTTGCCCGAGGCGGCGGGGCCGTCGATGGCGATCTGTTCTTGTCTTTGCATGACAATATCATGACTGCTGTTGCGACCAATGCCAGCAGGAAAATGAATAAGAGGTGTCAACTCCGTGTGCGGGAGGGGGAATCTCACTGGCACGGTGCGTCCCCGCCCGTGAAATCGAGCCGTAAAAGTGCCGATCAATTATTACTTTGCAGGCCCCTTGACTTCTATTTGTACCGGTCGATTTCGAATCGCAGGCAGGGGTGCGCTGCACTTCAATAATATGTGGCGGCTCAGATTTTTTCGGTGAGCTGGCGGTAGTTGCGGTACTTGGCGGTGGCGTGGCGTTTGATCTTGAACGATGCCGGGGTATTGGCCAGCAAGCTATTGAGCTCCTGTTTGACCGCGGCTTCGAGGCTGCGGGCGCCGTCGCCGGGACAAAGCAGGCACCAGCGGTTGAGGCTGAGATGAGCGGGCACGGTGCGGTTGCTGGCCAGAGACTGCCGCCACAGTACCTCGGAGATGCGCCGGGACATAACTTCGGCAGCGACGGTGCTGCTTTTCTCCTGCAAACGGCCGAGGCCGGCGACGGTGATCGTAATCAGGTCGTGCGGCGGTGCACCGTTGGCGGCAATCTGGTCGAATTCGGACTGCAACCGAGCTTCGCTGGGGATGCCGCTGAGCCAGTGCTGGTTGCGGGCCTGCCGCTGTCGATCGAGGACGGCGTTGACACGGGCCCGAATTTCGTGGACATCGAAAGGTTTGGTGATGTACTCGTCGGCGCCGACACTCATGCCGCGGATCCGGTCCGGGGTGGTGTCCATGCCGGTGACCATGATGACCGGCAACGTGGCGGTGCGGACGTTGGCCTTCAACGTCTGGCAAACCTTGATGCCGTCGATGTCCGGCATCTGCCAGTCAAGCAGCACGATGTCCGGGTGTTCGTTGATGCAGGCGTTCAGGGCCTTGTAGCCGTTCTCCACTGGGATGACGGCGAATTCGCGGTTGAAGGTGTCGAGGAGCAGCTTGCGGACGGTCTCATCATCATCGGCCACGACCATGCGGGGTTTCTCCTGGCCGATTTCCACGACGATACGGAATTTCCAGGGCGAGCGATTGGTGCCGAGCTGGATGGTGTTGGCGCCGCCGGTGAGGAAGGTCGACTCGGCCTTGCGGTTGCCGCCGACCTCGATGTCGTTGACCAGTGTGCCTTTCATACTGCCTAGGTCTTTGACATAGGCTCGGCCGCCGGAGAAGCCAATTTCGACATGGTTGCGCGAGGCGACGAACGGTGGGCGTTCTTCGCGCAGTTCCAGGTCGCTTTCCCGCAGGTCGAGATTGGTGATCTCGTTCTCGTCGGCGGATGGCATGCGGCCGATGGTAAACGGAAACTTGTGGATGATCAGCTCGCCATGTTGGCGGCTGGCGTCGACGTCTGAGTTGTCAATCAGTAGAATCCGTTCGTCCACGACTGCATCCCCGGTTACAATTCGCGTGAATCTCAGGCATCCCGGACTGGCCGGTGGCCGAACTCCGCACATGCCCCGCCCAGACAACTATCCTTAGGATTGTTTACAATTACGGCATACTGCCGGATTGTCAATCGGCAGAATCTGTTTGCATAAAACGGTATTGCCGGTTGAATTTGAGCTGCACCTCAGGCATCTTGGACCGGCGGCGACCGGCCCCGCACATGCCTACTCGGACAACTATGTTTACGATCGATTACAATTACGGCACGCTGTTGGTCGAAGTTGCAGAGTCCGCAGCTGTCGATCCGATCGCACCGTATCTCACGTACGATGAGCGGATTGGCAGGTATCGTGCCGGCGCTTACCAGTACGCCACAATCGTCCGTAAATTGCATTGTGGCGGGCTGCCGTACGATGATCGCGCCCGGGACTTTGCGCCATGTCCATTCGAACTGAGCGACGTGATGATGCCGCGGCCGCTGCAGCGGGAGGCGCTGGCGGCCTGGAACGCCGCACAGCGGCGGGGTGTAGCCGTGCTGCCGACCGGCGCCGGCAAGTCGTTTCTGGCGATGATGGCAATCGCCGATGTGCAACGGCCGGCGCTGGTCGTCGTGCCGACACTCGATTTGATGCAGCAGTGGGCGACCCGGCTTGAGGAGACCTTCGCGGTGCCGGTCGGCATGCTGGGCGGTGGCAGCAAGGACGTCCAGGACCTGACTGTCAGCACCTACGATTCGGCGGTGATCATGATGGAGTTCATCGGCAACCGTTTCGGCCTCATCGTCTTCGATGAATGCCATCACCTGCCGGGTCGGGTAAACCGCATGGCTGCGGCTATGTCCATTGCTCCGTATCGCCTTGGGTTGACGGCGACGCCGGAGTGTAACGACGACGGTGACGCCGTGCTGGCGGAACTGGTCGGGCCAATCTGTTTCCGGCGTGATATTGATGAACTGGAAGGGGCAATCCTGGCGCCGTACGAGACGCATCGCATCGAACTGCCGCTGGATGACGACGAGGCAGAGGCGTACGAGCGCAACCGCAAGAGGTATATCGACTTTGTCCGGGCCAACGGCGTGAATTTCGGCAATCCGCGCGGCTGGCAGCAGTTCACCGGGCTTTGCGCCCGCATGCCGGACGGTCGCGCGGTGTTCAATGCGTATTTGGCGCAGAAACGTATCGCCGCCGCCAGCCGCGGCAAATTCCGCATGATCTGGGACCTGATCCAGCGGCATGCGGGTGAGCGCACCTTGATTTTTACGGCGGACAACAACACGGCGTATGCGCTGGGCCGCCGGTTTCTGGTACCGGTGATTACGCAGCATACAAAGGTGGTCGAGCGCAAGGCTTTCCTGGATAAGTTCCGCGCCGGTGATTACCCGGTGCTGGTTTCGAGCAAAGTACTGAACGAAGGCATCGACGTGCCCGAGGCGAGCGTCGGTATTGTCGTGTCGGGCAGCGGCAGCATTCGCGAGCACGTGCAGCGGCTCGGCCGCATCCTGCGGCCGATGGCGGGCAAGCAGGCAGAGCTCTATGAGCTGGTGAGTGAGGGCACTTCAGAATATCATATCAGCGACCGGCGGCGCCAGCATCGTGCTTACCAAAGATCTTCTTAGATTTCGCATCATCAAAGGGACGGTAAAGCCGCAGTTCGTCGACACCGACAACGCGATGCTGCTGCAGCTTGCCGAGGAGTTGCTGACTATTTATCGACAGCCCGGCGTCAGCCGTGGGGAGATCGCAGACGTTGTGGAGCCGGCGCTCAACTGCATCAGGGATCGCAAACTGGCCTGTGGCTTGGAAAAGCTGCTTCAGGATCGAGCCAAGTTCGGGCATGCCGAGGATGTCGATTTCGCCGAACACCGCAGCCGGCTGTTTGCGGATTCGGCAAACCTGCTGGGGCGGGCGGCAGGGATGAGCTTCGAAGCGTATCGCGAACAGGTGCTGGCCGATGCCGGTGACATTGACATCTATCAGGACCTCCCGGAGAACGAGCGTCTGGTGCGTTTCCGCGATCTGCAACCGCAGCAGCTGCTCGAACGTTACAACTGTGCTCAAGTGCAGTCGCTGCTGTTGCAGGCCCAGTCGCTGACCCTGACGATCGATGAACCGGAGGCGGCGAATCTGCGGCGGTTGATGAAGTACCTCAAGTTTTTTCGCCTGCTGGCGACTATTCATCGCGACGACACGAAGCGCAAAAAAAAGGCAACTGATGAATCGCGGCTGCGCATCGTTATCGACGGACCGGCGAGTGTATTGGGCAATACCGGCAAGTACGGTCTGCAGTTGGCGTCTTTTTTCCCGGCGGTCTGCAGCCTGTCCAAGTGGCGGTTGGAGACGACGGTCAGCGTACGCAACGGGCAGGAAGTTCGCCTGGTGGCGGATCAGAAACTTGGGCTGGTCAGTGCGTATCGCAACTTCAGTGCGTATGTGCCTGAGGAGATCGGCATGTTCCACCGCCATTTCCGGGAAACGGTGGGGGATTGGACGATTGTCGGCGAAACACCGTTTATCGACAGCGGCGATCAGGAACTAGTGTTTCCCGACTTCAGTTTCGAGAACGTCGACGGTGGCCGTGTGCACCTGGAGCTGTTCCACCGGTGGCACGGCACGCAGTTGCTGCAGCGCCTGGTCTTTGGTGCGGCGAATCCGGACTTGCCGTTGATTATCGGTGTCGACCGCTCACTGCTGTCGAAGCCTGAAATCGAAGGGGCGCTGGAGGGCAATAGCTGGTTTGCCGCGAACGGCTTTCTGTTCCGTGACTATCCAACGGTGAATAAGGTGCGGAAGTGCCTCGAAAACCGCCTGGCATGCACTACTCTATGACACTATGAAAATCACTTTCATCGGAGCAGGAAAAATGGCCACGGCGCTGGCTGGCGGCCTGGTCGAGGGCGGAATCTGTTGCGTTGACGACATCGTTGCCACGGACATACTGGCGGCTGCGCGCAACGCTTTCACGGCAGCGATAGGGATTACGACAGAGGCGGACAACGAGACGGCGATCGCGACGGCCGATGTCGTTGTGCTGGCGGTGAAGCCGCAGGTCGCGGCGGAAGTGCTGCTGCCGCTGCACGGGATGTTCGATGACAAGCTATTCGTCTCTATTGCTGCGGGCCTGTCGCTGGCGAATTTGCAGAAGTGGGTGGGCAGCGACCGGCTTGTACGGGTGATGCCGAATACACCGGCGCTGGTCAGCAAGGGGGCTGCGGTCTACGCCTGCAGCGGCGGTGTGATGGCTGACGATCGGGCGTTGGTGGAGCGGATTTTCGGGGCGGTCGGCATTGTCATGGAGATGGACGAGCCGAAGCTGGACGCCGTAACCGGACTGAGCGGCAGCGGCCCGGCATATGTATTTGAAATGATCCAGGCAATGGTCGACGGTGCCGAGGTCGTCGGTCTGGCGCCGGAGGCAGCGCTGGCGTTGACTGTGCAAACGGTCACCGGAGCAGCCGAGATGGTAGCCCGAAAGATGGGGACACCCGACGAGCTGCGCACAGCAGTGACGTCGCCCGGCGGAACTACGGCTGCCGGCCTGGCGGTACTCGAAGACGCGGAGTTTCGCGATATCATGACGCGAGTGATCCAGGCCGCCACCGAGCGCTCGGTGGAATTGGGACAGGGCTGAAGAATTTGTTCAGCCGCCGGCCGCCGCCGCTGCCAACGAACAGCCTATCCTGCAACAGATCATTTGTGTTCGGATTGTTTGTCAACTCTTGGAAAGCTTCAAGCCGAATCCTCCACCGCCCTGGCCGGGCGTGTCTTGTTTCCATGTAAAAACATGTGGTTCGGAGGGTGACATCGCGATCCACCTAACCGTTTGCCTCAGTGATGATGAGGTGTATCGCAGAGGTCATGCAAGCCAATAACCGGGTCAATAGTGTCAAAACATTGCCGGCACATGACCCCAATGGCAATGATACGGCGTTTTGAGCCCTACGCAGGCGGTTAATGTTCCCCAAAATATTTGTAGAATCGGTTAGCATAACTGGTACAATGGTGTAGGCTTACCGTCACCAGCCAGTGACGGCGTGACGATTTACTTCTTTTCAGCAATAGTAGAATTGTATTTCTCGTTGACAAATCGTACCGCCCGTTACATTCTTTTCCATAACTTACGGTTCTATGCAAACCTACTGGAGGGATGGCTATGGAATAATTTGTTTTTTCCCTCAATTCAGATAGTCGTGATTCATAAAAAAGACGGTTCAAGCCACTGAACTGCTGATTACTGCGGTCGATCATCGACCAATGGAAACCAAATCACTGCTCCAAGCCAATTTGGAGCAACATCGAGTGGGGAATCACCGATGAAAGAGAAAGAGCAAGTTAGACAGCAAGCTGGTGTGAAGTGTAAGGGGCTTATCGGAATGATAGTGTTCTTCCTGTTCGCCAGCATCCCAATGACAATGGCACAGGAAGCCGCCGCTGACGCGGGAGAGGCAGCAGCAGCGGCGCCAAATGCATTTGCGGATGTAGTTGGTGCTGTGGTTAAGGACCTGCCAGGCATCGGCGGTGCCTTGGTACTACTGTTGGTTGGCCTTATCATCGCCAAGATCGTTGCACTCATTGTCACCAAGCTTCTTGAGGGCAACAAGGTCGGCTCCTCGGTTTCCAGTTGGCTGGGCAGCACCGGACTGGGGGGCAGTTCGCCCGCGAAGTCTGTATCTTCGACGATTTTTTACCTGATTATGCTGGTGGTTGTGCTCGGGGTGGTTGGTCAACTGCAAGGGGACAGCTTTACGCCATGGAATGCCCTCAAGAAATTAGGGGGTGTAGTCGGTGACTGGTGGCAGCCAGTTATTTGTGCAGCCATTCTGGTGGTGGTGGCGTGGGCGCTGGCGACATTGGCACGTTTGATTGTCTCAAAGGTGCTGGGGGCGGTGGTGCCAAAGATTGACGGCGCTGGAGATGCTGCAGATCAGGCTGGAATGGTTTCCGAATCTGCACCGCAGTCGTCCACGGCTGGTGATGCCCTGTACTATGGGGTTCTTCTGCTGTTCCTGCCGCTTATCCTCACAACCTTGGGGGTGAGCACATCAATAGCGTGGGTGGATACGCTGCTGGCAGCGTGTACGGAGCATGGGCCTAATATATTGACTGCCGCGGTGATTCTGTGGGTTGGTTGCCTGGTCGCTCAGGTGGCGCGCCGACTCGTCACGGAGGTGGGTAGTTCGTCCGGTCTTGACACGCTTGCAGGAAAGCTGGGCATCGCCAAGGTACTCAATGACCAAAAGCTCTCGGGTCTGCTGGGCTTGCTGGTGTATATCGGTATTCTGATTCCCGTGCTGACCAGTGCACTGGGTGCTCTCCAGCTGTCGGAAACTGCCTCAGCGGTGACTGGGCTGGCGGCGCTGGAGGGGAAGATTCCGGCGATCATTAGCGCCTTGATTATCCTGGTTGTGACGCTGGCGATCGCCAAGGTCGTGAGTAGGCTGACCACGGACGTGCTGTCGGCCGTCGGCTTCGACACAGTCGTTACCAAGCTCGGCCTGCAGTCGGAAGGGGCTGTTGGCGGAAGCAAACTGTCGGCTGTCGCCGGCACGGTGACCTTCGGTGCGGTTGTGTTGTATGGCAGTGTCATGGCGTTGAACGCCTTGGGCGTCACGGCCACGGCGAATCTGTTCAGCGACTTCCTCGGCCTTGGTGGTCAGGTGCTGGTCGCGGGTATCATCATCGCCATCGGTCTCTACCTGGCCAATATCGCGACGACGGTAATCAGGGGCAGTGGGGCATCCAGTGCCGGAGGGCTGGCATCCCTGACCAAGATTGTGATCGTCCTTTGTGCGGTGATCATGGGCTTGAATGAGATTGATGCTGTCAGCGGCCTCCTCGAAAATAAACATGCGTCCACTCTGGCGCTCGGCGCTCTCGCTGTTGCGGCAGCAATTGCCTTTGGCATCGGCGGCCGGGACCTTGCGTCACGCAAGCTCCAGTCATGGACTGGTAGTTAGGCAGTAGACCGCTTTTAAGTAACTCACATTTATGCAGCGACCGTCGATTTTCGGCGGTCGCTGCTTTTTTTTGACGCGATGCCTCTCGCAATGGCGGTGGGCACGGACTATGTGAAATTAATCACACTGTTGCAGTAGCAAGATTCTCGGCGGAGATTGGTAGTACCAGGAAAGACTGTCCGATGCCGATAGCCGGACACTGAGCACATTTCGTGCCGGTCAATGCGGAACGCACTGCAGGTGCCGAAGGTCGTTGGCTGGTATTGTATTAGCGAGCCATTCTTTTATATTTGAATACTATTGCAACACGCCTTCTATCACTTCTTTTCCCGACCGCTGCCGAGTGCCAGTTGTGGCGTGGCAGTGAGTAGGA
>CAUZJQ010000008.1:0-41359 GCA_963580095.1 Lentisphaeria bacterium | reverse complement strand
CCAGCATTGCGGCACGGTTGTTGTGGTCGGCGCCGGTCCAGAAATTTTCGATTGTCCCGTAGTCCGGCGCCTTTATGACCGATAACTCGATGGTCGTCTCGATGCAGCCGTGAAATCGATAGTTCCAATCGGTCATTTCGCCGTCGGCCGGGTACCATGCGAGGCCGTTGATAATGCCGTTCTCCCAACCACCGGTATTGACTGCGGCCATCGTCGGGTTCAGTGCGGTGTAGGCAAAACACAGTTCCCGGGCGAGCGGCGTCTCAGGAAACATCTCCGCTGCATTCAGGTGATCGTGTGCGTGCCCCCATGGGTAGACAATGCCGACGGCGCCGCTGTGCAGACTGGCGGACAGCACGAAGTTGCGGGCTGCGGTCCAGTCCATGACCGCCACCGTCTCCGGCTGCAGTTCGTTACCGGCTGGATGTGTCGGGCTCGGAAAGTTGCGATTGAGGTCGTAGCCGTATTTGTCGGTAGCGTTGTTACGTTCGTGGGCGACGTATCCGTCCGGATTCATGATCGGCAGCACATGAATGTCGGTGCCGTCCACCAGTGCCGTGACGCCCAGGTCCGTACCATAAGAGGTGAGCAGGTGCTCGATGAATTGCATCGCCATTTCCTGCCCGATGGCTTCGTCGCCGTGCATGTTGGCGACGTACTTAAATTCCGGCTCAAATTCCTCGACCAGCGGGTTGTCGGTGATTTGCATCACCAGAATGGGCCGGGCAAGTGTCGAAGTGCCGATCTGGTATAGGCGGCAGAGGTTCGGAAACTGCTGGGCCCAAGTCTGCAGATCTGCTTCTATGTCCTCAAACGCAGGATAGCCGCTGGCCTGCAGTTGCTGCGGGAGGCTGTCGCAGGTGAAGCCACGGGCCGTTAATTCGGCAATAGCGGCGTCTGAGGCATCGGCGTGAAAACAGTCGTCGATACGGTTGACGACATTGAGGTTCGGGATATCGACGGGCACCGTTTGGCCGGGGGGGAGGCGAAACGTAATTGCGCGATAGTCGGTGCCATGCAGGAGCGCGGCAGTGACGACGAACATCGTCACGATTGGCAGTGGGGACATCACAGGATGACAGTCCTGGTGTGTTCAGACAAAGATACAAACTGCAGTGATGTTATCGGCACCACTGTTCGCGAGCGAAACATTGACGAGATTATACACGCTTTGAGCTGCCGCGTCACAGGCATTGAGCTGCTCCGAGATCAACTCGGTGTCGATATACGATGACACGCCGTCACTGCAGAAGAGATAACGATCGCCCTTGGCGATGGTGTGCTCAGAGAATTCGATGCGCAGGTGTTCGAACGTCCCCAGGCAGTTGGTCAGGGTTTGCGCCAGCGGGTGGGCTTCTGCCTCTTCGGCGGTCATCCCGCCGCTGTCGATCATCTCGTTCATCCAGTTATGATCGGAGGTGAGCAGGCGGATAGTGCCGTTGCGCATGCGGTAGCAGCGGCTGTCGCCGATCTGGGCGATGGTCAGCTTGTTCCGCCAGACAATCCCGATAGTGGCGGTGGTGCCCATTTTCCAGCGGATATTGAGCTTCTGGTTAATGGCGTAGATTTGCTGATTGGCATTCGCAAGTCCCTGGTCGAGGAAGCTGCGCACGCTGCTTTTGTTTTTGAACTGGGCATGGCCGTTCTTATTCCAGCTCGCGATCAGCGACCGAGTTGCCAGGTAGCTGGCAATCTCGCCGCCCTCGTGGCCGCCCATGCCGTCGGCAACCCCGAGCAGGACAGCGTTGTCCCACGGATTGCAGATGCAGATGTAGGCGTCCTCGTTGTGTTTGCGTACCCGGCCGACATGCGTGTCGGCAGCAATCGTGCAATGTTCGAGGAGTGGATTAGGCTTCTCTTTCAGCCCCAGAAAATAGCGCAGGATGGACATGGAAAGCGCGTGTGTCAGTGTGCCTCTGTTCAAGGGGATAATATATCGGATTTCGGCTGAATTCCCAGCCGGCTATTATGCCAAAACGCCATGACTCCGTCATCCTGCGGGATGACGGTGGGTTGGGGAAGTGATTCTCGCCGGAAAACTCTGTCCCTAAGTGTCTGCGGCAAGCGGCATGCTGCCGGGAAAACCATCCCATCCCCGGTAGCGCAGATTCCCGAACGCACGGATGTTGAGGGGACGGATGAGGCAGCCTATGCGTGCCGTGAACGACGAGCGCGGAGGTATTGTGGTACTTTTGTTTCTTGGTGCTGCGTGCCGGCAAAGCTGTTTTACACCGCGGGTCTTATGGATTATAGTAATAGATCCGCCGTGAATCAGGGAGTGGTCTGTTCAACCACTGGGTCTATAAAACCGACGAGATCGAATCCATGAACAGTAAGCCGGCCGAACAAGTACGCAATTTCTCCATCGACGGTCACGCCGGTCACGGTAAGACCGCCCGGTCCGACCTCATCCTGTTCAAGTCGGGTGCTGTACCCCGCCTTGGCAGCGTTGACCAGAAGACCAGTGTGGCCGATTGCCGCCCCGAAGAGGAGGAGAAAGGGTGCAGCCTCTATGCCTCGCCGATGACCTGCGAATGGAATGACACGCGCCTCTTTTTCATCGATACCCCGGGTAATACGGATTCCTTTGGCGACACGATTGCGGCCTTGAACATCTGTGACATGGCTCTGGTCGTGGTTGACGGTGGCGTTGAGATCGGTACCACGCGCCCATTGACTCAGGGGCGCGGTTCCTTCGACATGGAGTTTGCTCGCTACGAGCAGGTGCCGGCCAACGTTGCCAAGGACATCCAAGACAAGGCTGTCAAAGACGCGGAAGACGAATAATGGCTGACATCGATTTCGAACGATACATCGAGCAATCCGTGGAGTTGAAGACGTTCTTTGAGCCGGGTGAAAAGGTCACGGGCCGGATCACCGCGATCACCGATAACACAGTGTTTGTCGATATTCAAGCCAAGAGTGAAGGCCTGATTGACCGCGTGCAGCTGGAGAAAGACGGCGAACTGAAGTACGCCGAAGGCGACGAGATCGAAGCCTTTTTCGCGCACTCTCGCGGCGGCGAGCTGCACCTGACCGTGAAAATCCTGGGCGGCACTGCCGACAACGACGCATTGTTCGATGCGTACGAAGCGCAGATTCCTATCGAAGGTCGTGTCGAATCGGAACGCACCGGCGGATTTGATGTGAAGATCGGCAACAAGACCGCCTTTTGCCCGTTCTCACAGATCGACCTCTACGGTGTCCGCGACAAGAGCATTTATCTTGGTGAGAAATTCTCATTCCTGATTGCCGAATGCACGGATCGCAATCTTGTGGTTTCCCGCCGGCGCCTGCTGGAGCAGGAGCAGGAAAAGGGGCGTGAGCAGCTTCAGGGCGAATTGGTTGAAGGCGCTGTCGTCGAAGGCACGGTCCGCAATATCCGGGACTTCGGCGTCTTCGTCGACATCGGCGGCGTCGAAGGGCTGGTGCCGATGGGCGAGTTGGCTTGGAACCGCGTTGAAAACGCCGAAGACGTCGTCTCCATCGGCCAGAAGGTTCAGGTCTATGTAAACAAGATTGACTGGGCCGCTGACCGCATTTCGCTGAGCTTGCGCCGTGTCCTCGGCGATCCTTGGGACGACGTCGTCGACAAGTATCACGAGACCAAATGCTACAACGGCGTAGTCACGCGGCTGATGGATTTCGGTGCGTTTGTGCAGCTCGAACCGGGTATCGAAGGTCTTGTGCATATCTCGAAGCTTGGCGCCGGTAAACGCCTTAACCACGCCCGTGAAGTTCTCGAAGAGGGCCAGCAGATCGAGGTCTACATCGAGACTATGGATCTTGAGCGCCGCCGCATCGGACTGGCGCTGGAGAATCTGCAGGTCGGCCGCACGATGTCGGTTGGTGAAGAGACGCTGACGATCGGCCAGATGCGCCCGGGCAAGGTCGAGGACATCAAGCAGTTCGGCATATTTGTCAGCTTGTCGCCTACCCAGACCGGTCTTGTGCATGTCAGCAAGATTCCGTTCAAGGGCGGCCAGGGCAATCGCATGAAGGAAATGTGGGACACCTACCCGCCCGGTTCCGAGGTGCAGGTCATCATCGAACAGGTTCAGGGTGGGCGTATTTCTCTGGCCTTGCCCGGGGCGCAAACCGAAGACGACGAAGACTATAAGGAATACCTCAAGGATAAGGACGATTCCGGCAGCAGCAGTTTTGGCGGTCTCGGCAACGCCTTTGATGGTCTTGAGCTCTAGCGCGGAACATCCCGAGTCGTCGCCAGAAGCGCTTCGCCTCTGGCCGCCTTCCCAGAAGACCCGTGAATGGATGGCCGTCCTGAGCTCCGCCGCCATCCCCTACCAGACCAAGGTCGAAGACGGCCGCACCTGCATCATTGTGGCAGCGCATCGACGTGACGACGTTCTGGCGCTGCTCGGCGAGTTCGAAGAGGAAAGCATCGACTGGCCGCCGCAGTTGGTCGAGGAGGAGGGCGATGGCCAGTCCGGCATGATACTGAGCGCTCTTGTCTGTCTCGGCATAGTGATTTTTTTCTTTGTCACCGGGCCGTATGATTCATCGGACCCGTGGTTCATCAATGGTCGGGCTGATTCCGACCTGATTGGCGCCGGCCAGTACTGGCGACTGGTGACGGCGCTCACCCTGCATGCCGATTTCGGTCATATGCTCGGCAACGTTGCCTGCACCCTCTTTCTCGGTGCAACGATCTGCCGCTACCTCGGCTACGGTACCGGGTGGCTGCTGATCATGGTCACCGGCATCGGCGGCAATCTGATCACTGCGTTGACGGCGGATGCCGGCCATCGCTCGATCGGTGCTTCGACGGCGGTGTTCGGCGCACTCGGCCTGCTTGGCACCATGCGTGCCATGCAGTTTCTGTTGCCGCGGACCTTCAGTGTGCGTTTCGTGCTGCTACCGATCATCGCGGTGATTGCATTGCTCGGCCAACTCGGCACCGGGCCGGGTTCGGACTGGGCTGCTCACTGGTGGGGCGTGGTCTGCGGTTTGGTACTCGGGGTCATTGCACCACTGGCCATAAAAGTTCGCGAGAATACCATCTTGCAGAGTGTTTGTGTACTGGTGTTCATTATCGCTATCGCCCACGCCTGGCGCCTGGCGCTCGGGGGATAAGAGGAAACGTTATGCCCCAGTGACACGACAACAAACGATACCCCAACATGTGTGTCAGCATATTGTTTTTTGGCCTCAGTCTGCTTGTCTATTTTGCCTTTGGACGCATTTTCTTTATGATGGCATGAATCCAATCGAGGCTACACTGCCGGATGACTAATCAGGAGCGAGAGAGATGAACGTTAGCCAGAGCGCTATTGTCCCGCCGATGTCGGCCAAAGCTTTCAGTGTAAGCACTGGCCAGACAGTGCGTGTGATCGATATCGATGGCAGGCAGCCGGGAGACTTCGTAGCCTTCAAGGCCGACGACTTCGCAGTCAGCTTGTCGCAGGCGCGATCGCGCGTCGAGAATCAGCGGGTGACTGTCACGCAAGGGCACAGCCTGTGGACGAACACGTTTCCCCCGGAAATCATCTTCACGATCGTCCAGGACACACACGGTGCCCATGACTTGTTGTATACGCCGTGCTGCAGATATGCACTGGAGACGCGATTCGGTGTTTCGCGCGACGGCTGTCTCGAGCAGCTCGTGAAAGCGCTCGAGCCTTGGGGTGTGAAGCCTCACGAAGTCCCGGACCCGCTCAACCTGTTTTTCGATGTTGCTGTAGACGGCGCTGGCGGTATGGAGATTCGTCGGCCGGCCTCCATCCCGGGCAGTTCGATCGAACTGAAAGCGGCGATGGATTGTGTGGTGGCGATATCAACTTGCTCGGTCTCGTCGCCCGACCGGGAAAACTCGGCATATCAAATCGAGATTCTCGACCGATAATGGGCTTCTTCGGCTTTTTTTCGTAATAAACAGAAAAGGGAATACAGATGGCCATGGTACCGTTAGACTACGCGCGATCCTTCATGATCGGGAAATCGCCACTCAATGAAGTCAGAATATGGGTCGAGTCTCGCACACGCATAATCGATGAACGCGATGGTGTGACAGAGGACTACATCCAATGTGCCTCGTGCAAAAGCGAGCACACGTTTGCGGAGAAGGATTTGTTTCAAGAAGACAACTTCGACTTCCTGCCGGTTTTTGGACCTGAATACACGCTCATCTACCGCCGGAAGGCATGGCTCAACCCGAACTACAGGAGTTGCCTGAAGACCGTGGATCTGTGGGACGGCCCGGCAGAACGTTTTGTGGAGAGCAGTGCCCTGCAAGAACTGACCACCCCGCGGGAAATTTTGCAGGCCACGTACGACAACCGTCCCATCGTCGCGCAGACCGAGATATGGAACAGTGACACCGGTCTGCGCGCCATTATCGAGTATCCCGTCAAGTCGCTCAATACTATAAGAGAAGGCGACATCTACCAAATTGACACCGGTCCGCTGGCTTTTCCCGACCTTGCGCAACGATCTGAGAAGCTTGTCGATCTGATCTCGCTCGCATTCGTCGCGTTCAACGCGCCGCACTTTGCTGATTTCGTCATCGAAGTACCCACTACGATAGAGACTGCTCCGGGCACTGATGGAACACAGGTCTACCACTACTCCCGGATTGTCAGCCTGGATGCAGAGAATCGGCTCTATGCAGCCACGTGAGGCACACCGCATCACCGAAGCGACAGCTCCAGTGATTGCGTGATGTACGGCACCGGGTCAGCGAATGGGTCGACCGTTGGCGATTGCATGGTTTTTTGCAAGCGCCATTCCTTTGGCGGCATTGGTCTATCAGACCTAAAATACTGTCAGCCGAGCCACCTCGGAACACTTTGTCGACAAGTCCGGCGTTGACACTGTCGGGCTGACTATGAACAGGAGTCACGGCGGCAGAAGTTCTGATCGTGATCGGTGCATTTTTATGTGGCTGCGCGGGCAGGGGGTAGTGTCAGCACAAAACAAGCCCCGTCGGTAATGTCGGGGTCGAGGCTGAGGTCGCCGCCCATGGTACGTGCAAGTTTGCGGCTGAGTGCCAGGCCTACTCCGATGCCCGGTGCGGAGTCTGCAGCTTCGCTGGCTGACTTGGAGAACGGTTGAAACAAGCGTTTCCGGTCGGCTTTCTGTACCCCGGGGCCCCAATCTCGGACCTTGACAGTGACCAGCTCGTCGTCGGGGTCTGCGATCAATTCGATCCGCCGATCAGTTCCCCCATCGGCGTATTTGCAGGCATTGTCAACGAGGTTGAAGATGATACGCTCGACAGCGGATACGTCGATGTTGGCATACAGGTCCATGGCTGATGGCGCTATCTGGATGCCGAGCTTCATATCGGCGCGTGCCGCCAGGTCCGTCAACTGTTCGCGGACATTCTCGATCACGTCTCCCACAGCGGCACGTTCCAGGCGTCGGCTGCCGCGCCCGCGCTCCAGACGCGCGTATGACAGCACGTTTTCAACCAAGTGGCTCAGGCGGTTGGCTTCTGTACGGAGAGTCTGCAAGTACTCGGGCCGTTTCGACTCCGGCACCATCCCGCCGTGCAGCATCTCGGCGTACATGCGGAATGTTGTCAAAGGCGTGCGCAGTTCATGGGTTACTGCCGAAACAAATGCTGCCCGGCGTTCGTTCAGCGAGATACTGCCAAACAGCAGAATGGCAATGCCGAGTGCCGGAAGAAGCATGCAGCTCCAGGCCACCGTGAGGATCAGCTTGATCGGCGTCGGCCGGCCAGGCGGGATATCGACAGCGCCGGGTTCGATACTGATCGGCAGGCAGGCGAGCGTTCGGCTAGGCTCCGGTTTACTGCCGGCATCGACGTGCAGTAGGGCCGCATCGGGCAGCAAATCAGCGATCGCTGCCAGCAGTCGGGCTTTCATGGTTGCCGTTTCGAGCATCGTCACACGAGCGCTGCCGTTCGGGCCTGCCTCGATTTGCACGAGGTGTTCACCAAGCCACACCGGACGGTTGATGCCGATGCCTTTGGCCATGGCGACTCTGGCGTTCCATTCTTCTGCATTGCGGACCCGCTGGTAAATCGCGATCTTGTCTCTGGTCGGATCTTCACGGAACCCTTCGATCGTTGTCTGATCGATGACCGGTGGTGTTTTGGCAGTTCTCGACGCCTCGATGAGTTGGGTGGATGTATGGCCTTCCCAGGATCCGGTGTCCGGTAATACCTCGATAACCGCTGGAGCAGGTTCGGAATAGGCCGGCAGGAGTTCAACCGCGGTCGATTCGAGACGCCACAAAGCCGCTCGCACGCTCTCTTGGACGTAAATTTGTCGCTGTGCCTCCATCTCAGCGGTTTCGAGCCGTAGTACGGTCACGCTGATCAGCCCAACCGCGACAACCACGGCGATGAGGCAGGCCGAGAAAATCACCCAGGTATACGCGGAACGAAGCATTCAGTCCTGCCTGATCGTGGAATGATGAAGTTTTGGAATAAGGGAGCCGTGGGATCTGTGTGGAAGTGCGGCAGCTATTCGGTGTTGGTGCTGCTGACGAATCGATACCCCTTGCCCCGCACTGTTTGGATAATGTCAGGCTGCGATGGGTCGGTCCGCAGCTTATCGCGCAGGCGGGCAATGTGCATGTCGATGGTGCGGGTTTCCACCTTCTGCGGCTTGATATGCCAGATGCGTGTGAGCAACTCGTCCCTGGTGACGGCGCGATTGGCGTTGGAAGCCAGGTACAGCAAAAGATCGACTTCGCGCTCGGTCAGATCGGTGGTGGCGCCGTTGTCGAATCTTACCTCACGCCTCTCGAGATCGGCCAGGCCGTCTGGGAGTTTGATCGTCTGCAACGTGTGCGGGCGCTCGGGCGAGCGGCGTAGCACCGCTTCGATCCTCGCCAGTAATTCGCGGATACTGAAGGGCTTCGTGACATAGTCGTCGGCGCCCAGACGCAGCCCGCGGATACGGTCGGACTCTGAGCCCTTTGCCGTGAGGACGATTGCCGGCAGTGTTGGCTGCGATTCCCGCAGCTGCCGCAGGATGTCGAGGCCGCTCTTGCCCGGCAGCACGAGGTCGAGCAGAGCCAGATCGAAGGTTGCCGTCGTCACCAGCTCCTCGGCTGCCGAGCCGGTGCCGGCCTGCAGCACGGCGTAACCTGCAAATTCGAGCGCGTCGACAACGCCGCGGCGGATCGCCGCGTCATCTTCTACTACCAGGATTGTCAGCTTTTTCATCGGCTTACGATAGTCGCCAAGGGTGTAGTAACAGAAGTTCAAAACTACCGGTAAAATAGAACCGCGCCCGGTAATAGCGCAAACCGGCAGGTATGATCCTTTTTGCACAGCAGACGGGAGGAAATTTTCGACTTCGACGTTTTGAACTCGAGGTTCGTTTCTTGGGGCCCGTATTCCTGTGAATCAAGGATCCGCCTATTCCACGCGATGCATCTGTACGGTATCGACAAGTTGTCCATGGGCCAGCACTTGGGTAACCGAAACGATGGCGTCGCCGTGCTTGAGTATATCTTGCTCACGCAGCAGCTGCATCGCCGCCTTGAAATTGTTCGCCGGATCGGTGTCGTCGAAGTCGATCATGTAGCCGCAGGCGCCCCAGTACAGTGTCATTTGATTGAGCACAACTGGATTGTCCGTAAACGCATAGATCGGTATGTTCGATAGGCGATGGCAGGCGCCGTAGCGCACGGTTCGTCCGGTGCGTGTGAAAAGGATCAGGCCGTTGGCTTCGACTTCCATGGCCAAACTGCAGGCCGATTGGACTATCTTTGCAAAGTCATCGCCGGGATCGGCTTCCGCAGCATACCCGGCGCCGCCGCTGCGTTCGATGCGACGGGCGATGCGGTCCATGACCTCGAGGCACTGCAGCGGATATTGACCGATTGACGTTTCACCCGAGAGCATCACCGCATCGGCCTGCTCGAAAACGGCATTTGCCACATCCGTTACTTCCGCACGCGTCGGTGACGGGCTTTTGATCATCGACTCGAGCATGTGCGTTGCCACGATGACGGGCTTGCCCATCCGAATGCAATGCTTGACGACCCGACGCTGGATGATCGGCAATTCCTCGTATGGACACTCGATGCCGAGATCGCCGCGCGCCACCATCATCGCGTCTGCTACCTCGATAATTTCATCGAGATTGGAGACACCCTGTTGGTCTTCCAGTTTCGCTACTATCTTCTGCGGGGCCTGGTTGTATTCGAGAATGCCTTTCAGTTTCACGACGTCATCGGCTTCGCGCACGAAGGACATAGCGAAAAAATCCACATTGAGCTCAATGCCGAGCTTGATGTCGGCCATGTCCTTCTCTGTCAACGCCGGGAGGTTCACGCGGATGCCCGGTAAATTGATGTGGCGCCGGCTGCCGAGCACGCCTTCGGTCAGGACCTCGCACGACAGGTGGTTATAATGTTTCTCCAAAACCTTCAATTGGATGTTGCCGTTGTCGACCAGCACGATATCGTCAACGCTGATGTCATCTACTAGATGCTCGTAATTGACATCGACCGATTGCTCCTCCTCCGACACTTCGCCGCGAACCGTCAGTGCGATGCGGTCGCCCGGAGACAGATCCACGGCGTTGAGCAGGTCGCCGGTGCGAATCGCCGGTCCCTGCGTGTCCATCAGGATGCCGACACGACGGTCTTTCTCAGTGCTCAGCCGGCGGATATGCTCGACGGCTTGGCGGACATCCTCGGTCTTGGCATGCGACATGTTCAGACGGGCGATATCCATGCCCGCGTCGATCAGCTTCGAAAGCATTTCCGGCGAGCTGGTTGCGGGGCCGAGCGTGGCAATTATTTTGGTGCGACGGTGCATGTGATACCGGCAGCGACGTGCGGGTTTGGCGTTAGTGAACCGGAGCACTGTACAGTCATACTGGCAGTCGCGCCTGCGCCGACTGGATGAAATCTCCGCGATCGCTGTTGCAACGCTGCTATTGGCCGTGTATGGAAAATCTGCCGTAGCAGCTATTCCTTGCTGTCCGGTTTCGCCAGGGGCTGCGCTTCCAATGTTTCGCAGCACAGTTTGTATGCGGCCTGCGCCGCCGGCATGAGGGCGTCAGTCTTCGGAGCAAGACGGAAATAGTTGTCGAAACAGTCAAGGGCCGCTTCATGGGCGCCGAGGAAACAGTGTATCCGTGCTAAGCCAAACCAACCGGCGGCGCATTTTGCGTCGAGATTCAGCGCTCGTTCGAACGACTTTTTGGCTTCGTCCAGACGGTTGAGCAGGCCTAAAATCTCACCGCGATTGTTCCATGTCTCCGGCGACTCGGGCTCGAGTACGGCTGCCTTTTCAATCGCATCGAGTGCATGGCGGTTGTGACCCTGCTGCGACAGGGATATGGCTTTGAACACCCAGGCCGGCGCCAACGTCGGATCGAGCTGCAACGCATTTTCCGCGAAATTCACAGATTCCTCGTACCGCTCCTGATGGTATAAACTCTCGCACAAGCCATACTGACTGGCCAGGTTTGCCGGGTCGATATTGATCGCTGCGTTATAACAGGCGATGGCATCATCGAACTTACCGGTCACTTGCAGGCTGTTGCCTTTATTGGCCCAGGCGTCGTCGTCGTCGGGTGACAGTTTCAGGGCCCGGTCGTAGCTTGCGATAGCCTCGCGATGACGGTCCACCTCGGCCAGGGCCACACCGCGGTTGACCCAGGCATCGGTGTCCTCCGGGTCGAGTTCGACGACTGCGTCAAAGGCCTCGAATGCCTTGTCCCACTGCTGCAGCTCTTCGTAGACCTTGCCTTGATTGTAGATTGCCAGGGCTGCCTTGTCAGGTTCGCAGATTTTTACTGTGGAGTAGCTTTCCAAGGCGTCCTCGTACTGCTCGGCGAGCTGCATGACCTGCCCGTGAATGAACCAGACCTTGCCGCTGTGGTCGTAGATCTTGGTGGCAGCGTCTGCCAGGCCGATAGCCGTTTCGATATCGCCCTCTTCCATGGCACTGCCGGCGGCAACAGCCAGGTCCTCCGCCTTTCGCTTTTTTTTGTGTGTGAACATCCATCTCCTATAGTGTGACCAGGCCAATTGGCACACACTGGGATGCTTCAGGTCACCCTTGCGATTCTGGATTATACCCAGGCATTTGTAACAGCCTTCGTCACCCATCCGAATCCGCGGCAAACGTAGCGATATTCAAGTTTTCAGTTTGCCGACGAGCGGGTAGGTGACATCCATGGGGGTCACGATACCGCGCTGATTGTTGTCGTCGTCGGTCACTACCAGGATGGGGCTGCGAGTGCTGCGGGACTGGGCCAGAACCTGGTTAACACTGGCATGCTCGGAAATGTTGACGAGCGGGCGAACGAAGTCGATGACACTTTCATCGTCCCAGTGCACGCGGTCAGTACTGAAAATCGCATCGTAAACATTGAAGATGCCGATCCATGTGTCGCTACCCTGCCGGGTAACCGGCAGGCGCGACAGATTGCATCGCCGCGACAGCGCCACGGCCTCTGCCAGCGTCGCATCGGCAGCAACGCATTGCACCTGATCTCTCGGGGCCATGACATCGCGGACGACGCGGTCGTGAAATTCCAGGGCGTTGTGCAACAGTTGGCGTGCCTCGGGATCCAGGAGTTCGGCCGATTCACTTTCAGACAAAAGGATGCGGAATTCCTCGCGCGAAAACTTGATGCGCTTGCCGTCGCCGCTGCCATGATCGCCGAAGAGATGGTTAACTATGCGCGTCACGCCAGCCAACGCCCAGATGAATGGATACATGACCAGGTGAAAGAGGTACATCGGGTAGATCAACAGGCGGCAGCGGAAATACGGCCGTTGCCGAAACCACAATTTCGGTGTGACTTCACCGAACACCAGCACGAGCACCGTGAGGATGGCCGAACCGGCAGTGGATACCCACATGGCCGCTTCAGGGCCGGCAACGATTTCGTCGAAGAGGATAGCGGAGAAACAGTTGCATAGATTGTTGCCGAGCAGAATGGTGGCCAGCATAATGGCCGGGCGGTCGAGGAATTTCTGCATCAATCCGGCAGCGGTGGAATTTTGCAAGACGGCATGTTCGAGGCGGGCGCGCCGGACGGCGATGATGCCATTTTCGAATCCGCTGAAGCAGGCGGAAGCCAGGATCAGCAGGAACGTCAGGATAATGAGGATCGAAAAAGTCATAATTGGGTATCCGACTGGCGGTACAGATCGAGTTCCAGCACACGATGTCGATGGACCGCGCGGATGACGAACCGGAAGTTGCCGACGGTCAGTTGGTCGCCGTTGATCGGCATACGGCTAAGTTGTTCGGTAATGAACCCAGTGATATTGGCCGAGGTGGTTTCCGGTAGTTCAATGTCGATGGCCTCCTGCAAGTCATGCAACTGTAGCAGGCCGTTCAGCCGCCAGTGGCCGGGGTGGATCTCGGTAATCTCGAGGTCCTGCCCGTCGTATTCGTCGGACATCTCGCCGACGATTTCCTCAAGAATATTTTCGACAGTAAGCATGCCTTCGATACCGCCGTATTCGTCGACGACGAAGCAGACGCCTTGACTCTGTTCGCGCAGCTGGCCCAGGACACTATTGAGCTTCGCCAGTTCCGGCACGAATAGCGGTTTGCGCAGGCAAGTTTTCGTCCAGTTGCGTCGGACTGCCGGTGCACTCATCGTGTAGGTTTTGACATCCATGACACCGACAATATTATCCAGGTCCCCGTCGACGACCGGCAGGCGACGGTGGCGGTACTGTCGAATGGCATTGATGATCTTCAGTTCGTCAT
Organism: Lentisphaeria bacterium; assembly: GCA_963580095.1. GTDB lineage: Bacteria > Verrucomicrobiota > Lentisphaeria > JABSQK01 > CAJWLW01 > CAJWLW01. The sequence goes on along the minus strand of CAUZJQ010000008.1, from coordinate 27,675 downwards.
CGTGGACATCGACGGTCAATACATCGATGCGTGGCACCATGACATTGACCGCAGCGATCGTCCGCAACTGCATGATTTCTTCGAGGAGCTGTGCTTCGGGCGCCGCGAATGCTCCGACGTTCTTATTGATGTTGATAAACGACTCGTACTCCTCGACGGTGATGGCATTCGATGGCAGGGCTGCGCTGCCGAGTATAGCTGTTGTGATGCGTCGGATGAGATGAACGGCGGGTGCAAATAAAGTTCTGCAGAAGAGGATTATCGGCGCCAGCTTGGGCGCCAGGTGCTCGGGGCGGGTGTACGCGAATGTTTTCGGTATGACTTCGCCAAAGATCAGAATCACGATCGTTGCCATGACACCGGCAACCAGTGTCGCTTGCGTACCGCTAAGGTAGGTGCTGGCGAGCTTGGCGATGAGTACCGACGCCAGGATGTTGACAAAATTCGTGACCAGCAGGATGGTGATCAGCGTTGTGTGCGTGTCGCGCATGAGCGCCGCGACAATGCGTTGCTGCGGGGTGCCGTTGTGCAGCCAACCTTCGAGCGTCGTATGCCGCAGGGAATAGAGCGCCGTCTCGGAACCCGAAAAAAAAGCGCTGAGTCCGAGCAGGGCGATGATCAGAATAATGAGCGTCGCAATCACAGATGATTTACTTTCGAGTCTCGAATCGAGCAAACAGGTGTTCGATGAACGCGGCATCCTCCGGTGATGCCGGCGCGGATGTCGCTGCGGCTGTCGCAGGTTCGGCAGTACGGTGCCAGATCACATTAGTTGCGGACTCTGCAATTCCCAGTGCTTCGAACGGCAGGTTGGCAAGTTGCACCATCCAGATCTCGGTGCGCGTGTGCTTGCCGCCGTAAATGGGCAGAGCCTGGCCGACGCGCGCGACGACGTGCCGCGTCAAAAAAATCGACAACTCGCGACAACTCCAGTACATCTGCAGCGGGTAGGCAAAACTGCCGACCATAGGCACTATACCCACAAACAGGGCGATACAATAGGAAATATGGCTGCGCCGCTTCACGACTATCCGTGACAGCGTAACCAGCGTGCGCAAGATCGAGGTGTTGACAATCAGCAGGATCGCCAGAGGTATGCAGAAAACACTGGGAATCATGCCAAGTACGCTGGTGGATTCCGTGTCTATGGCGGCGCTGGACATGCCGGCTGCCAGCAGTGCGAACCCGGTAATCTTGAGACTGGTTGTCAGTGGACTCAGGAGCTTCAGTGTCGCATGAAATGCGAAGCAGCGGATGTATTCCTGCATGCTGCCGTCTTCGACCCGGGATCTGATGATGGTCTCATCCTCCGTCGTCAGGCGTCCGTCGGCGGTCCATTCCGTGACCGCGCGGAAGACGAAAATCTTGGCGTATTCCGTTTGGAAACTCTCGGATGCGATAAACCGCCAGCAAGCGGTGCGCATTTCTCCGCGGACCTCACGATCGACCAGGAAGCGCTGTAGTTTTACGGAGGAGGTGTAGCTGAGCAGCCAGCTGATAAGGAAGCGCCGGGTGATCGAAGTGAACTGTGTGGAGTCCGCAATACGCCTTTGCTGCCGCCACTTCTCGCACTTGCCGCCGGTATACGCGGCAATCGCGGCACGGCGAAATTCGCGATCGCGCAAGAAGCGGCTGGTGTCCTGGCGATATTGACTGTTGCCGCTGAGCCGTCGCAGAAAACGGCCGAAACGCCCTGGCAGTAGTCCGCAGAGGAAGGTGCGGGTCGTGGCGAAGCGCGAGGTGGTGCCGTACCACTCATGCTCCTCTTTGTCAATCAGTTCCAAGCGGCGCCAACGCTCGATCGCGGCCGTTTTCATGCAGTCGCGGTTGTCTGACGGAATCAGATGAAAGGGGTTACAAAAGATTGCGAGCTCGGCTTTTTTCCAGGCTGCTGCATGGTTGCAGAGCTGTCCGCTGTTGTGCACCAGTTGCTGGTATTCTGCCTGATCGAGGCGTGACAGCAGGTCGCCTGTATGGCGATCGAACCAACGCGACCAGCGTCCGGCCTCGAGATCGTCGAACATCGGTCGTTGACCATGAAGGAGACCGTAGATCACATAATAGGGAACCATGATCGCCGGAATGCCGGACTCGAGGTCGATGACCCAGAATTCGCCCTTGCAACGGATGAAATTTGCGGTGGAAACAATGGCCGCGGGGCACACCTGCCAGCCGGAGCCGACTAAGCCGCAGTCGCGCAGCAGCCGCTCGAACCGGCGCATGGCCGGCAGCAGGATCTCGTAGTCTGTAGGGGGTCGTTTATTGCTTTGCCTGGTGAGCAGCGACCGCACCATGTGTTCGTTGACCGGGTTGACCTGGAGTCCTGCACCGGGGACATACTCGGTGCCCAGGATGAAGGCGCGGTCGGCTTTGGACCAGCGGTAATAGAGCGCGTTGGAAATGCGCAGTGGAATGTCATGCGCGGCCAGCAGAGCGCGCACGACTCGTCGGCGGTAGAAAGCGGTGATGATTGCCGCCTCATTGTAGCGATAGCCGAACGGTGCCTGAAAGGCCAGGGCATAGATGAACCGCGTCAGCAGGCCTGGACAGAAGACTTTTTCGACAATCATGCAGGGCTCGTCATGCAGCCCTTCGACCCGCATCAGTCGGGCGGTGGCGGAACGGCCGCTGCCGAGCGTGCGCTCATAGGTGAGCGACAGCGAAACCGTTTCGGTCGGCGACAAATTGGCGACGACTTTTTGGCACACGTCTGCCATCGTTGCGGCAGGCGGCGTCTCCCGCGCTCTTGTTTTGGCGGCGTCTATTGTCATCTGCATACCATAGGATTCGCCAGATTCATGCCATACTGTCAAAGTCCGGGGACCGACGGGGGTTGCGAGGCGGCAATGTGCTCCCAGTTCCGGACCAGGGCGGAGAGATTGTCAATGACGATAATACCGTAGGACTTCTGTAACTTTTCGGCGTTCTGCAACCAGGGCAGGGAGTTGTGATATCGTTCTTCACCGATGTATGCATGGCCGATCGAATAGTGGTATTGAATCTCGACATAGTGTTTCTTGCTTTGTAGCTTTATCAATCTGCCGGTTGACCAGCACGTGTCTGCTATCGTCAAGGGTAAAGAAGCCAAGCCGCAGACCCGGTAGATAAAGACACCAGGTCAGACCGATGAGGTCTATGAAGACGCGGGTGTCTACACAGCAGAACCGTGGTATGCGGATTTTGACGCCCTTGAGAGGGGGCCGGTGCTGGGACAGCGAGTTCTGGCTCCTCGGCCTCCATCGAACCACGTGTCTGACGTTTTCTGGACACCTGCCTGGAGGGGGTGCGGGGTAGGTTAAAGGGTGTAAACCTAATCTATCCAAGTACTTAAAGAAAGCTAATCAACCCGTGTAGTACCCCTACTGCTGGCGCTTCAAGATGATGATATTGACACCTTCGCCTTCCGGGCTGAGTGCCTTGCTGATGTTGCTGGGGCGATGGTGGGCAACGTGTCTTTGTCGATGCGCTCGGCTGCCTGGCGCGGCACCTTGTTCTGCACCGTACCGGTAAGCCCTTCACGATTGGGGTTGCGTGACAGTCGCTCCTCGGTCTTCTTCAGTGCCACCATTGTGCGAAATTTGCCGATCTCAGCCACGTTCCCGGCCGTAGGGCTGTTCTGGCTCCAGCCCATCCGGAGTGGACAAACGAGAGGCACAGTTGTATCATATTCGCCGCGAATTATACCAATTCTACCCCCAGCATCCGTCCCGATTGCCATGTGGTTTCTTAGTCTTGTCATCTGGCTGATCCTGATCTACTCCCTTCGTATTTCCATCGCGGGCAGCCCGGAGTATACACTGATTCGTGACGTACCGCCGGCGGTATTGGACGAGGCGGCGGCCTGTCTGGACGATCGTGTCGAGCCGGACGACGATGACTGCCGCACCTTTTTGCAGCGATTCATGCATCTGTCGATCCTGAAACTGGTTCTTTTCTTCCTTGAGATCGCGGTCGCCTGGGTGCTGTTGGCCCAGGACATCGGACGCCGGCTGGCGTGGTTTATCGTCGTGAAGAATCTGGGCATGCTGTGTATCTCGAACCTGCGCAATCGGATTGCCGGCCAGAACGTTTTCGACGCGGTCAGAGATCGACCCCGCTGGTTGGCCGCCTGTGAAAGGGGCTACTACCTGGTGTCGGCCGGCTGCCTGCTGTACTTATTCCTGCAGCTTAACGATCTGGTCTGAACGTCGCGGCCCTGAGAGGCAATTAATACTGCGGCACATCGTCGTCCGAAATACCGGTAAAATTCTCGAAGCGGGTGTATTGCGGCAGGAATGTCAGTTTGCGGAGGCCGGTCTCGCCGTTGCGGTTTTTGGCGACGATGATTTCGCATTCGACGCCGTTCTTCAAGATCTCTTCGGGCGTTGCCATCTCCGTCTCGCGTTCGCGATGCAGCAGCAACACGACGTCGGCATCCTGTTCGATGGCGCCGGACTCGCGCAGGTGCGACAACTTCGGCCGGCCGCCGCTCTGTTCTGCCTGGCGGTTTAGCTGGGCCAGCAGGACGACGGGGATTTCGAGCTCTTTGGCGAGGGCCTTGATTTCTCGCGACATCTTGGATACTTCCTGCTCTCGGCTGGCGTTTCGATTGTTTCCGGACGGCCGCATCAGCTGCAGGTAGTCGACAAAGATGATGTCGACATTATCGTTTTGTTTCATGCGCCGTGCCTTCTGCCGCAACTCGACAGAAGAGATTTGCGGCATGTCGTCGATGAAGATTGGTGTGTTGCTCAGCACATCACAGGCCTGGATGATGTCGACGCCCCACTGGGCCGGGGTCAGTTTGCCGTCACGCACGTCTTTCATATTGATGCGGGCTTCACTGCAGACCAGACGCAGCACCAGCTGTGGAGCGCCCATTTCCATGCTAAAAACACCGACAGCCCGACCTGTCTTCGCCAGGTCGCAGGCGATGTTCCTGGCCATGTTAAGTGCCAGCGTCGTCTTGCCGATAGACGGACGCGCTGCCAGAATGACCAACTCCCCGGGCTTCAAACCAGTCAGCAGGTTGTCCAGATCCGCGAAGCCGGTGCGCATCCCCATGACGCTGGCGTCACGCTTGTGGAGGTTCTCGAGGTAGTCGACCGCATCCGTGATGACGTCGCGCAGGCATACAGTACGCGTGTCCGTCTGCAGTTCGGTGATGTTGAGGATTTCCTGCTCGACCGCATCGATCAACTCCGGAACATTGCCCTCGGCATCATAGCAGCGACCGGCGATATCAGCGCAGGCGCCGATGAGGTTGCGCAGAATATGAGCCTCGAGGACACAATCGACGTAAGCCTCGACGTTGGCGGTGGTCGGGACGACGTTGAGGATGTGGGCGATATAGTCCTCGCCACCGATTTCTTCGAGGTTGCCCTTGCGTTCGATCCGCTCGATCACAGTGACCGGATCGATCTGGCCGACGACCATCTCCGAGCGCATCTCGGACATCGTGTTGTAGATGGTTCGGTGTGCCGGTGAATAGAAGCATTCCTCGGTACGCAGCTTGGCGAAGACCAGGTCGATGGTATTGCGGGTATCCTGCAGCAGGCAGGATATCACGGCGCGTTCCGCTTCGAGGGAGTGCGGGAGAGGCCGGTCACCGACCAGCAGGGGGCCGATATTTTCAAGACGCGAATTGGCCATTAGAAGAGCTGGAGGGAATCGCCAGTTGTTTTGCGTTTAATAATGTAGGTACTCTGACAATAGCTGATCAGGCGCGCGCATCAACTGTTGCAGTGCAAAAAAAACGCCCAGCGCTCAATTGTCGAACGCCGGGCGGGATCGCTACAGGGGCAAGCAGGGCCGGTCAGGCGCGCACGACCCAGACTTTCAGAGTCGCAGTCACTTCCGAATGCAGCCGCAGATCGACCGGGTATACACCCAGCATTTTGATCGGTTCTTCGAGAAGCACGTTCTTCGGATCGATCTCTATTTCCACATCCTTCAGCGCGTCCGCGACGTTCTGCGCTGTCACCGAGCCGAAGAGTTTCTCGTCATCACTTGCCTGCACCGGAATGGAAACGGAGTGCTTGGCGATCGCTTCTGCAAGGGATTGGGCACCTGCCACTTCCTTTTCATAGTCGATACGCAACGTGACTTTCTTCGCCTCCAACTGGCGCAGGGCTCCCGGAGTTGCCTTGCGAGCCAAGCCCTTTGGTACGAGATAGTTGCGGGCGTAACCATCAGCGACGCGAACGGCGTCACCGATCTCGCCGAGGTTCTCGACGTTGTCCATCAGAATCAGTTCGATTGGCATGATCGAGCCCTCAGGTTACGGGAGCATCGCGATATTCCGCGAACGCTTAATGGCTTGGGACAGCATTTTCTGGTGCCCGGGGCAGCTGCCCGTGATACGGCGCGGGATGATGCGGCCTTTTTCGGTCACATAGCGTCTTAGCAATTCTATGTTGAGAAAATCAATGTAGACAATCGCATCCTCGCAAAAACGACAGCGTTTGATGCGGATGACGCGGCTTTTTCGACGCCCCCCGCGGTTGTTTTTCTGTTTCATTCCGTCCTCGATGTTGTCGGGTTAAAACGGGATATCGTCGATGGGGTCGTCGTTGACATTGAAGACCCCGGTGTCCGGCGCTGGTCCATCGTTTCCAGCGGGAAATGGCGGTGGAGGCGCTTGCTGCTGTTTCGGCGCTTGCTGCTGTTGCGGCGCTTGCTGCTGTTGCGGCGCTTGCTGCTGTTGCGGCGCTTGCTGCTGTTGCGGCGCTTGCTGCTGTTGCGGCGCTTGCTGCTGGCTTTGGTCGTCGCTTGAGCCGCCGAAATCACCGCCACGTCCTGGGCTGCTGAGGAATTGCACGCGTTCGCCGGAGACCGTGAGGCGGCTCCGGCGCTGCCCGCTGTCGCGGTCCTCCCACTGGTCAAAGCGCAACCGGCCTTCGACGAATACGGCCGAGCCTTTGTGCAGATAGCTTTGGCAGCTTTCACCCTGCTTGCCCCAAACGTCGATATCTACGAAACAAGTGTCTTCCTTATCTTCACCGGAAGCGGTCGTGTAGCGACGGTTGATGGCCATGCCGAACTGGCACAGGCCACTGCCGCCGGACGTGAACCGTGTTTGCGGGTCACGCGTCAGGTTGCCCATCAGTAATACTTTATTGAATGACGGCATTGCAGTTCCTCACAATTCCTTGGTGTCCGGTTTCGTTTCGATTTCCGAAGTTGTTATGTCTTTGGAAACTGCTTCAGCTTCGGCTTCGGCCGTTGCAGGTGGCGTGGCCGGTGTGGGTGGCGTGGCCGGTGTGGGCGGTGTGGGCGGTGGCTTGGGCGGTGGCTTGGGCGGAGCCGTTGCTGCTGCCTGCGCCTCGGCTTCACGCTCGGCAATTTGCGTGATGGTCGGTGTCGGTCCGTCGGCAGCGGGGCTGGCGGTTGCCGGCAGATCGGGCTTCAGTGAGTAGCGCTCCGGGCGGTCGTTGATGAATAGTTCGAGGCGCAGAATGGTTTGGTCGAGGCTGTAACGCTCGCGCAATGTCGACACCGTGTCCGGTGTCAAATGCATGAATGAATGCCAGTAGACGCCCGAGGTTTTCTTCCGGATCGGGTAGGCCAATTGCTTACGGCCCATGCTTTCATTTTTCTCGATGGTGCCACCAAGTTCGCCGACGGCGCTGGTGAATGCCTCGATGAATACAGTGCCGCCGTCTTGATGCAGCTGGTCATCCAGAATGATCACTGCTTCGTACTTTTTTGACATGGTCGTTCCTTCAGGTTTGCCCATCGTTCGTTGAATTGTCCTGCGCTTCGGCTTCGCCTGCGGCGGCGAGATCGAGCCCGTTAAATTGATTCATTGCCGTTTTCACGCCACGGCGTGCCGCCAGCAACACGGCATCGGCCGCCGTCTTAACCACTGTTTTCAAGAGTTCCGCCTCGCTGTCGTCGAATCGCTCCAAAACGTAATCGACTGTCATTCCGGCTTCGGCCCGGCCGATGCCCAATCTCAGCCTTGCAAAGGCGCTACTTTCCAAACTTTCTATCAGCGATTCGACGCCGCGATGGCCGCCGCTACTGCCTTGTTCCCGCATTCGCAGCCGCCCCAACGGCAGGTCGAGATCGTCGTAAATGACGAGGATCTCTCCCGGCAGTATCTCCTCTGCGCGTGCCACTTTGGCGACTGCAGTACCACTCAGATTCATGTATGTCAGCGGTTTCTGCAACCAAAGCAGGCGGCCTCCGAAGCGTACTGCCCAAATCAAACTGTTTGCTGTATGAGTCGACTCGCTGCCTTTACCGGGCAGGCGCGCGCGAATGCTGTCGACTGCGGTGAACCCGATGTTGTGCCGAGTCTCTTCATATTCTGGCCCGGGATTCCCCAGGCCGACGATCAGTCTCGGCAGGGACGATTGCATACGCGCACTTGCGGCTTGGTTAGCGCCTGTACCACGTCATTTGGCCGGGGTACGGCTGCTGATAAAACCGGCGGTCACTCCTCCTTTTCTTCCTTCTTGCCCTTGGTAATGACTTGCGGCTCGCCGTCTTCCCCTACAGTCTCCGTGGCCTCGCCCTCGGCCTCGCCCGTGGCCTCGCCCTCGGCCTCTTCCTCAACGGTGCGTTGCAGCGCGACGTGGAGGACGAGGGTCTGTTCGTCCGGTGAGACTGCTTCGACGCCCTCGGGTAACGGCAGGTCGCCGACGGTTATCGTGTCGTTCAAGTCCAGTGGCGTCACGTCAACGATAATGCGCTCGGGCAAATCGGCCGGCAGACACGAGATCACAATCGAGTGTAACGGCTGCTCGAGGTTGGCTTCGTGAAGAAGTCCGATTGGCGTCCCCGTGGGCTCGATGTTGACCGTTGCAGTGACCTTGGTGTCCATATCTACCTCAAGGAAATCGACGTGCAAGACGGTGTCGTTCAGATAATCGCGCTGGATCTCGCGTACCACGGCGTTTTTCTTGTCGCCGTTGTCCAAACTCAGTGTCACGATCACCGGTGAACTGACGACGGAGATGACCTCGCGGCGGTCACCGCTGAGTTTGATAGGTGCCCCTGCATTGCCGTAAACGACACAGGGAATGCGCCCGTCACTGCGCAGGCGCTTGGCTGCCTGTTTGCCTTTGTCGGTACGAACCTGTACGTTCAGGGGTAGGCTTTCGGCCATCGTTAAACTCCACTGAAGAGATAAAATGTCATGACGTGCAGGCAGGCGCGAAATTTCGCAGGTTTGCGCCGGAAATACGTCTCGCCACATTTAGGGAAAGCGATTAACATAGGCTGGAATTCTGCCCGTACAACTTATTTGCCGCTATTTTGCAGCATAGCAATCAGCACATGGAATTGAACCAAAGGGTCTGCAAACCAGCGTAAACTTCAGGGCGTAAAGAAGAGGCAGGCTTTTTTCGAGCCGAAAGCGATCGGTATTGAACTTTCCTGCTGCACGACTGACCCATTATCTGCAATAGCCCCGGACCAGTCCTTCTCGAAATAGGAAAAGCGATGCCTGTCTCCAGCCTGTCGCTTGGCGGCCTTCTATTGTCCCTGCTTCTCCTATCGTCGGATTGGCTTCGGCACGGGCACATCTGCGCGGCGGCCGTCGCGCAGAACCGGATATACGTCCCCGAAAAGGCTGTTCGACTCGGTGATCACCACGCCAGGAACGTGATACTGCGGAACGTAGCCCTTACGGGCCTCACTGGATATATTCGGCCCACTCTTGTGCAGCATCAACGAGCTGAAAACGGCAACTTGTCCGGGTTCCATCTCGACTGGAATCGCCCCGTCCTCGTTGTCAAGCACGGCGTTTTTCGACTGGCCCTGTTCGTCAAAGCGGTGTGTGCGCAGGCCGCCTTTCGGTGAGCCGGGGATCACCCAGATGCAGCCGTTGTCTACGAAGCTTCTGCTGATCGCGGTCCAGCATGTGAGGTACTCCAGTGGCGTTGTGAGCGTGTAGCCCGAATCCTGATGCCAGCCGAATTCCTGCCCCTGCACTGGCAGCTTGATAACCGCTTGATTGAAATATAGATCGACGTCCGGACCGATCAATTTGAGGCAGGCTTCGAGGTAAATCGGGGACTTTGTGAACTCGCACATCAACTCGCTAGATGTGTGCACCGCCCCGATGAACGGGCGGTTCTTCGCAAGTTCCCGCGCTCTGTCGTCCGTATGGCTGTTCGCATCAACGGATTCGGCGTACTCGTCATAGAGTCGGTCGAACTCATCCGACACGGCCTGAAGTTCGGCTTTTGTCCACATCGGGGCCGTAACGAAGTATCCTTCTTCTTGAAACTGCTGGATTTGCTGTTCGGAGATTAGAGACATGAGCTTTCCTTTACTTGAACGTGGTTAAACTGCCTGACATGATTTTTGATTTTCGGGTATGTCGGGGAACAGACGCTGTAAAGAGGTGCCGCACGCATCTGTTACATCAAATATAAATTATCCTGAGCACTATTCAGTTGCAACAGGGACCGATGCGGCCGGCGTACTGGCAGGGAATGGGATACACCGGGATCAAATCTGCTTGATGGATTAGCTGCCGGAGAGCGAGAGCGAACTTCCCGCGGGCAATGCCGCGCAATTGGAAGAAGGCCTCATTGGGGACAAGGCCATGCCTGGTCCTTGTTACTCTCTCTTCAAAATCCAAGGAACTGTTCATTGCGCCTGTTGTTTTACCTTGAGTTAGTACGATCTCAGAAGAATTCTGCGTGGCGTGTACAGATCAATGGAATTGTTTAAGTGCTTGCGCTATTCTTAATAATCGTCAATCGACTCCGGCGCCATGCCCTGCTGGCACCGACAACCCGTGCGCGTGCGCTGTTACTACCGCGACCACCGTCATGCACCAGCAACTGATCAATCGTATCGATGCTCGCGAGGCCGTCGTGGGCATCATCGGCCTCGGCTATGTCGGCTTGCCGCTGCTGATTACCTTTGCCCGCGAAGGCTTTGCAGTGCGCGGTTTCGACCTTGACCGCGACAAGATCGTTCAACTCGAATCTGGCCACAGCTATATCCGGCATATTTTGTCGGCGGACATCGAGCAGTTCGTGGTGGGCAACGACCGGGCCTCGGTCACCGATGATTTCGCTCGCACCTCAGAATGTGATGCGGTGCTTATCTGCGTACCCACACCGCTTTCGGAGCATCGCGACCCGGACTTGAGCTACATCGTCGGTACTGGAGAACGCTTGGCACCGCACCTGAAGAGGGGCCAGTGCATCATACTGGAGTCCACGACATTTCCCGGGACCACGGAGGACGAGCTGATCCCGATCCTGGAGGGAAACTCCGACCTCGTCGCCGGCCAGGATTTCCTTGTCGCCTATTCCCCGGAGCGCGAGGACCCGAACAACACGAACTTCTCCACCTCGACCATCCCGAAGGTGGTCGGCGGCATCACCGGTGAATCTCTGGCGGTGGCGCGCAGCCTGTACGATGCCGTGATCTGCGAAACGGTACCGGTCTCGAACTGCCGGACCGCCGAAGCCACGAAACTCATGGAAAACATCTTTCGCTCGGTCAATATCGCCCTGGTCAACGAACTGAAGATGGTGTTTGCTGCCATGGACATCGATATTTGGGAAGTGATCGCTGCGGCCAGCACCAAGCCGTTCGGCTACATGCCGTTCTATCCCGGGCCGGGGCTCGGCGGGCATTGCATCCCGATCGACCCGTTCTATCTCGCTTGGAAGGCCAAAGAATACGGTATCTCGACGCGTTTTATCGAGCTTGCGGGCGAGGTCAATACATCTATGCCGCAGTACGTCGTGCAGCGGACGATGATGGCGCTCAACGAGCATCGGAAGGCGCTCAACGGCAGCCGCCTGCTGATCGTCGGGCTGGCCTACAAGAAAAACGTCGATGATTACCGCGAAAGTCCGGCGTTCGCTGTCTGGCAGACCTTCGTCGATCATGGGGCGCAGGTGGACTATTTCGACCCATACTGCGACGTGGTAAAGCCGACGCGCGAATATTCACGCTTTGCCGGCATTCGCTGCCAGGCTTTCGAGGACATTGCGGGCAACGGCTATGATGCTGCAATCATCACTACGGCGCACGACAATGTCGACCATGATGCTCTGGCGCGACAGGTGCCGCTGGTGATTGACACCCGCAACGCCTGCTGCAAAGCCGATAACATTTATCAGTCCTGACACCCGATTGCGCTATGGACACTCCCATCCTCGTCACCGGTACTGCCGGATTCATTGGTTTCAGCGTCGCCTGTCGCCTGCTTGATGAGGGGCACCGTGTTGTCGGCTATGACTCCGTCAACGACTATTACCCGGTAGCCGTCAAACGCGCTCGGCTCGACGAGCTGGCGCGCCGCGGCGATGCATATATCAACGTCGAAGCGGACCTCTGCGACCTTGCCGCCATGCGTGAGGTGTTCGACAACCAGCAGCCGCGACAGGTTTGCCACCTGGCGGCCCAGGCCGGCGTTCCCTTCAGCATGCGCGATCCGCTTTCTTACCAACGCTCCAATCTGGAAGGCTTTATCAATATCCTCGAGTGCTGCCGTCACGGTGGAGTGGGGCGGCTGGTTTATGCCTCGAGTTCGAGCGTTTACGGTGACAGCACCGAGTTTCCGTTGTCCGAATCGCTGCGGGTGGACAGGCCGATCAGCCTGTACGCGGCGACGAAGAAGGCCAATGAGCTGATGGCGCACAGCTACACCCATCTGTATGGCTTGCAGACGATCGGTCTGCGCTTCTTTACGGTCTACGGGCCATGGGGCCGTCCTGACATGGCGCTGTGGATATTTGCCGAGAAAATCAGCAACGGCGAGCCCATTTCGGTCTTTAACAATGGCCGGCTGAAGCGTGATTTCACGTACATCGATGACACCGTAGCCGGTGTTGTCAACGCTGTTCTCATCCCTGGCCTTGAGCCCTATGAAATTTTCAATTTGGGCAAGAGCCAGGTTGAGAAAGTGGTGGACATGATCAAGCTTATCGAAGCATCACTCGGCTGCGAGGCGACGATTGAGTATCTGCCAGCCCAGCCGGGCGACGTGAAGGAGACCTGGTCTGACATCTCCAGTGCTGCTGCCAGGCTCGATTACAAGCCACAGACCCTGATTTCGGAAGGGATTCCTCGATTCTGCGAGTGGTACAATCAACACCCGGAGCTGGCGGCAATTGTCACCGACTGGCGCCGGCAGCAGTAGGTGCAATGTCTGTTTACCTGATCACCGGCAACGACGACTCGACAATCGCCGAGGCGGCCAAGAAATTTGTTCACCAAATTGGCGATGACGACCCCTTCGCTTTCGAAGTTTATGAGGAGAACGAAGAAAAGACGGCGGTACAAGTGGTTGCCGAAGTCATCGCCGCGATCATGACCCCTTCGATGTTCGGCGGTGCCAAGACCGTGTGGCTTCGCAACTTCGAGGCGCTGGCGGAGAGAACCCTGCCCGAAGCGCTGACCGGTAACGTCAAACGCCTGGCGGAGATCATCAACGACGAATTCCCGCCAGACGTGACCCTGGTGATCGACGGTCCCGGCATCGCCCAGAAGCAACTGCTGGCGGCGTGCAAGGCAGTCGGCAAGGTGGAGATACACAAGCGCCCCGAGATCACCAGCCGCAACTGGCGCCGTGAGGTCGCGCATCTTATCGGCCAGGCCTGTGGCCATCGCGGCATGGTGCTGGCGCCCGAGTCCATCGACTACCTGCTCGAAGTCATCGGCGTACAAACGGGGCGGGTACCGGGTGAGATCGAGAAAATTTTCTGCTATGCCGGTGCCAGTCCGACGTTGGCACAGGTGCAGGACGTCTGCACTGGTAACCGCGAGGCTGTCTATTATGCGCTTTCCAACGCTTTCGGCGACCGCGACCTGCAGGCTGCCTACGATGCAATCACGCAGCTCATGGCTAACCACAAGAACCCGGAAAGCTGCGCTATCGGCCTGATCCGTCAGGCGGCCAAGTTCTTTCACCAGCTGCTTGAGGTCAAACTGCTTTGCGCCACACTCAAAGTGCGGCGCCCGCAACAACTGGCTGGTGCCATCGAAAAGATGACGCCGGAACACGAAGCGGTGTTCAAGCACTACGGTCTGCGCGGCAAGAGCGATTGGCTGATCAACAAGACAGCCGGCCAGGCGGCTCGCTACAGCGGCCCGGAACTGGTCGGCGCCGTCGCCATCCTGGCCGAAGCCGACCGCTATAATGTCTCCTCGTCGCTGCCCCGGCGACTGGTTCTCGAAGCTCTGGCGGCCCGCGTCATCAGCCCGGCCCGGTGACGCGGCGCGCGGTCATCACCCTGGTGGCGAGCCTCGGGCTTGCTCTGCGGGCAATTCCCGGTGATGTCCTGATTCACGGCTTTGATGCCGGCGAACAGAAGCGCCTGCTTGGTATCTCCGACGCAGCTGCCCGCGAGATCAGCAGCGTCATTGGCGGCGGTGCCGAGCTGCCGGCGATGACGGTGTGCCGGCGTGGTGCCGACTGCGCGCCACGCGGTGGCGGCAGCGTGTTTGTTCTCGATCCAAGCGACAGCCGGCTTGCCGGGCCGCAACTCATTCTTGCTCAGCTGCAGCGGTACGCCATCGCCCGCGGCGGTCGCGGCCCAAAGGTATACTGTCCCGAATGGCTGGTTGCCGGACTCTATCACCGCATGCTGGAGCAGCGAATGCCGCCGTTCAGCCGCAATTGCGTCTTTGCCGCCACCAAGGCGCTGGTCGAGGTGGGCCAACTGCCGCGGCTGCGCAATTTTCTGGACAATCCGGTTGCGGTGTCCGACCCTATCGTGTACGAACTGTATGCCGAATCCTGTGCGCTGTTGATCAAGATGCTGCGCGAGCACGACCGCCGGATTCTTGGCGACATGATTGGCCGCAGCCGCAAAGGCACCGACAGCGACATGCTCTTTGCTCGGCTCGCCAGCTTCGAGGGTGACGAGGGCGCTATTCAGGACTGGTACGAGCTGCAGGCGGAGCAACTGGTTGTCAACATCGTCCAGCCCCTCAGCGTGGCGGCCGCCAAGGCACAGCGGCACGAGCTCGAGACCGTCCCCATCCTCATGCCGGACGCCGACGGTGATTTCGGAGTGACCCGGGTGCCGCTCGATGAAGTGCATTACCACTTCCAGACCTACGATCACAACCCGGAAAATGTCAACGAATTATTGCCTAGATTCGTCGAGTTCCGTCGGCGGTGCCCGTTATTATTGCGCGCTGCTATCGACGATTATATCGGCAGTCTGAGAACTCTGCGCAATGGCAAGGAGGCGGAATTCGAAACGCAGATCAAGGCAGCTCGCCGGAAATTCGATGCGGCCTGCACGCGTGCTGCGGGGGTCAGCGATTTTCTCGACCGCGTCGGTGCTGACCATCGTTTGTCGCTGCTGCAACTCGAGCTGCTTGTCGGCGAAAACCGTGCATCGATTGAGTTGCCGTACGACAAGCCGGTGCGTGCGTTTCTCGACTTACTGGGCGAGGCTCCGTGAGATATAGGTCCCGATAGTGCCAGGAAAGGGGTTTGCAATTGAGATGATTTGCCGCTACGTTATTTACGTGCAAGGGCGGGAGAGACACTCTGGACCTATTATACAATGGGATCGCAAGATCCTACCTTTACTCTGTTGCAGAGTAAGCTCCTCCTGCCCTTCCATTTCCTGCCCCGCACTTGTTGCGGGGCTCTTTTTTTTTCCGATTCGATCATTATCTCCCGATGATTTCATTCGATACGGGATCTGACGCCGGCCGAATGACCGTATAAGCAAGATTATTCATATTTTATCCGTCCATCCATTCAATGTCATGTAGTGGATAAAGCCTGTTGTTCCAGTGCTTTCGGGACAGCTATCCAGCGTGTCCGGAGCCTTGTCGGGGGGGGCTTTGTGGGGCCGTTTGTCATAGCTCTGAACCGGATTGGTACAGATTCTGCAGTATTATCGCCTTGTGCCTTTTTGTGAAGCCCGTCCACGGGTCTTGTAAAATCCGAATAAAAATACATAACTCACGTATTTTAATACGATTACGTAATGAAATTTCACATTCAGAGCCGCTATATTCTGGCCATCGTCTCGCTGGTCCTGCTTTTGCTACTGTCACTGGCCGCAACACTCTACTTTGTGGGGCGCGATGGCAACCGCCAGCTTACAGAGTCGGGAATCCATACGTTGACCGAAGAGTTGCAGGTGCAGATGAAGCGCCAGGCCAACACGACGATCCATTTGCTGGCCGGAATCATCGCCGGCCCTCTTGCCCGCGGCGATGTCGACAAGGTGCGGGAAATTATTGCCACTGCCCGCGAGAATCGGAGGATCGAGGAGTTGCAGGTCTTCAGCGCCGACGGCGGGCTGCTGAGGGTCGACGACAAGGTGGCGGCAGGCGGCCAGACGATCGACATGGTCACGTTGTTGGCCGCTGGCCAGGGCATCACCGAAACCAATGCCGATCGCATTACGCTGACTCGTCCGATCTTTCATGAAGGTCAGGTCAAAGGTGCACTGCGTATGGCGTTGGCGCAGACGCATATCAACAACGCCCGGGCCCGCCTGGACGGTGAACTGTACGACATCGGCAAGAGCGGCCTGTGCCACTCATTGTTGGCGTTGGCTGTCACCATACTGCTGTGGGCGCTGGTGGGCGTCGCGATTACAGTTGCCGTTGGGCACCGCCTGATCCGGCCCATCCGCGAGCTTCGCCGGTGCGTTCGCCAGGTTGGTCGCGGCGATTACGATGTCGAGACTTCCTCTGGCCACCGCGACGAAATCGGCGAGTTCATGGATGCTTTCCGGGAAATGGGACGGAATCTACAGAAGACAACGATGTCACGTGATTTCATTAGGAGTATCGTACGCAGCATGACAGACGCGTTGATAGTGCTAAAGCCCGACGGCACGATCCGCACCGTCAACGATGTTGCCTGCGGGCTGCTGCAATACAGCCGCGACGAGTTGGTTGGCCAGTCGTTCGACCTGCTGTTGCCCGAAGGTTCGAGCGTCACCAGCTACATTCGCGATCTGATCGCTCCGGATTCGATCATCAGCAGCGATGAGGTCCTGATGCGGCGCGATGGCGAACAGATCCACGTCACGCTCACTGCCTCCTTGATTCATGACACCAGCGGCACACCGGCTGGCATCCTGTGCATTGCCCACGACATTACGGAGCTCGCCGCCTCGCAGCGTCGGCTCGAGCTGGCACTGCACGATGCCGAAGCAGCGAACCGCACCAAGAGCCGGTTCCTCAATCGTATGAGCCACGAACTGCGCACCCCGATGAACGGCGTGCTCGGCATGACGGACCTGTTGCTGGCTACATCGCTGGATAATCAGCAGCACCAGTATACCCTCAGTGCGCGCAATGCCGGTCGGCGGCTGTTGGCGATGATTGATGATGTGCTTGATTTCTCGAAGATCGAGGACGGTCAGTTCGAATTGCAGAAGGAAGCCTTCGATGTTGCGAACCTGGTGGAAGAAGCTGCCGGCGCCATGGCGGAGCGAGCCCGCGGCAAAGGGTTGGAGCTGTCCTGTGACATCTACAAAGATGTGCCGGCGGTGTACGGTGACTCAGGCCGGCTGCGGCAGATTCTCACGCACCTGATAGACAACAGCGTGAAGTTTACCGGCAACGGTGAAATCTGCGTCAAGGTCCTCGTCGAGGAGCAGTCCGACACGTTGGTGCGGCTGCGATTCACCGTACAGGACACGGGCATTGGCGTTCCGCCTGAAGACCATGAAGCGATTTTCAATCTGTTTTCCCAAGTCGATGAATCAGCCGCTCGCCGTGAAGGCGGTAGCGGTCTGGGACTGGCAATCTGTCGTGAGCTTGTGGTCATGATGGGTGGCCGGATTGGTGTCGACAGCGAGTTCGGCAAGGGCGCCTGTTTCTGGTTTACAATTGAGGCCTTGCTCGTGCCGCACGCGCCAAAAGCCCTGTTGCGCGATGCCGATCTGGCCGAAATTTCGGTGCTCGGCATCGACAGCAACCGTACCAGCCAACGTGTCCTGGAACGCTATGTCACGGACATGGGAGCCATGTACCATGCCGCCACCAGCCTCGATGCGGCGATTGCTATGCTCGGACGCCAGGCGTTCAACGTGATCTTTGTCGATCAGTGTCTGTTGCAGCAGCAGCCGTATCAGTTCGTCGCCCTGACTGCCAGCGGTGCACGGGCTGTCCTGTTGATCTCCGGTGAAGTGTCGGCGGAATTTGTCGGCAAGTGCTCGTCATTGCAGAAACCGATCGGCCGCGCTGCGCTGCTCGCCTCTCTGCTGCGTGACGATATCGACCGGGGCGTTGCGGACCAAGTAACTTTTGCCTTCGAGGAGCAGTTTGCGGCGGAGATTCTAATTGTCGAGGACAACCGTATCAATCAGGAATTCGCCAAGACCCTGCTGGAGTTGCACGGCTGCACGGTTGCCGTCGTGGACAACGGCCTGCAGGCGCTCGAAGCGCAGCGACGCAAGAAGTTCGACATCATTTTCATGGACTGCCAGATGCCGGAGATGGACGGTTACGAGGCGACCCGTCGCATTCGCGAGGAAGAATCCAGATTGACCAACGGCGCCTGCTGCCACGTCCCGATCATCGCCGTCACTGCCAATGCGATGAGCGGTGATCGCGAGAATTGTCTTGCTGCCGGGATGGATGATTATCTGGCTAAACCCTTCACCCGGCAGGAGCTTGTCTACATGTTGACGCACTGGCTTGGTGAGGAGCGTACGGGTGACTCGACGCTGCCGCCAAGCGTCAACCGCGAGATTTCGACTCGCGACGAGCTGATCGATATGTCCGTTCTCAATGACCTGCGAATGCTCGAACGCACAGGTGCGGAGAGTGTATTTCGGGATGTTGTATCGATGTACCTGCAGGATTCTGCGGGCTTTATCGAGTCACTTAATGCAGCGGTAAGTACTCAGAACTCAGCCGGCCTGCGCGAAGCCGCACACGCGCTGAAATCCTGTAGCGGCAATGTCGGTGCCATGGGTATCATGAGCCTGAGTGCGGCGCTCGAGGCCCAGGCTTTGTCGAATTCTCTCACCGGCGCCCCGGACATGATGCGTGAACTCGAGGCCATGTACAACGATGTTTGCGTCGCCCTCGCCAGCGAACTGCAGGGCACGTGCTGAGGTTGCCGGGGGACGCACTTCGGGCGGCAGCACCTGCACCAGCTTGCTAAAGCAGATCCAGGATCGGCTGGATCATCACCTCACGAAACATCGAAAAAATCAGCATTGCTACGCCAATCACTACCGCCAGATACAGCACCAGCGGCACAATGATTGCCAGCCGGGAGATGCTGGTCACCGCGTCGTGCTGCGCATGGTCGCCGACTTTCTGCAGCATCTCGTCGAGATGCCCGGTCTCGACGCCGGTGAAAATCATGCCCTGCATCATCGCTGAAAATACGCCCGTTGCCGCCAGCGCTACGGCTACGTTATCACCTTCGTCCAGGTAGGCGTTGGCCAGCTGCAGCCGTTTGCCGACCCAAGCGTTGCCGGTGCTTTCCGCTGCCAGCGAGACGCTTTCGCGCATATTGACGCCGGCCGTGTACAGCAGTTCCAGAGTGTGGACGAACTGCGCGATTGCTATGTTTGCAACGAGCCGGCCGATAACTGGCAGATTGACTACTGCCGTGTCTATGAATACACGGCACACATCGATCCGGCGCAAGGCGCGGATGCCAAACCAGATGAACCAGATGATCGCGTATAGCGGCAGCAGCGCGGCCAAGAGATAACGCACAGCTGCCCCGATGCCGCCGCCGGGGGTCAGCCATTTGACGAACGCTGGAATCACGATCGCGGCATGCAGCAGGAGCAGGGGATAGATCATCCGCGTAACGAATGACGTGCTCACCTGACGGGCGCGCTCGATCGAC
This sequence comes from Lentisphaeria bacterium, assembly GCA_963580095.1. Taxonomy (GTDB): domain Bacteria; phylum Verrucomicrobiota; class Lentisphaeria; order JABSQK01; family CAJWLW01; genus CAJWLW01. Next base: position 7,913 of record CAUZJQ010000008.1, on the reverse strand, counting down.
TCAGCAAGGCGCCGCATGATCGTGATCGTGCTGGCGCTGCGTTCGCCGATCTCGAGCAGTCGTACATGCATCGGTGGGAAAACTGCCGGCTGCGCTGCGGCTGCCTCAGTGAGTGTCGAGCCGCGATCGATATTCGCGTGCATCGCCGCCAGCGCCCGGTGCGTGCTGCCTGTGTACTGGCCGGCGAGAACGGTCAGGCATCGTGCCGGCAACATACCGGTATCCAGCATCGTCGCGAATTTCTGATACAACTCTGCCAGCGCCCGATCGGACATGGCTATTTCTCTTTCATTGGCTGGAACAGTATCATGGCAGTGACTATTCTCACATAAAACACGGCTGCTCAGCTGCTAAAGTGATGTCACATTATGTCTGTAATCCGGCAGAGCGGATAGGCGTTTTCAACGTTGCTTTTGGCAACTGCGGCGAAACGTAGTATATCACGTACTAACAATGTTTGGAAACACTGCGTTTGATTAAAAAACACGAGAAATGCGGATATATTCGACCAAACCGGTTTGGGGCTTGCGACACCGCTTGCATTCATGCGCCGGAAGCGGCGTGTGGCAACGCAACAGAGACGAGGCAAGATGATCATAGCCGTGAGCAATCAGAAAGGGGGCGTGGCGAAGACCACGACATGCCTGGCACTGGGCGCCACCCTGGCTGGCTCTGGCAGTCGGGTACTGATCATTGATTGCGATGCCCAGGCGAACTTGACCATGGGGCTCGGTATCGACCCCAACGACGTGCAGCAGTCGCATTCCCAGCTTTACCTTGACCCTTATTGCGATATCCACAATGTGATTCGCGACACCGGTTATTTCGACGGTCGTCTGCACGTCGTACCGGCGGAACTCGATCTGGCCGTCGTCGAAAAGCGGCTTCACAACCAGCCAAACTTCGAATTGCTTCTGCAACGGCAGCTCGATCGTCTTGAGACACCGTACGACTTTATCTTTTGTGACTGCCCGCCATCGCTCGGAGTCCTGACGCTTAATGCCTTGTCTGCTGCCAATTTGGTGATTATCCCGATCGCCTGTGAATACTATGCTGTTGGCGGACTCAATCAGATTCTCTCGATCGTCGATCTGGTGCGTCGCAACACTAATCCCATGCTGCAGTACCGGCTGCTGGTGACGATGCACGATAAACGGCTGCGCATGAGCCAATTGGTTTACGCGCAGGTCCAGGCCAACTTCGAGAGTGCGTTGTTTGACACCTATATCGGTATCGACTGCAAGATCAAGGAATCGCAGGCGGAAGGAATCCCGATCAATCAGTACGCCCCGCATACACGTTCGGCTGTTCAGTACGAATTGCTGGCTGAAGAGATCGCGACTTTCGCTGCGCCGGCGAAGCCTGTGGCTATCCGTTAGCCTGGCTGCTCAGCGATCCGTCCACGTGAGATACGCCGGCGGATCATAGATCGTTTCGAATGGTGTTATGCTGTAGAAGAGTGTAAAGTATAGAGTATATCGGATAGCACGTACGCATCACTGCCAAATATAGACCGCCAGATGGCAGACAAACCAAAGAAAAAACTCGAGGACCGGCTCGAATCGATTTTCTCACAGATGCCCGCCGTAGACGCGCAGGGTGAGGACGCCGAGCCGCCTGGTGAAAAGCCTCAGGCCAACGAAGTGACGTCGGCCCAGCCGCCGCCTGCTCAGCCACAGGGGGAACCGCCCGTCCAGCCGCCGACGCAGTACCCGGCGCCTCACCCACAGCATCCGGCGCCACCACCGCCGCAGCAGTACCCGCCGCAGCAGTACCCACCGCAGCAGTACCCACCGCAGCAGTACCCGCCGCAGCAGTACCCGCCGCAACAGTACCCGCCGCAGCAGTACCCGCCGCAACAGTACCCGCCGCAACAGTACCCGCCGCAACAGTACCCGCCGCAACAGTACCCGCCGCAACAGTACCCGCCGCCTGGATGGCCCGCTGATCAACCGCCGCCGCAGCCGGGACTCGAGCACACTTGGGTATCGCCGCCGCCGCCAGTTCCAGGTACCTATCCACCGCCGGATCCGAATCGGCCGCCGCCGGCAGAGAACTGGCCGCCGGCTCCCGGCGAGATGCAAGCTGCTTCCGAACTGGCCCCGCTCGATGACACCGCTGACTCCGCCGCGGCGACTCTCGAAGGCATGGCGCCGGAGCAGATCATCAAAGCGAAGCGGCTGTACAACGAGGTGGTGCTGCAGATGTGCGCCGTTGCCGACAATCTGGCACAAGGCATTGCTGTCGACGCCACGCCTGTGCTGCGTCGCGTTGAAAAGGTGATCATCGAGTTGCGTAACGATGATCGCATGCTCCTGGCAATGTCCCACGCGCCGTTGGCTATGGTCGAGCGCGCAGTCGGCACCATTCGTTCGCCGGAAGTCGTCTTGTATGGTGTGAACGCGATGATCTACGGTCTCAAGATCGGCATCTCTCTAGACCTGGCACCAGACAAACTGTCTTATCTCGGGATGAGCGCTGTTCTGCAGAATGTCGGCTATCTGGGCATGTCGCGTGACAGCCTGCCGACGACACCGGACGCTGTCCTGGCGACCCTCAGCGAGCGGCCTGGCGAGTTCGACCGCTACCTCAATCTCATCAATATTCTCCATTTTAACGTCGACACTGTCAAGAGAATCGTTGGCATTGCCAAGTTCAATGACTCCGGGCTGACCGACACGTACAACGACAATCTCGAGATAAAATTCGCCACGCTCAATCAGATCTGTGATGTTTTCGTGCATCTGATCAATTGTCGTGACCAGGGCTCCCGTTTGTCGCCGCACGATGCCATGCGTATTCTCAGCAAGGATCTCAAAGAACAATTTCATCCGACTTACGTCAAACTGTTTTTGAATCAGCTCACAATTTTCCCGGTCGGTACGTGGGTGCGGCTCAGTACCGAGGAGACTGCCAAGGTCGTCGCGGTCAACCGCGGCTACCTCATGCGTCCGGTCGTCATGGTCGTGCTCGACAAGTTCCACCATTTCAAGCCCAATCCCGAGCGGCTCGATCTGCGTCGGAGCGTTGCCACATACGTCACTGAAGCGATCAACGACGATGACTTGGCCGAACGTTTCATCGACCTGGTATGATCGACGTTACCGCTGCCATCTTGATCGAGGCTGGAGCGATTTTCATTGCCCGGCGCCAAGACGATGACCTTTGTGGTTGGGAATTTCCGGGCGGTAAAATCGCTCCGGGCGAGACGCCGGAGAGTTGCCTGCGCCGTGAGTTGCAGGAGGAGTTTGCTATCGATGTTACCGTCGGAGGATTTGTCGGTGAATCGGTTTGCTGCTACGGTGCTCGCACGATTCGGCTGCTTGCCTACGACTGTCACCATCGCGTTGGCATACCCGAGTGCCGAGTCCACACGGCGTACCATTGGGCGCCGTTTTCTGACCTTATTGGCTATGATCTGTTGCCGGCGGACGTGCCCCTGGCGCAGCTTGTCCTGCAGCGACATCTGGCGGAAGCCTGAGGCTCAACGCGGGCAGCGTGCTTCAATTTTCTCCTCAAAGAACACGGGTGGTTGATCGTAGCGCGAAATTTTCCAAACGCGCGCCGCGCGCCGCTGGATGAGGGACGCTCGTTGAGAAAACCCGACACTGCGGGAAACCGCGGCCGTGGTCCTGATTCCGAAGAGATTTTGCGGCAGGTTTTACAGCCTGCAGATGCCGATTATATTCACGTCTCAATCTAGGCCAGCCCCGGGACTCAGCCAATGTTCAATAGTAACAGCCAAATTCGCGGATTTCCGATTGCTATTCTCACCACGCCTGGAGGTCGTCAACTGGCGACAGTCGTTGACCAGCAGTTGCGTGAGATCTTCAAAGAGAACGGCGAACAGGCGCCCCCCACGTTCTTGCGCGAGTCGGAAAATCCCCGCTTCCAGAACGGCGAAGGCAAGGCTGTGATCATCGACAGCATCCGTGGTACGGATCTGTTCATCATCGTTGATATCGGCAATTATGGCGTGACCTATCAGCGCTACGGTACCGAAGTGACCATGGGGCCGGACGAGCATTTTCAGGATCTCAAGCGGCAGCTTAGCGCGGCGAAAAACATGGCCCAGCGTGTTACCGTGGTCATGCCGCTGCTTTACGAGAGCCGGCAGCACAAGATGTACGGCCGCGAATCGCTCGACTGTGCCCTGGCCCTGCAGGAGCTCGTCAATCTCGGTGTCGACTCCATCATGACGATCGATGCCCACAATTCACATGTGATGAATGCTATACCCAGGCACGGCCTCGAAAACCTGCACGGCGCCTATCAACTGATCGAATGTATACTGCAGGACGCCGGTGATCAGATCAAGATCCATCCCGACAGCTTCGTACTTTGCAGTCCGGATCTCGGCGGCATGGAACGCGCCCGGTACTTTGCCGAGCATTTCCAGGTGCACCTGACCGGTTTCTATAAATACCGCGACCTGACCCATGTCGTCGAGGGCAAGAATCCTGTCATCGAGCATAAATTCCTCGGTGACGACCTGACCGGCAAGGACGTACTCATTGTCGATGACATGCTGGCCTCCGGCGGCAGCTTGCTCGAAACCGCCGCTGAACTTCGCGAGCGCCACGCCAAAGGCGTCTACTTCGCCGTCACCTATGCATTGTTTTCCGGTGGTGTCACGGCCTTTGACAAGGCCTACGCGGACGGCCTGTTCAACCGCCTCTATGCTACCAACGCCACGTACATTCCGCCGGAACTCCTGGAACGTGAATGGTTCGTTGTTGCCGACACGACCCGGTTTATTGCCAAGTTCATACACAGCTTTAATCAGGACCATTCCATCACGCGGCTTCTCGACAGTACCGAGAAGATCAACAAATTGCTTGGTCGCGAATTGATGAGATAGTGGCGCCTTCAGCAGCACAAACAGTAAACGGAACCGAAACGGATGAGTCGGGAAACTTCACCCCTGCAGCAACTCCGCCTGGCATTCATGCCGGAGTTGCCGCGCGTTTTTCAGCAACACGGCGCGTGCGTTGCTGCTGATGGTGCTGACGGGGTGCCGCTCCTCATCGACCAGGCCGGCATTCCCGAGCAGTTCCCGCACACTCATGGCCTGCCGCTCATCCAGTTTACCCGCGGTGACGACACCTGGCGTTCTGCTATCAACGTTGGTGTGATCCTCTCAGGCGGCCAGGCACCGGGCGGCCACAACGTGATCGCCGGCCTGTTTGACGGGCTGAAATCGCAACACGCCGAGTCGCGACTCTTCGGTTTCTGCGGCGGTTCCGACGGACTTGTCGACGACGATAGTGTCGAACTTACTGCTGACATCATCGATGCCCATCGCAACACCGGCGGCTTCGACATGGTCGGTTCCGGCCGCGGCAAGCTCGAAAAGGTTGCCCAATACGACAAAGTCATGGCCAACTGCAAGGCTCGCGGCATCACCGGTATCGTCATTGTCGGTGGCGATGACTCGAATACCAACGCCTGCGTCCTTGCCGAGTATTTCGTTCAGCACGATGCGAGTATCCAGGTCATCGGCTGTCCCAAAACCATCGACGGCGACCTGAAGAACGCCGTCATCGAAACCTCCTTCGGCTTCGATTCTGCCAGCAAGGAGTATAGCGATGTCGTCGGTAATATTGCCCGCGACGCTGCGTCGGCCCGCAAATACTGGCACTTCATCAAGCTCATGGGGCGCACCGCATCGCACATCACCCTTGAATGCGCGCTGCAGACGCAGCCCAACCTGGCCCTGATCTCCGAGGAAGTTGCCGACAGGAAACAGACGCTCAACGAAATCGTCAGCGAAATAGCCGATGCCATCGCCGCCCGTGCTCGGTTCGGCAAGAATTACGGCATTGTCCTCGTGCCCGAAGGGCTCATCGAGTTTATTCCCGAGATCAAGGTGCTGATCGCCGAACTCAACGATCTGTTGGCCAATCCAGCGATGGACGATCTGGCCGAAATGCTGGCGGTTGCCGAAACCGAAGTACTGATTGAGATCGGGCTTACGGAACATTCCGCTGTGGTCTATCATTCGCTTCCTGATTCCATCCGCCGCCAGCTCGTCCAGGACCGCGATCCCCATGGCAACGTGCAGGTCTCACTGATCGATACCGAAAAGCTGCTGATCAGAATGGTCGGGCGTCGGCTTGACCAGATGAAGGCCGAAAAGACCTATATCGGCAATTACGAGACCCGTGACCATTTTTTCGGCTACGAAGGGCGCTGTGCCATGCCGACGAATTTTGACGTCAACTACACGTATGGCCTTGGCTACTCCGCTGCGGCCCTGCTGGGCGCTGGGCGCACCGGCTACATTGCATGTGTACGCAACCTCACCGCGCCGGCGGTCGACTGGCAACCGGGCGGCGTGCCGGCAACCGCTATGTTGCACATTGAACACCGTCGCGGCCGACCGACCCCCGTCATTCGCAAGGCGCTGGTCGATCTTGATGGGGGCCCGTTCAAGGCTTTTGCGGCGCAACGTCAACGTTGGGCCATCGAGGATTGTTATCTTTTCCCAGGGGCCATTCAGTATTTTGGCCCGCCCGAACTGTGCGACCGCACGACGATGACCCTGCAACTCGAGCACTCCGGGTAGGACGACTTACGTTCGACGAACCTCGGTGCCCGTCATTCTACGGCGTTTAAGTGCCGCATCGTCCATCCAGAAAAGGTACAGGCACGGGGCCGGCCCCATGCCTGATCTGTAACACCCAGAGAATTTCTTGCCAGGCTCCAAGCCGGCCCCGAGCCCGCACAAAAAATCAGTTCACTCGCGCGTCGATCGTCTGCGGGAAAAATCCGTTGAGCTTATTGCGTAGCACCTTGACCAGCGGATAGCCGTTACCCGGCAGGTTGCTGAGATGAGTGATACGCATTAATTCGCGATTGTTCTGGTCGAACAGAATGATGTGCTCACCGGTGAACAGCCCGTTTGGTATGTACTCCGCGTCGCCGATACAGGACCACACCGCGGCGCATCGCTTGAAAGGCCGAATCTGCCGGATGCCGGCGTCGTCGCAGAGGTATTGCGTCTTCGATTCCTGCAACATACGAAACAGTCCGCACGCGATGGCCGCATCCATTGCCAGCAGGGTGCCGACCAGCACCAGGCCCAGTGCCATGGACCCGCCGCTGTACACCATGCTGCCAGCCGTGCCGATAAGGGCGCCGACCATCAGAAAGATCATCAATGACAGACCCAGCACTAGCCAACCGCCCCAGAACAGCCAGCCCCGTAGCGGCTTCGCGCGGATCTCCAACCTCGATCTGGCTTTTAGTTTATCATCCATCTTCGTACCTTTGTCAGTGGGGGGTACACAAGGTAAGCGCATGAAGCATGCCATTGCATGCCGTCGCTGATGTAGAGATGTAACCTATTATTATCTAGTAAATTATAATCATCAACACGGGCACGCGGATTCGACGAAATTCGATTGTTTTGGCACGTTCCGTGTGAAAATCACGAATCGTCAATATGTTGGCATGACGCTGAGCATCTATCTATCTATCTATCTATCTGTCTGTATGTTTCCCGTACCCGCGAGCGCCGTGCGCACGGCGTCAAACGCATCGCGGGAATTTGTCCGGTTCTCTCTCAGGCTTGCAAGTGGAGATTACCGGACGGATTCTGGAGGTACGCAATCACGGCCGACCAGCGAAGCTACAGCAGCTTCACCCCTGGCCGATTTCGTCGAGTACCGCGGGATTGACGATATCCATCTGCTCGTAACTTTCCGTCACCGCCAGCCTGACGTTCTGCAAGGCGCGCTCCGCCATGGCCGCACAAGTCTCCGGCGTGGCACTGGCGACGTGAGGTGTCATGATAATGTTCGGCAAGGTGCGTAGGTCCTTGCCGTCTGCTGCCGGCATGTACGGTTCGGCCGCGTAGACATCGAGCGCTGCGCCGGCGATCGTCTTGTCAGCCAGGGCATCGTACAAGG
>CAUZJQ010000007.1:0-42815 GCA_963580095.1 Lentisphaeria bacterium | reverse complement strand
CAACTGTGACGGCGAGATCGACATCGTCGAGAGCGACAGCGTCGCTGCGGGCAGTTGTCCGCAGGAAGAAGTTATCACTCGCACGTGGACCGGTACGGATGACTGCGGCAACGCCTCGAGCTGCGATCAGATCGTTGCGGTCGTTGACGACGAGAATCCGGCGATCACCTGCCCTGCCGACGTCACTGTGAACTGCGAAGAGGATCGCAGCAGCGCCAACACCGGCGTAGCGACTGCGACCGACAACTGCGATCGTGAGATCGACATCGTCGAGAGCGACAGTGTTGCTGCGGGCAGCTGCCCGCAGGAAGAGGTTATCACACGCACGTGGACCGGTACGGATGACTGCGGCAACGCCTCGAGCTGCGAGCAGATTGTTGCGGTCGTGGATGACGAGAATCCGGCGATCACCTGCCCAGCCGACGTCACTGTGAACTGTGAAGAGGATCGCAGCAGCGCCAATACCGGCGCAGCGAAAGCGACCGACAACTGCGACCGCGAGATCGACATCATCGAGAGCGACAGCGTCGCTGGTGGGAGTTGCCCGCAGGAAGAAGTGATCACGCGTACCTGGACCGGTACGGATGACTGCGGGAACGCCTCGAGCTGCGAGCAGATCGTTGCTGTCGTTGACGACGAGTCACCGGCGATCACCTGCCCGGCTGACGTCACTGTGAACTGTGAAGAGGATCGCAGCAGCGTCAATACCGGTGCAGCGAAAGCGACCGACAACTGCGACCGTGAGATCGACATCATCGAGATCGACAGTGTTGCTGGTGGGAGTTGCCCGCAGGAAGAAGTCATCACGCGTACCTGGACCGGTACCGACGACTGCGGGAACGCCTCGAGCTGCGAGCAGATCGTTGCGGTCGTGGATGACGAAAATCCGGCGATCACCTGCCCGGCCGACGTCACTGTGAACTGTGAAGAGGATCGCAGCAGCGCCAATACCGGCGTAGCGACTGCGACCGATAACTGCGACACCGACGTGACCATCACCGAGATCGACAGTGTCGTTGGTGGGAGTTGCCCGCAGGAAGAAGTCATCACTCGCACGTGGACCGGTACGGATGACTGCGGGAACGCCTCGAGCTGCGAGCAGATCGTTGCGGTCGTCGACGACGAGAATCCGGCGATCACCTGCCCGGCCGACGTCACTGTGAACTGTGAAGAGGATCGCAGCAGCGCCAATACCGGCGTAGCGACTGCGACCGACAACTGCGACGACGACATGACCATCACCGAGATCGACAGTGTCGCTGGTGGGAGTTGCCCGCAGGAAGAAGTTATCACTCGCACGTGGACCGGTACGGATGACTGCGGGAACGCCTCGAGCTGCGAGCAGATTGTTGCGGTCGTGGATGACGAGAATCCGGCGATCACCTGCCCGGCCGACGTCACTGTGAACTGTGAAGAGGATCGCAGCAGCGCCGCTACCGGCGTAGCGACTGCGACCGACAACTGCGACGACGACGTGACCATCACCGAGATCGACAGTGTCGCTGCTGGGAGTTGCCCGCAGGAAGAAGTTATCACACGCACGTGGACCGGTACGGATGACTGCGGGAACGCCTCGAGCTGCGAGCAGATTGTTGCGGTCGTGGATGACGAGAATCCGGCGATCAGCTGCCCGGCCGACGCCACGGTTAACTGTGAAGAGGATCGCAGCAGCGCTGCCACCGGGAAAGCGAAGGCGACCGACAACTGTGACCGCGAGATCGACATCGTCGAGAGCGACAGCGTCGCTGCGGGCAGCTGCCCGCAGGAAGAAGTGATTACTCGCACGTGGACCGGTACGGATGACTGCGGGAACGCCTCGAGCTGCGAGCAGATCGTCACGGTTGTCGACGACGAGTCACCGGTGATCAGCTGCCCGCCGGACGTTACGTTGAACTGTCAAGACAATGCCAGCAGCTACAACACCGGCGTAGCGAAGGCGACCGACAACTGCGACAAGACGGGCGATGGCCACCAGCACCCGTGGTGGTCGTGGTGGCACCACCACGGCGACAAGGGCGTAGAAATCAACGAGAGCGACAGTGTTGCTGCGGGCAGCTGCCCGCAGGAAGCAGTGATCGAGCGCACGTGGACGGGTACCGACGACTGCGGCAACACTGCGAGCTGTACCCAGGTCATCACCATCGTCGACGACGAAGCTCCGATGATGACCTGCCCGGCTGATGTCACTGTTAACTGTGAAGACGACAGCAGCAGCGCCAGCACCGGTGCCGCGACTGCGACCGACAACTGCGACAAGGGCGATCATGGTTACGTTCACCCGCGGTGGCGGTGGTGGAAACACCACGGAGACGACGACCACCACGGCCACAACTGGAGCCACCACGATGATGACGACGATGATTGGGGTCACCACGACGATGACGAAGACGGTCACAACTGGAGCCACCATGACGGTGACGACGACGGTCACCACTGGAGCCATCATGGCTGGGGCCAACACGGTTACGAGTACGGGGTAGACATCATCGAGAGCGACAGTGTTGCTGATGGCAGCTGCGCGCAGGAAGAAGTTATCAAGCGCACGTGGACCGGCACGGATGACTGTGGCAACGCCTCGAGTTGCACCCAGATCGTCACGATCGTCGACGACGAAGCGCCGGAGATCACCTGTCCGGGTGACGTCACGGTTAACTGTGAAGACGATCGCAGCAGCGCCAGTACCGGCGTAGCGACAGCGACTGACAACTGCGCTGGGGAGATCGACATCACCGAGATCGACAGTGTCGCTGCTGGGAGTTGCCCGCAGGAAGAAGTTATCACTCGCACGTGGACCGGCACGGATGACTGCGGCAACGTTTCGAGCTGCGACCAGCTCGTCACGGTCGTCGACGACGAGGCACCGACGGTCACCTGCCCGGCGGACGCCACGGTGGAATGTGAGGACGACCGCAGCAGTGCCAACACCGGCGCCGCGACCGCGACCGACACCTGCGACGGGGAGATCGACATCACTGAGAGCGACAGTGTCGCTGATGGCAGCTGCGCGCAGGAAGAGGTTATCACGCGCACCTGGACCGGCACGGATGACTGCGGCAACGCCTCGAGTTGCGACCAGGTTGTGACGGTCGTCGATACGACACCGCCGGAAGTGCAGTGCAACGGTTACGACATCACGGAATTCGATGGCGACGACGATGACGACGATGACGACGATGACGACAGTGTTTCGTTCACGGCGACCGCCACGGACTTGTGCAGCGATGTGCGGATCAAAGTCGGCTGGATCGTCTGCTTGCCGCCGCCTGGCGACGATGACGATGACGACGATTGCAAGGTAAGGGCCGTTGGTGCGACGATCACGATCATCGAAAGCGGTGCTCCCGGAACGGTAATCGGCTGGACGGCGAAGGCTGCCGATGACTGCGGCAACATTACTGCGGTCAGCTGCTCCGTCACGGTACTCGAAGCCGAAGAAGAAGAAGAAGAGGAAGAAGAAGAATGGCACCCGTGGTGGTGGCACTGGCGGCATTGGTAGAATGTGAGTTCGGCATCAGGCCGAAGACTGAATAAAAAAAAGCCCGGGTTGCGAAGTGCACCCGGGCTTTTTGTTTATTCTGAGTTCGCAGAACTGTCGGCTTACAGTGGAACGCTGACGGACGAAACGATGTCGTTGACTATGGCAGTCCCTCTCTTGGCCTTTGTACCTGGCTTTTGAATCCAGCACGATCCGGTGGCTTTGATCGCCACGGCGAGCGATTTTAGATCATCGAGAACAACGTCTTCGAGCAGTATGTAGCCGCCGCTGAACAAGGCAATCATCATCTAGCTGATCGCTTTCTCCTTTCCGAGTATAACGCCGGCAAGATTGTGCCGCAGTGCTTCGGCGACATCGTGAAGCGATTGATTCATGACGGTTCCTGTAGCAGGTCGGTCAACCTACATGTGCAACCTTGGCAGAAGTTAGCGTAAAGCCGTTGATTTTTCGACAGTCTGGACGCACTTTTGTTGCCCGTCTCACTACGAGTTGCTGTTATCATGTTGTGATTAACAGGGGAGGGAGCCATGCAGAGCGACGAGAAATTCGAGATCGTCGATGAGGCCGGGAATGTGACTGGCACGGCCCTGCGGTCCGAGTGTCATCGTAATCCGCAACTGTTACACCGGGCTGTCCACGTTCTGGTGATCACTGGCACAGGCGAACTGGTTTTGCAATTGCGACGGCCGGACAAGGATATCCAGCCGGACAAATGGGACAGCTCCGTCGGCGGCCACATACAGCCAGGGGAATCGGTCGAGGCAGCGGCACGGCGCGAGGCAACGGAGGAGCTTGGGCTGTCTGACCTGGCGCTGGAGTTACTGTATACGTATGTATGGCGCACCGATCGGGAGTCTGAGCTGATCACGACATACCGGGTTCAATCAGATGGTCCGTTCACGCCGCAGCCAGAGGAATTAGCTGATCTGCGCAGGTGGTCACCGGCAGTGATCGAAGGGGCGATTGGCAGTGGTGTGTTCACGCCGAATTTCGAACACGAATGGCAGATGTACTGTAACTACTGCAGCGCAGCTGGTGGTTGAGATGTCCGTATGAAGACACGTGCCGATTTACTGTTGGTGGAGCAAGGCTTGTTTCCGAGCCGCACTGCGGCGCAGCGGTCGATCCTGGCAGGTGAAGTTCGCGTTGGCCCTGACCACCTTGTTCGCAATGCCTCGGAGCGGTGGCCGGCGGACACTGAGTTCACGGTCACGGGGCAACCGGCTTATGTCAGTCGCGGGGCGGGCAAACTTGATCCGATGCTGACAAAACATGCGGCTACTCTCGAGGGTGTCGTTGCTTTGGATCTTGGCGCCTCGACGGGCGGCTTTACGGATCTGTTGCTGCAACGGGGGGCGGCTAAGGTGTACGCGGTCGATGTTGGGCACGGGCAACTGCACTGGCGTTTGCGGAACGATGAACGGGTGGTTTGTTTGGAACGCACGAATGCGCGGTATCTGACGGCGGAACTGGTGCCGGAGCGTCCGACGATACTGACAGCGGATCTCTCGTTCATTTCTTTGCGCAAGGTGTTACCGGCTGCGGACCGCGTTCTGGGCGTACCGGCTTTGTGTTTTTTGTTGATCAAGCCGCAGTTCGAGGCCGGCTCGGCGGAGGTTGGCAAGGGCGGAGTGGTGCGATCGGCAGAGGTTCGCGAGCGGGTTGTTATGGAAATTGCGGAGTTCGCCACGTTGGAACTCGGTTGGTTGCACATTGAGACGGCGGCTTCGCCGGTTCTCGGACCGAAGGGTAACCAGGAGTATGTAGGTTGTTTCAACAAGGGCACATCGTAACGGGAAACTGAGCGGAGCCGCATCATTTGCCGTTTCTTCGGCGGTCTCTTTCTGATGTTTTTTCGACGCATGCCGTGCGGCATTTTGGGTGTGCAATGGCCTGTGGCTTTAGTGGTTACGGTATAAGAAGAAAAAAAAGGAAATATACTGGTTGCATTAGAAACGAAGGGCGGCATATTAGCTGCTTTGTTCATGTCGTCGCGGGTTTGGCGTGTTTTGTCAAATAGCGCATCTCCTGATCGAGATGCATCTGCGGTGCCTTCTTTCGACAGACTTTGCAGGAGCCTTATGTCCGAAACATTAACCATGAGCCGAGCCCCAGTCATTTTTGAACTGGATGATCTGCCCAGCATGGACGTCCTGCTTGAGCAGGACAACAGTGCGCAATACGGCCGCGGCACGATCGTTACCGGAAAAGTGGTCGAGAAGCGTGACGGCGGGGTGATTGTCGATATCGGTTTCAAGGCTGAAGGCTACGTGCCGAAGGACGAGTTTTCCGATTGGGAAGGTCTCGGTCTCGGTGACGAAATCCGCGCCTTGCTTGAGGAGATCGAAGACGACGAGAGCATGCCGGTTCTCAGTGTCGAGAAGGCGATCCTGCAGGAGGCCTGGAACAAGTTCACCGAGGCCTTCGACGAAGGTAGCGTTGTCAAGGGTACGATTAAGTTCCGTGTCAAGGGCGGACTGATGGTCGATGTCGGAGTGGATGCTTTTCTACCGGGTTCGCAGGTTGATCTTGGGCCGGTCAAGAATCTTGACGATTTTGTTGCCCGCGAGTTCGACTTCAAGATTTTGAAGATCAACCGCGAGCGGCGCAATATTGTAATTTCGCGACGTGAGTTGCTGGAAGAAGAAAAGGCTCGCAAGCGCGCCGTGCTGATGGCGGAGATTTTTCCGGGGCAACTGCGCAAGGGTACGGTCAAGAACATTACGGATTTCGGTGCTTTCATCGATCTCCACGGGGTCGATGGTCTGTTGCATATAACGGATATGTCATGGGGTCGTGTGTCGCATCCGTCGGAGATGGTGACGGTGGGCGACGACGTCGAGTTGCTGATTCTCGACGTCGATCGCGATCGCGATCGTGTGTCACTGGGCCTGAAGCAGAAGAGCGCTGACCCGTGGGATTCGGTGGAAGAGCAGTATCCGTCGGGGTCAAAGATCAAGGGACGTGTCGTTAATGTGATGCCGTATGGCGCGTTCGTCGAGATTCAGGAAGGTGTCGAGGGTTTGATCCACGTGTCTGAGATGTCGTGGACGAAGCGCGTGACGCGGGCAAGCGATATCATTAATATCGGCGACGAGGTCGAGGCGGTTGTGTTGGATATCCAGCGCGACTCGAAGAAAATCTCGCTTGGTTTGCGACAGACCATGGAGAATCCGTGGGAGGTTGTGGCACGGAACTATCCGCCAGGTGCCAAGGTTGTCGGCAAGGTTCGCAACATGACGTCCTACGGTGCATTCGTCGAAATCCAAGAGGATATCGATGGCATGGTGCACGTGTCGGACATGTCGTGGACGCGGAAGATCAACAAGCCGCAAGAAGTCTTGAAGAAAGGAGATGAAGTCGAAGCGGTGGTGCTGGACATCGATCCGTCGCAACAGCGCATTTCGCTCGGAATGAAGCAATTGCAGGAGGATCCGTGGTCGCAAATTGACACCCTCTACAAAATCGGCAATATGGTCAAGGGGACGGTCATGAAACTGACCAGCTTCGGCGCCTTTGTCGAGTTAGATCAGGGTATAGACGGTTTGATCCATATCTCGCAACTCAGCGCCGAGCGGGTCGAGAAGGTCAAGGACATTTTGAAAGTCGGAGATGAACTAGAAGCGCGAGTCATCAAGATCGACCAAGAGGAACGCCGGATCGGTCTGAGTCTGAAGGCCGGCCAAGACATTGATGCTGATGCTTTCGACCTGAAAATCGAGGACTTGCGCCCCGGCGAGCACATGGTCGATGTTGGTGATATTTTCAACAGTGCGCTGGAACGGACCGATGATGTCGATGACAACGATGGCGGCGATGACAAAGATGGCGGCGATGACAACGATGACGGCGATGACGAGGAACTCAGCGCTTAGTGGTTTCGGGCCCACGTAGCTCAGTTGGTAGAGCGCGTCCTTGGTAAGGACGAGGTCACCGGTTCAAGTCCGGTCGCGGGCTCCAATTAACAAAAGCAACACACACACACAACTAAAGATCGGAGGGCACATCCAATGGCCAAAGAAACCTTCGAACGCACCAAGCCGCATGTGAACGTTGGTACCATCGGTCACGTTGACCATGGTAAGACGACGCTGACGGCAGCGATCACCATGACTTTGTCGGCGGCGCATGGCGGCGACGTGCGGAGTTACGACGAAATCGACAACGCGCCTGAAGAACGCGAGCGCGGTATCACGATCAACACCGCACATGTCGAGTATCAGACTGATTTGCGCCACTACGCACACGTCGATTGCCCCGGGCATGCTGATTATGTCAAGAACATGATTACCGGCGCTGCACAGATGGACGGTGCTATTTTAGTTATTGCGGCGACCGACGGTGCGATGGCGCAGACGCGTGAGCACATCCTGTTGGCTCGCCAGGTCGGCGTGCCGGCGATGACCGTGTTCGTTAACAAGGTTGATCAGGTTGACGATCCTGACCTGCTCGAGTTAGTTGAGATGGAAGTGCGCGAGCTGCTCAGTAGCTACGAATACCCGGGCGACGACGTGCCGGTGATTTTCGGTTCGGCGCTGAAGGCTATGGAAGCGGCCAGCGAGGGTAACACCGACAGCGAAGACTGCAAGCCGATTCTTGAATTGATGAAGGCGGTTGATGAGTACATTCCGCAGCCGACTCGTATCCTTGACCAGCCGTTCCTGCTGCCGGTCGAAGACGTGTTCTCGATTGAAGGCCGTGGCACTGTGGTGACCGGTCGTATCGAGCGCGGTATGGTCCACACAGGTGACACCGTCGAGATCATCGGTATCCGTGACACCACATCGACGACGGTGACTGGCGTTGAGATGTTCCGCAAGATTCTCGACGAAGGCCAGGCCGGGGACAATGTCGGTTGTCTCCTGCGCGGCACCAAGAAGGACGATATCGAGCGCGGTCAGGTTCTGGCGATTCCGGGTACAATCAATCCGCACACCAAGTTCACTGCCGAAGTCTACGTGCTCAGCAAGGAAGAGGGCGGTCGTCACACGCCGTTCTTCAAGGGGTATCGTCCGCAGTTCTACTTCCGCACGACGGATGTGACCGGTTCGGTGGAGTTGCCGGAAGGGGTTGAGATGGTCATGCCTGGCGACAACATTTCGATTGTTGTCGAATTGATCTACCCGATCGCCATGGAGAAGGCGCTGCGCTTCGCTATCCGCGAGGGTGGGCGTACAGTCGGCGCCGGACGTGTTGCCGATATCATCGAGTAGGCGATTATACGCTGAAGACAACGTAATGCTGCAAGCCCGGGCATGTTTCATACATGGCCGGGTTTTGCTCACCAAAGGCGAGTAGCTATGGCACGGGAATTGGCCACTTTAGCGTGCACAGAATGTAAGCGCCGCAACTACACGACCACGAAGGACAAACGCACAACTCCGGAGCGTCTGGAGCTTAAAAAGTATTGTCCGTTCGAACGTAAGCACACGTTGCATCGCGAGACGCGATAGTTGCTGGGGCGTCAAGAGATGCGTTGCGAACAGGTGAGTAGCTCAGTTGGTAGAGCAGCGGTCTCCAAAACCGCAGGTCGTAGGTTCGAGCCCTGCCTCACCTGCCAGTCACGTGATCACCTTGGTGATTGCGGCGGCACGGCAGGTACGGGAGGTTTGGCGAGGAGACAGTTCAGGTAGGTCGATAAGAAACTGAATCAGGGAAACGGGAGTCGGCAGATGAGACGAATCATTCCCAAAGTCCGGGAATACTACGGCGAAACCGTGCAGGAAGTCAAGAAGTGCACGTGGCCGACGAAAGACGAGTTGATTGAGACCACGGTCGTTGTGATCGTCGGTGTGATTTCTCTCGCGTTATTCATCGCGCTGGCGGACCGTATTATGAACCTAATCATCGACGCATTGATGTAATGGAAAGCAATACTGAAACAATCGAAAGCGGATCGTCGAACGAAATGAGTGATCTCGAGGCTGCCGCCGAAGAGCAGCAGGCGAGCGGTGACTGGTATGTCGTACAGACGTTGTCGGGCCAGGAGATGAAGGCGCAGGAGAGCATCGAACGGCGGCGGGTGCTCGAGGAAGTTGACGACGTTGTCTTCAAGTCGCTGGTGCCGATGGAGAAGGTCACCGAAATCAAGCAGGGCAAGAAGACGACGGTGAACAAGAAGATCTATCCGGGCTACATCCTGATCAACATGACGCTCCATGACGAGCAGCGCAACATCCATGAGCGCGTCTGGAACTTTATCAACGATACCCTGGGAATCATTGGTTTTATTGGTAAGAACCCGCAGCCTCTAAGCGACGAGGAAGTCACGGAAATCCTGGCGCAACTCGAGCGCGACGAGGAGGCTGCACGGCCGAAGATCAACTATGAGATCGGTGAGGCGGTCAAGATCAAGGATGGTCCGTTCCAGAGCTGTGAAGGCAAGATCGAAGAGATTGATCCGCATCGTGGCCGTTTGAAACTTTCCGTTTCCATATTCGGGCGCTCGGCGCCGGTGGAAGTGGAGTACTGGCAGGTGGAGCGCGACGAGTAGTCGCGCCGGGAAATGCAACGTTTTGTGGGAGGATTCCTGCCGATCCGCACCACAAAGACGGGATGAGGTGGCTAATGGCCAAGAAAATAACAGGTACGATCCGCTTGCAGATTCCTGCGGGCCAGGCGAACCCGGCACCCCCGGTGGGGCCGGCGCTCGGTCAGGCCGGCGTCAACATCATGGAGTTCTGCAAGCAGTTCAACGCTGCTACGCAGTCCAGCACGGGCTTGATCATCCCTGTGGTGATCAGTGTTTATCAGGACCGGTCGTTCACGTTTATCACCAAGTCGCCGCCGGCAGCTGTGTTGCTGAAGAAAGCGGCAGGGCTCGCTGCGGGTGCTAACAACCCTGGGCGTGAGGAGGTGGCAACTGTGACCCGTGACCAGTGCCTTGAGATTGCCCGGACGAAGATGGAAGACCTGAATGCGCGGGACGACGACGCGGCGATCGCGATCATCGCCGGCACTGCGCGCAGCATGGGGATTAAGGTAGATGGGTAAGCCAGGCAAGCGATATAAGGCACAGCAGGAGTTGTTTGATCGGACGTCGTTCTACGCGTTAGGCGATGCTGTCGATATCCTCCAGAAAATGCCAAAGACGAAGTTCGATGAAACCGTCGACGTAGTGTTCCGCCTGGGTATCGATCCGAAACAAACGGATCAGGCAATCCGTGGCGCCGTTGCGTTGCCGCATGGCACCGGTAAGACGATGCGCGTCGTAGTCATTGCGGACGGACCGGCGGCTGACGTTGCCCGTGAGGCCGGTGCCGACGAGGTTGGTTTCGAGGAGTTGCTTGATCGTATCAAGGATGGCTGGCTCGATTTCGACGTGATGATTGCCACCCCGGACGCGATGCAGAAGGTTCGCACTCTCGGACGTGTACTTGGACCGCGCGGCCTGATGCCGAATCCGAAGACCGGTACAGTCAGTGATAGCCCCGGAGAGGCAGTCAAAGAGGCCAAGGCGGGTCGTGTTGAATACCGTACGGATAAGGGCGGTATCGTACACGTGTCGGTCGGTAAGATATCGTTCGAGCGTCAGGCGCTGATCGAGAACACCGAATTAATCATCGGTGTACTGCAACGGGCGCGCCCGCCGAGCACCAAGGGGGCGTTCATGCTCAGCTGTACGATTTCCTCGACCATGAGCCCGGGCGTCCGTATCGATGCCCGCGCGCTGGGAGGGTGATTATGAGAAAAGAACGAAGAATTGAAAAGGTTATGATGGCTGACTACGCAAGCGGCATCGTACGCGAGTCGGACTACGTCTACTTCATCACATACATCGGCATCGACGTTGCCGGCTTCAGCGAATTTCGCGATAAACTGGTTGACGTGGGTGTCGAGTGCAAGGTCATGAAGAATTCCTTCATCGGGCTTGGTCTTGGGAACAGCGACATCGAGCTGCCCGACGGGTTCAGCTTAACAGGTGACACGGCTGTTGTGTTTGGTCACGGCGACCCCTGTCCGCCGGCGAAAGTGATCAAGGAGTTCGGCAAGACTCACGAGTGCATCAGCTTCAAGTCTGCTGTTGTCGATGGCAGTATAGTGTCTGCTCAGCAGGCACAGGCGGTGGCTGATCTACCGTCGAAGGAAGTGTTGCAGTCGCAGTTGCTCGGGACCATGCTGGCACCGGCACAGAACTTGTTGAATCTGTTGAACCAGAGCGTTGCGCAGTTCGTTGGTGTAATCAAAGCGTATCAGGACAAACTCGAAAAAGAATCATAAAACGGAGGTACGAACTATGTCTGAAGAAGAGGCCACTTTAGAATTGACACCGGAACAGGAACAAATCGTTTCGGCAGTTGAAAACATGAAGGTGATTGACGTTGCCAATCTTGTCAAAGCACTTGAGGACCGTCTCGGCGTAAAGGCCGCGACTGGCGGCGGCATGATGATGCCGATGCCCGGTGGTGCGGGCGACGGCGATAGCGGTGGCGCAGGTGCTGAGGAGCAAACCGAGTTTGACGTCATTCTGACCAGTGTTGGCGACAAGAAGATCGCTGTCATCAAGGAAGTTCGCGCCATGACTGGGCTTGGCCTCAAGGATGCCAAGGAATTGGTGGACAGTGCGCCGAAGGCTGTCAAGGAAGGCGTGGGCCAGGATGAAGCGAACGAGATCAAGAAGAAGCTCGAGGATGCGGGCGCATCGGCCGAACTGAAATAAGACCAACATACATCGGCTTGCAGGGCCGTAACACTGAGCCATGGCGAACGGGTATCCTACCGGTTGCGGCAGGTGGTAATTTTGGTGCCAGAGACCACATCCCAGCGGTCTCTGGCAGCCGGGCTTCAAGGCATGATGGGGCGGCGGTTCGTAGCCGCTGGATATCATGTCGTAGGAGCGCGGTATCCCGATACTGTTAATTCACGCTGGAGATAGCGGTCATGCCCTGCCGTTACCTATAACAGCCAAACCCGTTGTTGCGGCACAACCGGAAACTTGAGATCATATATGTCGAAGCGAAAAAATTTCGGAAAACTAACCGACGTTTTGGAAATTCCGGATCTGATTGGCATCCAGCTCGACTCCTACGCCGAGTTTTTGCAAATGGACGTAGCATCTGAGAAGCGCCAGAACAAAGGACTCGAGGAAGTTTTCAAAGAGGTTTTCCCGATCGAGAGTTTCGATCAGTCGTGTTCCCTGGATTTCGTCAACTACGAAATCGGTCCGCCGAAACACACGATGGTCGAGTGCATTCGCACGGGTAAAAGTTTGGCGGCACCGCTGTACGCCACCCTGCGGCTTGAGAATGTGAAGAAGAATGAGGTCAAGGAAGAAGCCGTGTTCCTTGGAGAAATGCCGCTCATGACCGATCGCGGCACGTTCATCATCAATGGTGCCGAACGTGTCATCATCAGTCAGCTCCACAGGACCCCGGGCATCTGCTTCGAGCGTGTTCGCCACACCAGCGGGCGTTCGCTCTTTTCCTGCCGCATCATTCCGGACCGCGGCTCTTGGCTCGAGATTCAGTATGACATTAACGACCTGATCTACATTTACCTGGACCGTCGCCGTCGTCGTCGCAAGTTTCTGATCAGCACGTTCCTGCGTGCTATCGGGTACGAGTCAAATCGCGAACTGCTCGATATCGTCTACGGTTTGCAGACGTTGAAGATTTCCAAGCTCCTCAAGTTCGATCCGGAAAAGCTTGCTGCCCATATCGTCGTGGAAACGATCAAGGACGAAAAGGGTGCCCCAATTTCGGATGACAAGGACAACGAAGTTGGGCGTGCCCTCGAGCCGCTGACTGAAGACATGTTGTTGATCCTGAAAGGCGAAGGTGTCACCGAGGTCGACGTGGTTGACACCAGTGATCTTGGGCACTACTTCATCTATTGCCTACAGCACGATCCGTGCGATAGCCGCGACGAAGCGCTCAAGGAAATCTATCGACGCATGCGTCCGGGTGATCCGCCCAGCGCTTCGAATGCGAAATTGTTGCTCAAGCGCCTCTTCTTCGACAAGAAGCGCTATGACCTCGGGCTCGTCGGTCGCCACAAGATCAACCAGAAACTCGACGTCAACGTCGCGCTGGACGAGCGGACGCTGCAGGACGCCGATCTCATCGAGTCGACCAAGTACCTCATGCGTCTGCGCAGTGGCGATGGTCATGTCGATGATATCGATCATCTGGGCAGCCGTCGCGTACGTACTGTCGGTGAGTTGATCCAGAACCAGATCCGGGTCGGTCTGTCGCGGACCGAGCGCCTGATCCGTGAGCGCATGACGCTGATCGACATGGAAGAAGAGACGGTGACGGCGCAGAAGCTGGTCAACCCGAAGGCCCTGGTCGGCGTCATTCGTGATTTCTTCGGTCGCAGCCAGTTGTCACAGTTCATGGACCAGACTAATCCGCTGGCCGAGTTGACCAACAAGCGTCGTCTTTCGGCTCTGGGCCCCGGCGGCCTGAGCCGCGAACGGGCCGGTTTCGAGGTGCGCGACGTGCATTCCAGCCATTACGGTCGCGTTTGTCCAATTGAAACGCCGGAAGGCCCGAATATCGGCCTGATCTCCTCGCTGGCGCTGTACGGCCGGATCAACAAGTACGGCTTCATTGAGACCCCGTACCGACGCGTTAAAAAGTCGAAGCTTGATACCAAGGTCGACTACATGACTGCGGACGTTGAAGAAGGCTTTGTCATTGCCCAGGCCAATGCACCGGTCGAAAAGGGCAAGTTCGTCAACAACTATGTGATGGCCCGCACCGGCGGCGACACCATCGAAGCGCCGAGTGAGGAGGTCAAGTTGATGGACGTCTCACCGAAGCAGCTCGTCAGTGCTGCGGCCGGTTTGATTCCGTTCCTCGAGCATGATGATGCCAACCGTGCACTCATGGGCTCGAACATGCAACGGCAGGCAGTGCCTTTGCTGAAGACCGATTCGCCGCTGGTCGGCACCGGTCTCGAAGCCGTCGTTGCCCGGGACTCTCGCGCGGTCATTTGCGCCCGAGACGCCGGCATTGTGGCGGCATCTTCAGCCGAACGCATTATCGTCACCAAGGACGGCAAGTTGCCGGACGCGACCTCGGACCCGAAGAAGGTACAGGAGTATATCCTGCACAAATTCATGCGTTCCAACAGCAGCACCTGTATCAATCAGACGCCGGTGGTGAAATCCGGTCAACGGGTCAAGAAAAACGAGGTGCTGGCCGATGGGCCGGCAACGCAGGGCGGCGAGCTGGCGCTTGGGCGGAATGTCCTGGTCGCTTTCATGCCGTGGTGCGGCTACAACTTTGAGGATGCCATCGTGATCAGCGAAGAGCTGGTCAAGGAAGACGTCTATACAAGCATCCACATCAGTGAATTTGACATCACGGCGCGCGACACCAAGCTTGGGCCGGAGGAGATCACCCGGGACATTCCGAACGTCAGCGAGGAAGCCCTTCGCAACCTCGGGCCTGAAGGTATTGTCCGCATCGGTGCAGAAGTTGTCCAGGGTGACATTCTGGTAGGCAAGATCACGCCGAAGAGCGAGACCGAGCTGGATCCGGAAGAACGCCTGCTGCGGGCTATCTTCGGTGAAAAGGCGGCGGATGTCAAGGACAGTTCGCTGGTCGTGCCGAGCGGTACCAACGGCATTGTCATGGACGTCGAGGTTGAGCGCAAAATCGACCCGAACAAGGCGCGCCTGACGAGGGCGGAGATCAAGCGCCAGATCAAGGAGACAATCAACACGTTCAAGGCACAGCATTCCGAACTGCTCGAGGAGTTGTCGGAGAAGCTCAGCGCCATTCTTCTCGGGGCCAAGTTGTCCTTTGACATCGTCAATGCCGAAGACGAAGAGGCTCCGCCAATCGTGCCGCGCAACCGCAAGATAACCAAGATGCTTTGCCGCAAACTGGCGCAGCATCACACGCGCTACAAGTTGCCCGCCGGTCCGACTCGCGACCAGATCGAAGAGTTGATGAAGTCATTCACCATTCGCGTGCGCGATCTTGAGATGCGCCGTGATGAAATGATTTCCCGCTACGAAGGCGGTGACGGGGAGGATCCCGGTGTCATTCGCCAAGTCAAGGTCTATGTCGCCAGCAAGCGTAAGATCACGGTCGGCGACAAGATGGCTGGGCGCCATGGTAACAAGGGCATCGTGGCCAAGGTCGCACCGATCGAGGATTTGCCGCACATGGCGGATGGTACGCCGGTGCAGATCATCCTTAATCCGCTCGGCGTGCCCAGCCGTATGAACGTTGGACAGGTGCTCGAAACGCATCTCGGCTATGCCGCGAAGATTCTCGGCATGAAGATTGCCACACCGGTTTTCGACGGCATCAATGAGGCCCTCATCCGCGACATGCTGGACGAAAGCAAGCAGGTGAGCCTGGAAGATAGGAAAGGCCATGGCTGGTCCATTAACAAGGGTGGCGAGGTCATTGACGAGATGGGGCGCAAGCGCGAAGACTACTACGTGAACAACGACGGTAAGACGACGTTATTTGACGGTCGCACCGGCGAACGCTTTAACCAGCGGATCGTTGTCGGCCAAATCTACATGCTCAAGCTAGACCATCTGGTGGTGAGCAAGATCCATTCACGTTCTGTCGGCCCGTATTCCCTCGTGACGCAACAGCCGCTGGGCGGCAAGGCGCAACACGGCGGTCAGCGCTTCGGCGAGATGGAAGTGTGGGCGCTCCAAGCCTATGGCGCCGCTTATACCCTGCAGGAAATGCTTACCGTCAAGAGCGACGATGTCACCGGACGCACGAAGATCTACGAGAGCATTGTGCGCGGCGACAACTCGTTGCAGGCTGATGTGCCCGAATCGTTCAACGTGTTGATGAACGAAATGAAGGCTCTTTGTCTGGATATTCGTCCGATCAAGGGTGGTACATCGATAGCCTTGGGCGACAAACGTTGAATTTGCGCTTGCAGCCGCATCCGGCGGCCAGATAAGCTTGACATTTTTTCACAAGACAATGACACGCGAGGAAATAAGATGGACAGTCGAAACGCTGCAGTGCACGCGATTCTGGGGCTTGATGTCAGCGATGCGTTCAGTTCCGTTACTATCGGTGTAGCGTCCCCGGACACTATCCGGGCGTGGAGTCGCGGGGAAGTTAAGAATCCCGAGACGATCAACTATCGTACATTCAAGCCCGAGAAAGGCGGTCTCTTTTGTGAAAAGATCTTTGGCCCGACGCGGGATTGGGAGTGCAACTGCGGCAAGTACAAGCGCATCAAGCACAAAGGTATCGTCTGTGACCGTTGCGGCGTCGAAGTAACCCACTCACGGGTGCGTCGCGAGCGCATGGGGCACATCGAGCTGGCGGTGCCGGTGTCGCATGTCTGGTTTTTCAAGTGCATGCCGTCGCGTATTGGTCTGGTACTCAACCTGACAGCCCGCAATCTCGAGCGCGTCATTTACTACGAGTCCTGGATTGTCACTGACAAGGGTGATACGCCGCTGAACGAGATGCAGTTGCTCACCGAGGAAGAGCACCGCGAGGCGCTCGAAATGTACGGCAGCGCCTTCCGGGCGAGCATGGGTGCCGTGGCTGTCCGTGAGTTACTCGAGAAAATCGATCTGGCCAAATTGCACGAGGAACTGACCGAGCTCATTGGCAGCACCAACAGTAAGGCCGAGCGTAAGAAGCTCGCCAAGCGCCTGCGTATCGTCGAAGGTTTCACGAACGCCAAGATGCGGCCGGAGTGGATGGTTCTCACCGAGTTGCCGGTCATTCCGCCGGACCTGCGGCCGTTGGTGCCGTTGGAAGGTGGGCGCTTTGCCACCTCTGACCTCAACGACTTGTATCGTCGTGTTATCAATCGTAACAATCGTCTCAAGAATCTACTGAGCCTGCGCACGCCGGAAGTGATTATCCGCAACGAAAAGCGCATGCTGCAGGAAGCCGTTGATGCTCTGTTTGACAATGGTCGCCATGGCCGGGCCGTGACCGGCGCTGGCAATCGCCAGCTCAAGTCCCTCAGCGACATGCTCAAGGGGAAGCAGGGCCGATTCCGCCAGAATCTGCTGGGCAAGCGCGTCGACTATTCGGGTCGCTCGGTGATTGTTGTCGGTCCGGAGCTCCGTCTGAATCAGTGTGGGTTGCCGAAGAAGATGGCGCTTACTTTGTTCGAGCCGTTCATCATCCGCCGGCTCAAGGAGCTTGGTTTCGTCTACACTGTGCGCAGTGCCAAGAAGATGATTGAGCGCCAGGACCCGGTGGTGTGGGACATCCTCGAGGACGTAACCAAGGGGCACCCGGTCATGCTCAATCGTGCTCCGACCCTGCATCGTCTGAGTATTCAAGCGTTTGATCCGGTGCTGATCGAGGGTAACGCCATCCGTATCCACCCACTGGTCTGCGCTGCCTACAATGCCGACTTCGATGGTGACCAGATGGCGGTGCATATACCGCTGTCGAACGAAGCGCAATTGGAAGCCAAGTTGCTCATGCTGGCACCCAACAACATCTTCTACCCGTCCAGCGGCAAGCCTATTGCGACGCCGACGCAGGACATTTGTCTGGGTGCCTATTACCTGACCTATATCCGTCCCGGCAGCATGGACCGTGCTACTGAGCCGAAGGCATTCAACGACAGCACTGAAGTGTTCGTCGCCTATGCCGCGAAAGCCATTGGAATCCATGAAATCGTGCTCATGCGCAACCCTGATTTCGGTAATGACGCGTTGTGGGGCAACATGGACGAACGTTTCATCAAGACCACGGCCGGCCGCTGTCTCTTTAATGATATCTGGCCCGACGAAATGGGCTTCTTCAACGACGTTGCCAACAAGAAGAGTCTGGGCGAGCTTGCCAGCGACGGCTATGCTGCGCTGGGTCGCGAACGCACCGTGGTCGTCCTCGACAACCTCAAGGAGCTGGGCTTCGAGTATGCTACCCAGGCCGGCTTCTCGATCGGTATTGTTGACATGATCATCCCGGACGACAAAGCGCCGATCGTCGAAAAAGCCGAAGAAGAAATCGAGAAAGTCCGCGGCCAGTACCGCAGCGGCGTAATCACCGATCGTGAGCGTTACAACAAGTGCATCGACGTGTGGACGCAGGCGAATAACCAAGTCGCTTCGGTGCTCTTTCGTACGCTCGAGCGCAACGAGGACAAGCTCGAGATCAACCCCGTCTGGGCCATGCTTGACTCAGGCGCCCGTGGCAGTAAAGACCAGATCCGCCAGCTCGCCGGTATGCGCGGCCTGATGGCGAAGCCGTCCGGTGAGATCATTGAACGTCCGATTATCTCGAACTTCCGCGAAGGGCTGACCGTACTCGAATTCTTCATCAGTTCGCACGGTGCACGCAAGGGCCTGGCGGACACGGCGTTGAAGACGGCAGACTCCGGGTACATGACCCGCAAGCTCGTTGATGTTGCCCAGGACGTCATTTGTGTCGAGCAGGACTGCAAGACGACACAGGGCATCTTCGTCAGCGCTATCCGTGAGGGTGACGACGACATGCTGCCGCTGGTTGACCGTCTGGTCGGGCGCTACAGCGCGGACGATTTGCGCGATCCGCTGGCCGGGGATGGCTCGTTGATTGTCGCTGCCGGCAACGAGATCACCAAGGACCTTGCCGAGCGTGTCATCGCTGTTGGCATCGACCGCGTCCGGATCCGCTCCGTGCTCACCTGTCTGAGCGAAAGTGGTATCTGCGGCAAGTGCTACG
Organism: Lentisphaeria bacterium; assembly: GCA_963580095.1. Lineage (GTDB taxonomy): Bacteria > Verrucomicrobiota > Lentisphaeria > JABSQK01 > CAJWLW01 > CAJWLW01. Next base: position 23,705 of record CAUZJQ010000007.1, on the reverse strand, counting down.
GGCGTAACCTGGCGACGCATGGTTCGATTGCCGAAGGTGATTCCATCGGTATCATTGCGGCCCAGTCGATCGGTGAACCCGGCACGCAGTTGACCATGCGGACATTCCATTACGGCGGTACCGCTGCGACGGTTCTGAAGCGGCCGCAGATCGAAGCGCGTGTCGACGGGTTCATCAAACTCATCGATGCGCGTACTGTGATCTCGGAGCAGGGACATCTGGTCGTACTCAACAAGTCGGCGAAAGTGTCGATCATCGACGTCGACGGCTTCGAGCAGGAGACGCAGCAGCTCATTCCGGGGGCGCAGATTTCGAAGAGGGACGGCGACAAGGTGAAGAAGGGCGAAGTGTTCGTCGTGTGGGATCCGTACAATGTGCCGATCATCACCGAGCATGGCGGCCGCGTTAAATTCGTTGACCTGGTCGAAGGCATCACGATGAAGGAACAGAGCAATGAGCGTGGCAATACCGAGATCACCGTGCTTGATCATCGCGACGACTTGATGCCGCAGATCCTCATCATTGACGATGCCGCCGGTGATGAGAACATGCTGGCCCATTACAGCATCCCGACTGGTGCCTTCATCATGGTGGAGAACGGCCAAAGTGTGGATGGTGGTGAGGTGCTGGCCCGGACACCGCGTCAGAGCGCCCGCACCAAGGACATCACCGGTGGTCTGCCGCGCGTTGCTGAACTGTTCGAAGCGCGCCGCCCGAAGGAAGCTGCTGAGATTGCCAGGATCGACGGCGCTGTCGAGCTCGGGAAAGTCAGCAAGGGCAAGCGCTTGCTGATCATCCGGGACCCGGAAAACAACAGCGAAGAGGAACACAGCATTCCAGCGGCGAAGCAGATCGTTGTGTTCGACGATGAATTAGTCAAGAAAGGACAGGCGCTGACGGAAGGTTCGGTGGTGCCGCAGGAGATTCTTGAAGTCTGCGGCCCGCAGGATCTGCAGGAGTACCTAGTCAACGAGATTCAGGAAGTCTACCGTCTGCAGGGCGTCGAAATCAACGACAAACACATTGAGGTGATTGTCCGGCAGATGCTGCAGAAAGTGCGCATCACCGACCCGGGCGACACCACGTTTCTGTATGGCGAGCAGATCGAGAAGTCCACCTTCCTCGAAGAGAATACCCGGGTTCTTGGCGAGGTGGGCGGGCGTCCGGCCGAGGCGCAGCCGATTTTGCTGGGCATCACCAAGGCCTCGCTGGAGACGGACAGCTTCATCTCGGCCGCTTCGTTTCAGGACACTACACGTATCCTCACGGACGCAGCGACGCTCGGCAAGGAAGATCCGCTCCGCGGCTTCAAGGAAAACGTCATCATGGGACATTTGATCCCGGCCGGTACGGGTTATCACAAGCGCCTCGATATCAAGCTGAAGAAGCTTGGCCGCGAGATTGTTCCGGAGCCGGAAGAATTGCGCGACGAAAGCCCCGCGGTGCCTTCGCCGTTTGCTGAATCGCCGCCGGAGGAGGAGAGCCGTGGTGAAAGCGAGAAGATGGAGGAAGCCATCGGCCTTCTTGGACTCGACAGCTGATAATAAAGGCCGGGCCGTTTGACTCAGTCAGGCACCCCGCTGTTGTGGCGGGGTGCCTGTTTTTGTTGTCCCGGGACATGTCAGTCATTTTTTTTTGGGATGCTGTTTTGACACCGCCCAAAAACACGCTATATTTTAAGTTCTTTTCACTATTTTGATGTGTCTTTATACACTGCATTTGGAGGACTTATGCCGACAATCAATCAATTGGTTCGCAAGCCGCGCCGGACACCGAAGGGCAAGAGCAGGTCGCCTTCGCTGACACGTTGCCCGCAACGTCGCGGTGTCTGCCTGCAGGTCACGACTCGGACGCCGAAGAAGCCAAATTCGGCGCTGCGAAAAGTCGCCCGTGTTCGCCTCAGCAACGGTCAGGAAGTCACGGCCTACATCGGCGGTGAAGGTCACAATTTGCAGGAGCACTCGATCGTTCTCGTACGTGGCGGTCGTGTTCCCGATTTGCCTGGCGTGCGTTATCACATCGTACGCGGTGCCCTCGACAGTCTCGGCGTCGACGATCGACGCCGCGGCCGCTCGAAGTATGGCGGCAAACGCCAGAAGTAATCAACCACGCAGCTCAGATAAGGTTGCGGTCGGAACGAGGTTAATATGCGACGGAGACGAGCAGAACGGCGACAGCTGACGCCAGACGTCAAGTACAACAGCGAGTTGGTGGCGGCATTGATCAATGTCGTCATGCAGCGCGGCAAAAAGTCGACGGCACAGTCGATCGTGTACGGCGCCTTTGACATCATGGGTGAGAAGGTCCAGGCCGACGATGCCCTGGAGGCCTTCCTGCAGGGATTGGAGAACGTCAAGCCGTCGCTGGAGGTCAAGAGCCGACGGGTTGGTGGCGCCAACTATCAGGTACCGATCGAAGTGGGGCCGCAGCGGTCGACAGCGATTGCGCTGCGTTGGATCGTGACCTACGCTCGCGGTCGCAAAGGCAAGCCGATGCGCGACGCGCTGGCTGCCGAGCTGCTCGACGCATTCAACAATACCGGTGCTGCCGTCAAGAAACGTGACGACACGCACCGAATGGCGGCGGCCAATAAGGCCTTTGCACATTACCGCTGGTAGGCAACACAACAAACAAAACGGTTTCGAGCGATCCCGTACCGCGTTCACCTGGTGAAATGGTACGGGCGATAGTTGTTTCTGAGGGTGGCAGCCGGGCGTTGAGTCCGGGCCGTTCCCGACGGGGCGAAGGAACAGGTCTACGTGAGCAAGACAATCGACATGACAATTGCAATCGATCACGAATTCCGGGAAGCTCCCGGTCGCGAGGTGGCGTTACGTAATACACGTAATATCGGCATCATGGCACATATCGATGCGGGTAAGACGACCACCACCGAGCGGATCCTGTATTACACCGGCGTCAACCACAAGATCGGCGAGGTGCATGACGGCACCGCCGCAATGGATTGGATGGTACAGGAACGGGAGCGTGGCATCACGATCACCAGCGCTGCCACCACCGCTTTATGGAACGATCATCGGATCAACATTATCGACACTCCCGGTCATGTCGACTTCACAGCCGAAGTCGAGAGGTCGCTGCGTGTGCTCGACGGTGCTGTCGCCGTCTTTTGCGCCGTCGGCGGCGTCCAGCCGCAGACGGAAACGGTCTGGCGGCAGGCGAAGAAATACAACGTTCCGGTCATTGCGTTCGTCAACAAGATGGACCGTGTTGGCGCTGAGTTCGAGAGAGTCACACAGGAAATTCGTGACCGCCTCGGCGCGACTCCTGTACCGCTGCAGTTGCCGATCGGCAACGAAGAGGACTTTGAAGGCATCATCGACGTGCTCACCGGCAAAGCGTACTATTTCGAAGGGGAGATGGGCATCGAAGTTGTCTCCAAGCCGATTCCCGAAGGCATGGTCGCTGCAGTTGCCGCTGCCTATGATTTGGTGGTTGAACGTACCGCCGAGTCGGACGAGGCCATCATGGAGCAATTCCTGATGGACGAGAAGCCCGATCCCGATACGCTGCGCCTTGCCATCCGCCGCTGTGTTCTGTCCGGCGACATTGTTCCCGTGTTTTGCGGAACCGCGTACAAGAACAAGGGCGTCCAGATGTTGCTCGACGCCATCATCGATTACCTGCCGTCACCCGTCGATATATGGCGCATCGAGGGCATCCACCCGAAGACCGAGGAGGCCATAGAGCGCCACGCCGGTGATTATCAGCCGCTCGCAGCACTGGCTTTCAAGGTGATGTCGGATCCCTACGTCGGCAAGCTGATTTTTTTCCGGGTGTACTCCGGCGTGCTCGAAAAGGGCATGCAGATTCTCAACCCGCGTACCGGCAAGCGCGAGCGCATCGGCCGGGTCCTGCAGATGCATGCGAACAGCAGCGAAGAGCGCGAGAGCATCTATAGTGGCGACATCGCTGCCGCGGTTGGGCTCAAGCACGTCACTACGGGTGACACGCTGTGCGTCGTCGATGACCCCATTTTGCTGGAGACCATGTCATTTCCGGAGCCCGTCATTTCGATGGCTATCGAACCGAAGACGACTGCCGACCGCGACAAGCTGTTCGATGCTCTGCATCGCCTGTCGGAAGAGGATCCGACCTTCCGCCTGCGTACCGACGACGAGACTGGTCAGACGATCATTTCCGGTATGGGCGAGTTACATCTGGAGGTGATCAGCGATCGTCTGGTCCGCGAATTCAAAGTGGGCGCGACTGTCGGCGCTCCACAAGTTGCCTATCGCGAGACCATTATCAGCCCGGCCGACGCCGACACCAAGTTCATCAAGCAGACGGGTGGCCGAGGCCAATATGGCCACGTTGTGCTGAACGTTGAGCCACGCCCGCGCGGCCATGGTCTGACGATCGAGAGCAAGGTGACTGGCGGCAACATCCCGAAGGAATTCATCAAGCCGGTGGAGAAAGGCATCCGGGAAGCGGCAACGACCGGCCTGCTCTGCGGTTTTCCGCTCACCGACCTGCATGTAGACATTGTCGATGGTTCTTCGCATCCCGTCGATTCGTCGGAAATTGCGTTCAAAATTTGTGGATCCATGGCTTTCAAGGAGGCGGCGCATAAAGCCAAGCTGCGTTTGCTCGAGCCGGTCATGGCACTGGAGGTCGTGACGCCGGAAGAACACATGGGCGACGTCATCGGAGACTTGAGCAGCCGCCGTGGTACGGTTGTCGAAGTGGATGCAGAGCCGGTCAGTGCTAAAATTTTGGTACACGTACCGCTTGCTGAATTGTTCGGCTACACCACGACGTTGCGTTCGCTGACCAAAGGCCGCGCGGTGCCGTCGATGGAACCATCACATTTCGATTCCGTACCGGAAGCGATACAGAAACAAATGCTGGAGAAACGCTGAAATGGACCAGAGGATTCGCATTCGCCTACAGGCTTACGACCATCGTGTTCTGGACACGTCCACGGCTGAAATCGTCAGTACAGCCAAGCGTTCAGGCGCTCGGGTTGTTGGTCCGATTCCGCTGCCGACGCGCATTGAACGCTACACCGTCAACCGCTCGCCGTTCGTCAACAAGAAGTCGATGGAACAGTTTGAGATCCGCACGCACAAGCGCCTGCTTGACATTGTCGAACCAACAGCGAAGACGGTGGATGATCTCAAGCGGCTGAATCTGCCTGCGGGCGTTGACATCAAAATCAAGATATGAAGCTGAGGAACCGGTGATCATGAAAGGTCTGATTGGAAAGAAAATCGGCATGACCCACATTTACGATGACCAGGGGTTAATGATCCCGGTCACCGTCGTGCAGGTGGGGCCCTGTCGGGTGACTGGCGTACGCACGAAGGATCGTGACGGTTACAGCGCGCTGCAGATCGGCTTCGGTGTGCGCCAACCGAAGAATGTCAGCAAGGCGGTGCGCACACACGTAGCTGCGGCGGGTTATTCCGAGCACGTGCCGGAGCGCATCCGCGAGCTGCGGCTGGGCGAAGACCCCAACCAGAGTGTCGGTGACGTTTTGGGGGCGGATATTTTTGAGGCCGACGAGTTTGTGGATGTTACGGGCGTGACCAAGGGGCGCGGGTTCCAGGGAGTCGTCAAGCGTTACAAGTTTGGCGGTGGTCGTGCCAGCCATGGTGGCGGCCGTCCCCGTGGGGGCGGTTCAATCGGCATGTGCGTCAATCCCGGCAAGGTTTACAAGGGCCGCAAGATGCCTGGTCAGATGGGCAACGTCCAACGCACGTCGCAGAATCTCCGTATCGTTCAGGTGCGGGAAGAAGAGAACCTGCTGCTGATCAAAGGCGCGGTGCCCGGTGCAAACGGCCGCTTCGTCATGGTCCGTAAAGCAAAGAAGAAATAACTTTTGAACTGCGGTAAAATGGTTACCGTGGTGATCAGGAAACTGGAGGCTGCCAGATGGCGACCCTGCCCGTTATAAATAGTTCCGGCTCATCGGTCGGCGACTTCGAAGTCGACGATGCGTGGCTGGAGCGCGAGAAGGGCACTCAGGCCGTGCATGATGTTGTGGTTGCTTATCAGGCTGCCGGTCGTGCCGGTACTGCCTGTACCAAGACACGCGGCCAGGTAAAGGCCAGCAACGCCAAGCCGTGGCGGCAGAAAGGCACTGGGCGGGCCCGTGCCGGCCGCAGCAGCAGTCCGATCTGGCGTGGCGGCGGTGTTGCATTCGGGCCGGTGTCCCGGAGCTATGCCAAGACGGTCAATCGCAAGGTCAAGCATCTTGCGCTGCGCCGCGTGTTGGCCGGACGGATAGATGAAGAAGCTGTTATTGTCGTCGAAGACGCCCCGATCGACGAGCCGCGCACGAAGAAGGTATTGGCCTGGCTGCGCGGCATCGGGGCTGGCGAACATGCCCTGGTGATCGTCGATGACGAGAACTATAATCTGTTCATGGGGGCCCGCAATCTGCCTGCCGTACTGATCGTTCGTGCCGGCGCTGCCACGGTCTACGACCTGCTGCATTACGATCGTGTGGTCATTTCAAAGAATGCCTTCACCACGCTTGGGGCACGCATCAGTTGAGGCCCGGCTGCAGGCCGGTCATTCACAGAGAACCGAGGCAATCAAGATGGAAAACCCATATCAAATCATAAAGACGATCGCTCTGACCGAAAAGAGTCACAGCCTTCTCGAGCACAATCAATACGCATTCGTCGTGGATACGGCGGCCAACAAGATGGATATCAAGCGGGCCGTTGAATACCTTTTCGAACGCAAGGTCAAGGCTGTCAACGTGATGAACCGCCGCGGCAAGACCAAGCGCAATCGCTACGGTGTTGGCAAACGCGCCGATTCGAAGCGCGCCATCGTTACCTTGAAAGACGGCCAGGAGCCCATTACAGTTTTCACTTGACCGGCGGAATTCCTGCTGGCGAGACTAAAGGGACGCACTGATGAAAACATACAATCCGACAACGCAATCACGCCGGCACATGGCGGTTTCCGAATTCTCCGAGCTGACGCGTGGCGTACCGGAACGCAAGTTGACTCGTGGCGCCAAGAGCACGGGCGGCCGCAACAACAAAGGTCGCGTGACCTCGCGATTTCGCGGCGGCGGTCACAAGCGTGCCTACCGCCAGATCGACTTCAAGCGCAATAAGGACGGTGTGCCTGCCAAAGTGGCCGAGATCGAGTACGATCCCAATCGCAGTGCCCGCATCGCGTTGCTATTTTACGCCGACGGTGAAAAGCGCTACATCCTATGCCCGACCGGGTTAGAGAAAGGGATGACTGTCATGAGTGGCCCGGGAGCCGAGTTCAAGCCGGGCAACGCCATGGCACTTGAACATATCCCGGACGGTCTGGCCATCCACAATATCGAGATGGTGCCCGGCAAGGGGGCGGCTCTGGTGCGATCCGCCGGCATGAGCGGCATAATTCGGGCCAAGGAAGGCAAGTACGCACAGGTGCGTCTGCCCAGCGGTGAGATCCGTATGATTCACGTCAAGTGCCTGGCGACAATCGGTCAGGTCGGCAATCTTGAACATATGAAGATGAAATTCGGTAAGGCCGGTAAATCGCGTTGGCTTGGCCGTCGGCCGCACAATCGCGGTGTCTCTATGAACCCCGTCGACCATCCGATGGGCGGTGGCGAAGGTCGTTCCAGCGGAGGTGGTCATCCGATGTCGCCGTGGGGGCAGTTAGCCAAGGGTTACCGTACCCGCCGCAAGAAAAAGCACTCTGGAAAATTCATCGTCGAACGGCGGAGGAAATAGTTATGTCACGTTCAATCAAGAAAGGTCCGTTTGTAGACGAGCATCTCGAGAAGAAAGTTCTGCGCCAGGCGCGCAACGGCGACAAGCGTCCAATCAAGACCTGGTCGCGTCGCTCGATGATCATGCCGGAGATGGTAGGTCTGACGTTTAGCGTCCATAACGGCCGCGGCTTCCAGCAGGTCTTCGTAGCTGAGAACATGGTAGGGCATCGCCTCGGCGAATTTTCCATCACCCGTGTGTTTCGTCACCACGGCGCCATTTCCGGTAAGTAATACGAAAGCAGCATAATTTGCGCCATGAGCGACGCGATTCAGTACCGCTGCATCGCGAACACCGCGCAACTGAATCTGTCCGGAGATTTTCTTTCACAAGCCACAGGGCGCTGGACAAGACCACGACCGATGCAGAGCCTCTACGACTTCTATTCCAGTCTGTCGCGTATTATCCAGTCACAAGATGCATGCGGTGAGCGACGCGCTATTCCCGACTCACGGAATCACAGTGCGTTGAAATACTCGTACAGCACTGTCACCGACTCCACGCCGTAGGCATTGAGCACCGCGTCGTAGGGCGTATCATCATCGGCATCGAAGTCGATGGCCATGGCGTCGAGCTCAGCCTGCAGTTCGAGGATTTCGAGCGCCTGAAACTGCGCGTACAGCCCGTTGTCGTTGTCAATCGGATCATCGATGATGGCCATCATGACCTGCTGCGTGCGTTCCGAAGACTTCTCCGTTATCTGTTCGACCGGTGGTGTGTCGGTATTTACAAAGCGCAGCACGATCGCCAGCACGGCGGCCGCGGCCGGCCATATCAACAGCCGCATAATCCGTTGCCGTGGCATGCCCTGCTGTGCCGCCCGGGCCCGTGTCTGCTGACCAAGGTTGTGCCAGGCATCTGTATCCGGGTACGGAACCTCCTCGTTGTCGACACGCATCGATGCCGTCATTTGCTCCTCGAGTTCGGTATCTTTATTGTTTGTATCCGGTTCCTTCATTATTTTACCTTACAGGTTGCCCAGTCTTGACTGTAGTTTTCGTGTTGCCTGATGCAGGGTCGCCTTGATCGTGCCAACCGACGATTTCTGGATTTCGGCAATTTCCTTGATTGTCATGCCGCCGGCGTATCTCAGCCGTACGGCTTCCTGCATGCGTCGCGGCAATTCACGGATACCCGCTTCCAGCAATGCCCGCCATTCGCGTCTCTGCAGCGCTTGCCGCGGATTGTCATTTTCGATGTTCGCAAGCTCATTGGTTTCCCGCGCTTCGTCCAGCGGCACGAGCTGCAGCCGCTGGCGCCGGTGTTTGTCAATGCAGATGTTGGTGACAACCCGGTACAACCAGGTCTGCACCCGGCATGTATAGTCCCATTTCGGCAGGAACTTGAACAGCTTGATGTAAGCTTCCTGCACGATGTCGAAGGCGTTCTCCTGATTCCGTGTCCAGCGGTAGGCCAGTGCATATGCCCCGCGCTTGGTATGCTCGACCAGTTCGTCGAATGCGGCTTCGTCGCCATCGAGATAGCGGCGAAGCATCGGTTCGACATCAATCGTCTTTTCCACTGCCGATTGAACCATGCCTGCTCCGGTACCGGTTTTAGAGCTCGTCCCGATTCCGATCCTCGTCGTCGCGGTCACGCTGGTGCTGCCGCTTGTTTTTTATGAGCTGTTCGACATCGATGCCCTTTTCTTCGAGCCGTCTCTTCAGTACCTCGAGGCCGGCCTCCAGCGCCTTTCCGTCCTTGCTGTTGGCCAATAGCTGCAACCGTTTTTTCGCGATCGCCTGTCGATCTTCTGCGGTTGGCTCGGGCTTGTTGAGTAACGCTCTATACTCAGGATTTTCTTCTGCCAGAGTTTCATCGACGGCGCGATGCATACCCTTCATCAGATGGACGTGGGCTTGATTGCGCCGTACTTCCTGACCCCTGTTGCGGCCGCGTTGTTTGCGGACTTTCGGGTTGTCCTTGTGGAACCCCTCGTTGGTTTCACGGATATCGTCGAGGATGGTTTGTGCCTGTTCCGAGTCGGAGATCAGTTCACGTCGTAACCGCATCATCTCGCGAAATTCCTCGGGGTTTTTCTTTTCCTGTTCCACCAGTTCGGCGTAGCGCTTACTACTGGCAACGAGTAATTCGTTGAGTTGATTGTGCTTGGCCCGCACGGCCTCATGATGCGTGTCGATGTTCTCGCGATCCTCTGCCGATCCCGGTTTATCGTCTCGAACCCGGCCATGCTTGGCCTCGAACGCCCTGACGAACTCCTTGTGACCCTGCTTAATTGCTCTGACGGCTTCCGACTTCATAAACTCGCGCTTCAACTGGCGCATGCGCTGCTTGTCTTCCCTGGTCTTGTCTTCCTTCTCGAACAACGCCTTAAATTCGGCGTTTGCCGCGATCATCGCCTCGTTGACGCGCTTTTTTATTTCCTTTTTCTGCCGACGGAATTCTTCCCGAGCGCCGTCCCGGTCGAAGCGTGCTGGCGGCGGTTCAGCTTCGGGTGGCGGCAGTTCAGTTATCTGGGCAAAGGACGTGCAGGCGGCGGCGAATCCGATGGCGACTATCCAGCGGTTCGATTTCATCGATGACTCCTTACGTTGAGATTCGTGATTGTGATGTGACGAAATGCGTCATTGTACCGGTTTATACGCAAGTAAAGAGGCAGGGTTTAGTTGGTGGCGTCGATTTTGTGCAGATTACCGGCGAAATGACAGGCGACGAGGTGGTGGCCGCCGCTGGTTCCGGGTGCTTCGGAGAGGACCGGCACCTGGTCGCGGCATTTGTCCTGGGCGAACGGGCAGCGCGTATGAAAATGACAGCCGGGTGGCGGTGCCGACGGCGACGGTACGTCCCCCTGCAAAACGACCCGCTGTTTTTTGGGTTCTCCCGGTATCGGAACAGCTGATATAAGTGCTTGGGTATAGGGGTGATGCGGCGCTTCAATGATGGTGTCGGAGTGTCCGTACTCGACGATGCGCCCGAGATACATTACTGCTATCCGGTCGGAAATATGCCGTACCACGCTGAGGTCGTGTGAGATGAACAACAGCGACAGTTCATAACGATCACGCAGCTCCATAAGCAGATTCACCACTTGTGCCTGTACGCTCACGTCCAAAGCGCTGACGGCTTCATCGCAGACGATGAACTCCGGCTGCACCGAGATAGCCCGTGCCACGCTGAGCCGCTGCCGCTGGCCGCCGGAAAATTCGTGGGGATACCGGTGGATGTACTGGCTGTCGAGTCCGACTTCGCCGAGTAGCCTTGCTGCAGCCTCTGCCGGGCTGCCCTCGAGCATGCTGAACTGTGCGAGACCTTCGGTAATAATTTCCTGTACGGTCATGCGGGGATTCAACGACGAAAACGGGTCCTGGAAAATCATTTGCAGTTTTTTGCGGAACGGCCGGAAGTCTCGCTCCGACATTGCCAGCAGGTCGTGGCCGTCGAAGGTGACGGAACCGCGGGTTGCCTTCTCCAGGCCGACGATCGTCCGGCCCAGCGTAGTCTTGCCGCAGCCGGATTCGCCGACCAGCCCGAGTGTTTCGCCGTGGAACACTTTCAGACTGACGCCATCCACCGCCTTGACATGGCCGACCGTGCGCGACATGATTCCGCGCTGGATTGGGAACCAGGTATGGAGGTTCTTGATCTCGAGCAACGGATTTTCGGTCTCCATCATGATTCCGGTTTCTCCGTTTTCTCAACTGTTCTCTTTTTCGGGTGTACCGGCATGTTACCGCCGCCTTCATACAGACAGCATGCCGCCTGTTGATCGGCATCGAGCTGGTACAGCGGCGGCGGGGCGCTGTCGCAGCGGTCCCAGCCGTAGGGGCAGCGGTCACGAAAGCGGCAGCCAACCGGGTACTCTTTCGGTGACGGCACCTGACCTTCGATCGTTTCCAGGCGGTCACACTTTTGGTGCAGACGCGGCACCGATTTGAGTAGGCTCTCGGTGTACGGATGCTTCGGTGTCTGAAAAATTTTGTGGATCGGCCCTTCCTCGACCACTTTTGCAGCATACATCACGACCACCCGGTCGCACATCTCCCAGATCACGCCCATGTCGTGGGTGATCAGCAGCAGCGAGGTGTCCCGTGACTTCATGTTCAGAATCAGATCGAAGATCTGCGCCTGGATTGTCACATCCAGAGCCGTCGTCGGTTCGTCGGCGATGATCAGTGCCGGCTCGAGCATCAGCGCCATTGCGATCATCGCACGCTGCCGCATGCCGCCGGAGAATTGAAACGGATAATTGTACATGCGCTCGTCGGCATCGGGAATGCCGACCTTGTCGAGCCATTCGGTACCGATCTGCCAGGCTTCTTTCTTGTCCAGATCGCGATGGATGCGCAGCGCTTCAACCAACTGGTGACCGACCCGGTGCAGCGGCGACAGTGCGGTCATGGGTTCCTGAAAGATCATGCTGATATCGTTGCCGCGTAATTGCCGCAGTTCCTTGATCGGCATCTGTAACATATCCGCATCGTTGTAGATGATCTGGCCGGCCTCGATGATCCCCGGCGGCGATGGGATCAGTCTCAGCGTACTCATCGCTGTGACCGATTTGCCGCAGCCGGATTCGCCGACCAGTCCCAGCACCTCGCCTTTGCGGATCTCCAGAGACACGTCGTCGACCGCGCGGATGCGGCCTTCGTCGGTATCGAAGGAGACCGATAAATTTCGGATTTCCAGCAGAGCGTCGCTCACAGCCTACTCCATTTTTTGAAACGCTTTCGGATCGAAAGCGCTGCGGACGCCTTCACCGACGAATACGAACAACAGCATGACGACGAACAGGGCCACAAACGGATAGAGTACGAGCCACCAGGCCCATTTGAATTCCTGTGCCTGCGACAGCAGTTCGCCCCAGCTTGGGGTAGGCGGCGGCAGACCATAGCCGAGATAGTCCAGGGCCGTCAACACGCCGATCGCGCCAATCAGCGAAAACGGGAAGAATGTGATTACCGGCACCAGACCGTTTGGCAGGATATGACGGAAAATGATCTTGATGTTTGGCAGTCCCATGCATTTGGCAGCTTCGACAAATGGCTGATGTCGCAGCCTTAAAAATTCAGCGCGCATATAATAGGAAATGCCGATCCAGTTGAAGATCGCGAAGCAGAACAGCAGTAGCAGGAAGCTAGGTCCGAAGACCGATGCCATGAGGATCATTACATAGAGGAATGGCAGGGCGGCCCAGATTTCCGTGAACCGCTGGCCGAGGATATCGACGAGACCGCCGTAGTATCCCTGGATCGCTCCGGCAGCGATGCCGACAGTCATCGATATGAGTACCAGCGCCAGCCCGAAGGTCATGGCGATGCGCAGGCCGTAGATAATGCGCGACAGGACATCGCGACCGGCGCTGTCGAGGCCCATCGGGTGGCTGGTGGCGGGGTGATAGGGGAAGGCAATGTCTTCTTTTTCGAACACGAACCGGTATTCGAGGTCGTTGATTTTTACGTTGATAGGGTCAAGCACCGTGGTGAACCGTTTTGCAGCCATCGCAGTCAGTTCTCCACGTTTCTCCTCGCTCAGCCGGCTCCAGACGCGGCCTGGTTTCTCGGCGATATTTCCCAGGCGGTTGATTGTGTAGCGTTCGTTCGACTCGCTCGACGGCACTTCACGAAAAGTCAGTCGTACATTGCGCGGTGGCCGCTTGCGCGGCTTGTACTGTGACAGTGCGACTGTTGCCTCGATCCCCTGCGTACTTCGCAAAGTCGTATCGACGGTGGGCGCCTCTTTGTTTTGGAACCGGGCGGCAACACCGTTTTTGATCGACTGCGGCAGGACCCAGTAGTCGGTCAATGTCAGGTTCCGCAGTGACTTTTGGTCCGGCTCGAAGAAAAAATCGGCGGCGGCACCGGTTTTCTTGATTTCATATTTCGAGGTGATGTTGACGGTGCCGATGCGTGGATTTGGCTGCACGATCATGTAGACCTTGTTGCCTTCTTCCAGGTCTTCGATGCGGGCGCTTTCAAACGGGCCAAACGGATGCGGCGGGAACAACATCCAGTTTTCGCCGACTGTCTGGAATGCTTCGCCGGCGTTGATGGCCTTATAGTCCGGGCGTGTATCGTGGCCGCTGCCGGTGAATGTATCGTCGGGGTAAAAACGGATGATCGGGAAATAGGTTTCGCCTTCGAACCGCATGATGACCGGCGTGTTGTTGCACAGCAGCTCACCAATCAGGCTGAGCCCATAGATCACGACGAGCAGCCAGAACGACCAGTAGGCCCGTTTGAATTGGCGAAACCGGCGCAGGCGTTTCAGGGTGATCGGATTTAGTTGAAACAGGGCCATCATCGCTATTTCCTGAAATTAATACGCGGGTCGATCAGGACGTACGACAGATCGGAAACGATGTTGCCGACGAGCCCGAGGATTGAGGTGACCGCGAGGATGCACATGAACACCGGATAGTCACGGCTGGTGATTGCTTCGAGGCTGAGCCGGCCCATGCCGGGAATTTCGAAGACCTGCTCGATCAGGACGGAACCGGCAAACATGATGGTCATGATGCCGCCGATGCCGGTTACGATCGGGATCAGAGAATTGCGCACGGCATGCAGCCAGACAGCGCGCCTGTAGGTGCCGCCCTTGGCCAGTACGGTACGCACGTAGTCCTTGCTGATTTCCTCGAGCAGTGAATTCTTCATCAGCAGCGTTAGCACTGCGAAGTTGCCGATCATGTAACAGAGAACCGGCAGGAACATGTGGTGCGCCATATCCTTGATCTTACCGAATTTCGTCAGGCTGTCGTAGTTGTCGGAGACGAAGCCGGCGACCGGGAACCAGTCCCAGAGTTGATCGACGGTGCCGCAGAACAGCATCTTGAGGATCATGCCGAAGGCGAATGCCGGAATGGCGTAGCCGACAAAGACGATGAGGCTGGAGGCGACATCAAAGGCTTTTCCGTCGCGCAGCGCCTTGGCGATACCCAGCGGGATGCAGACAAGATAGGTGAGGAAGAAGCCCGGGATGCCGAAAATCAGCGAGACGGCGAAGCGTTCCTTGACCAGTTGCCAGGCTGTCTTGTTGGGGAACTTGTACGACTCCATGCGCAGGCCGATACGATTGGTCCAGGCCCACTTCCAGTAGCGCTTGTGGATTGGCTGGTTAAAGCCGAAATGTTCCTCCAGGGCCTTGCGCTGTTCCTCCGAGATGCCGCTGTTGTTGTTGCTCGGATTGGTGTCCCCGCCCATGCCCTTCATCCGCATGATCGCCTGATCCACCGGGCCGCCCGGCACGAACTGGCAGATGGCAAAACAGATGAAGGTGATGCAGAGGAAGGTTGGAAAGATCAGCAGGAATCGCTTGAGAAAGTAATCCAGTCGTTCCATAGACGTTGAACCGGCGGTAGTTGACTATTGTGCGCCCGGGTCGGCGGATGGACTAATCTTTTTCGAAGATTTCGTCGAAATTGATGGTTGTCGGCATCTGTGGCATCGTCAACGTGTCCTCACGCGCCGCAGCCAGGTCGTCTGCGGTGTCTTCGTCGTACCACCAGTATCCGATTAGCGAAGTCTCTTCGCCGTACTTCGAGAGGATGGTGTCGGGCATGCCGAATTTCTGCCAGTACAGCAGTCGCGTGTAGTTGATGTTCCACAACAGCGCGTACGGGTGCTCGTTGAAGATGATGTCGTCGATCTGGCGAACGATCTCGTGGCGTTCGTTGATGTCGAAGATGCTGCGCTGTTTCTCGATGAGCCTGTCGACTTCGTCGTTCTTGAAGCCGGTATAGTTGTTGCCGGACTCGCGGTCGGCCTCCTTCGAATACCACATCGATTCGGGATCCTTGCGCGGGCCGGCACCCCACGCCGCCCAGGTCAGGTCGAAGTTGAAGGCGTCCATGTCCTTGATCCAGGCGGCCCAGTCCTTCTTATCGACCGACAGTTCAATGCCGACGTCCTTGAAGTCTTCCGAGATGATCGCAATAAACTTATCGGCCGAGGCGCTGCGTGTCAGCACCCGCAGGTGAAACTGCTTGCCGTTCTTCTCGAGGATGCCAGTTTCCGGATTGGCGATCCAGCCCGCTTCGGTCAGCAGCTTTCGGGCAGCTGCCTTTTCGAAAGCCACCACGTCGTTCGGGCACGGGTGCGCTTGGCCCCAGAGGTCTTCGTAGTAGGACTTGTGGAGGAAATATTGGTTATGCATCAACGTGCTGTTCATTTTCGGGCGATCGAGCAGATGGGCAATCGCCTTGCGGACCCGCACATCGTCGAGCGGCGGCCGGCGCATATTCATCGCGAAGCCCTGGTAGCCGACTGGATTGTGATTGTAGATTTTCTGCTTAACGATCCAGTTGCGATCAAACTTCTCGCCTTTAGTCTGGGTCACCCAGCGATGTGCGGTGTACACCGGGAAGACATCGATGTCACCCTTCTTGAACGCTTCGTAGGCGTTGTCGCGTTCGGCGTAAAAGCGGAACTTGATCTCATCGAAGTTGTAGACGCCTTCGGTACGCACCGAATTACGCAGCCACCAATCCTCACGTCGTTCCATCATTACGTAGATGCCGTCTTTTAGTTCCTTGATCTTGTACGGTCCGGAAATGACCGGGAATTCGAAATTGAGCTTGTTGAAATCCGTCTGTGCCATCACGTGCTTGGGCAGAATATGGAAGCCGCCGGCGGCGTTGAGGTTCTTCCAGTGGACTTCTTTAGCCGTGAAACGGATTGTGTTATCGTCGATCACTTCTGGTGATTCGAATCGCTCAAGGTCGGTTTTGTGCGGTCCGGTCAAACTTTTCGGGTCCATCACGATGTCGAAGGTCCACTTGACGTCATGTGCCGTGATCGGCTTGCCGTCGCTCCACCTCGCATTGGGGTCCAGATGGAACGTGAAGGTTTTCTTGTCGTCGGCGATTACCCATTTTCGCGCGAGGCTCGGCTCGTCTGCGAGCGTCACGGAATTGCTGTCCAGCAGCGTTTCGTACATCAGCCCCCATACCTGCGCCGCGGTGTAGCTGGTCTCCAAATAGTAGTTGAAGCTTTTCGGCGACTGGCTGGCGAAAATATTGATCGTGCCGCCGGGATAGGCGTCTTCGCTGGCGATGGGATCGCGCGTCGGCTTCCAGTCGGGCTTTGGAAAGACGGCCTCGGCACCGGCGAATGTGGCGGCGAACAGAAGGATGATTGAGAGCTTGGACATGGGGTCTCCGTACAAGTTAAAGGGGCATGCAACGCGGCCATAAATTAGGTTGCACCCCCGGATTTACCAACGATTACAACACTGTGGAACGGCTTCAGTTTCAGTCGTCGAGATGATAAACTATGTCATGAGTTCACTTGCCGGCAGGAATGTTCTGGTTACCCGCACTATTGAGCAGAATGCGTCGCTGATCGATCTGTTCAAAAGCCGCGGTGCGGTCCCCGTGGCATGTCCGACCATCGCCACAGAGCCCGCAGAAGACGCGTCCGCCGTGGTCCGTTCCCTGGCCGACGGGCCAGGGTATGACTGGATCGTTTTCACCAGTACCAACGGCGTGAGTTTTTTCTTTGACGTTGCGGAGTCGGCAGACATTCACGTGCCCGGCGATGGACTGGTGAAGATAGCGGCCATCGGCCCGGCTACCGCTGCCGCCCTGCAGGCGCGCGGCTATACCGTCGATCTCATGCCGGTGTCGCACGTCGCCGAGTCTTTGGCGGAAGTAATGGGCGAGGTCGACGGGCGCCGCATTCTCATCCCGACGACGGACATCGCCCGCGATACACTGGCCGCCGGCCTGGAAGCGGCCGGCGCAGTTGTCGAGGTCATTACTGTCTACCGCACAGTCCCGGCCAAGCGCCCCGAAGATTTGTTTGGCATGCTGGCAGTGGCCGATGCCGTCACTTTCACCAGCTCGTCGACGGCGTTGAACTTCGTCGGCATGCTGGAGGGCCAAACGATGCCCGATCTCATAGTAGCGTGCATCGGTTCAAAGACTGCGGAGACCGTACTTGGGCTCGGGTTGCCGGTCCATGCCGTCGCGGAGGTATCGACCGCAGAAGGTCTGGTCAATGCGTTGGAGGCTTATTTCGCTCCAAAATAGGCACACAATACAGAATTCTATGGCACCTGCGCGATGCCAGACAGAGCCGGGGCCGCGGATTTCGGAGCGGTCGCTGCGTTGCCCTCCCTCCCCGGGCCGTGCTAACTGGCGAAGGAACCGAGTAGGCCAGCGACTGAGAGTGGAATCTATCGTCACCTGTGCACTATAATAGGATGACAAAGCGCATAAAACGTTCTGCGACGCTGCTACGCATGAGCTTTTATTATATCTGTATTCATTTGGTTTACAGCATCTTCTGTAGCAATGATTGTACTATCCGGATGATGCTGGAGAAAAGATGCAGGGCACCTGCTGGTAGGGCCGGCTGGATCGAAGCAGGCCGCCAGAGCGCCAGCTTTATCCGAACCGGTAACGACCATGAGACAACAGCGGGCTTCGAGTATGGTCCCAAGGCCCATTGTGACGGCGAAACGTTTCCGGTCTTCGATCCGTTCGAATGCAAAACTGTTGTCGTCGATGGTTTCGTCCTGGAGCTCAACAAGGCGGGTTCGTGAATCGCGCGGGGATCCCGGTTCGTTGAAACCGATGTGGCCGTTGCGCCCGATGCCGAGCAGTTGCAGATCAATGCCGCCGACAGCGGTGATAGCGGTTTCGTAATCATCGCAGCGATCCTCGACTTCGTCGTCGTTTACATAACCGACGGGAATGTGCCAGTTTTCGGGGGGCATGTCTATATGGTCAAAGAGTTGCCGGCGCATGTAGTAGTTGTAGCTGGCCGGGTTGTCCGGTGTGATGTCAAAATATTCATCTAGATTGAACGAGCGTACGCCGGCGAATGTCAGGCCCTCGGAGCGATGCATGCCGATCAGGCGTCGGTAGACATCGATCGGTGTCCGGCCGGTGGCCAAGCCGAGCACCAGGTCCGGTTTCTGCCGCACCGCGGCGCCAATGAGGGCGGCGGCCGCATCGGATGCCGCGGCGTTGTCGGGGCAGACTTGAAATGTGATGCCGGGAAAGAGTTTCATGAGCTTGAGTTCTTTGGGAGTGCAGGAAAAATGTTTGCTGCTTGAAGATGCCGGCAGGATGCCTGCGTTCCCAGGGCAAGATGCAGGCGGATGCCTGCGCTCCCAAGGTAAATATTTTACGGCCGGTACGATAAAGCCCGAGGTGAATCGATGCAAGGTTGGTGGCATCTTTGCATTCAACAGGCAGATTTACGGATCATGAGGGTCCTGTTTCTCTATAGCATGTTAGCGGTCGGTGTTTCGGCCGCCGACTTCGTCGCCAGTTTCTCTGCATTGGAATCCGTGCCGGCGGTCGAGTCGGAGACGCTGTCGATCTTGCTGGTGCACGACGACATGCCGGCACTGAAAAACATCGCGTCGCCCTGACGGCTGCATTATGGCAAAACTTTTTTCCATGCGGGCGCCCGGCAAAATCATCATCAGCGGTGAGCACGCTGTTGTCCACGGCGCCCCGGCACTCGTTACCGCGGTGAACCGCTATGCCCGTGTGGAGATGATCCGCAAGCGTGCTGTCGGCATTGATTTCAACCTGCGGGACTTTGATCAGCGAACCGCATTTTCGGCGAACGAGCTCAGCGATCTTTATGATACATCGGCGGCCCGGCGCGAGGCGTTTAGCAGGGATGAGCTCCAACTGGGCGACATCCTACTGCACCCATCCGAGCTCATTCCGCTGGCCTACGAAACGATACGCCGAGACGTCGCCTCGACTGGTTCAGGACCGGCCAATGCCGATGTCGATGGCGTGCTGGTGACAGTCGACACCGACATCCCGATCGGTTGCGGCATGGGCGCTTCATCGGCGGTGATTGTCGGTGTGCTGGCGACGGCTGCGAAATTTTTCCAGCATCGCGTCAGCGACGACCGGCTGTACGAGCTGGCCGTGCATTGTGAGCAGTTCCAACATCTCCGGCCGAGCGGTGCCGATCCTTATACGTGCCTGCACGGCGGCTGCCTGCGATTCTGCCAGGGTAATGTGGAAAAGTCCTTGCCAACAGAGCCGCTTCCCATGTATCTTGTCAACTCGGGAACGCGGGCCGCGACAACCGGTGAGTGTGTACGGCAGGTCGGCGATCGTTTCGGCGACACCGATATATGGGATGACTTCACAGCCGTCACCGACGCAATCGATGCGGCTATCGACGGCAACGACACCGCGGGATTGTACGACGGTGTTCGCCGCAACGATGAATTGCTGCGGCGCATCGAGGTCGTGCCGGAGCGGGTGGGGTGCTTTATCGACGACGTTTCGGTAGCCGGCGGTGCTGCCAAGATCACCGGGGCCGGCTCTATTCGCGGCGACGCCGGCGGCATGGTGCTGGTTTTTTCGGAGTCCGCACCGGCGGATCTATGCGCTGCCTACGGGTACGAACTGTTGGATATAGAAGGAGAAGCTCGTGGTGTCCACGATACGGACTTCAGCGCCGGGTAAACTGATGCTGCTCGGTGAGCATGCTGTACTGCATGGCTGCCATTGCCTGGTCTGTGCCATCGACCGGCGCATAACCGTGACGTTGACACCGCGTCCGGATGCGATCGTGACGGTCACTGCCGGTTTCGGTCGGTATGAAGGCCGTTTGCCGGAGTTGCCCGATGACGAGTGCTTCCGGTTTGTGCTGTCTGCATTGCGCCGCCACTCGGATGTCCTGCCGAGCGGCTGTGACCTGGTCATCGACAGCGATTTCCCAAATGTCTCCGGCCTCGGTTCATCGGCCGCGGTTACGGTCGCGGCTATCGCGTCAGTGTTTGTATGGTGTGATCTTTCCTGGTCTGCCGACGTTCTGCATGCCGCCAGTCTGGGAGTGATTCGTGACGTGCAGGGCATCGGCGCCGGCGCCGATGCGGCCGCCAGTACCTTCGGCGGCCTGCTTGAGTACTGTGCCGACCCGATCAGTCAGCGCCAGGTCAGACACATACCGCCGATCGAAGTGCTGTACTCCGGTCGCAAAGCCCACACCGCCGAAGTCGTTGCCGAACTCGAGGCGCGGCGTCGGGAGAATCCGCACCGGATCGACGCGATCTTTCACGCCATGAGCGAAGGCTGCGAGTTGGCTGTCAACGCCGGTGCTGCCGGAGATTGGCAGAAGTTCGGCGAGATTATCAACCGTAATCACTCGTTGATGACAGAGCTGGGCTTGAGCGATACGAACCTCGACAGTCTGGTCCATGATCTGCAGGCCGATCCCGGCATCAGCGGCGCCAAACTTTCCGGGGCCGGCAAGGGCGACTGCATTGTTGGTATCGGTCACGTCGAAAATGCCGGGTTTGCACATGAGCGCCTAGGCCTGCAAATCACTAAGCGGGGCGTTGAGGTGGCGTGATGTCTAAGGCCGGAACGGTACCAAGACGGGAGTGGATCCGTGGAAGGCAAGGATAATCGGGTTGACTGTTAGAATACAAACATGCTTCGGTGCTTCATGGATATCGAACTTCGTTACTTTTAGTCGAAATAAATCGCAACAAGGAGCGCACGCCCGGATGACGAAAAGACAGGAAATCGTTCGTGAACTGACCGCGCACACTACTGGCAGCCCGAAGCCCGAGGCCCGGGCATTTGCGCCGGCGAACGTGGCGCTGTGCAAGTACTGGGGCAAACGCGACGCCGATCTCAATCTGCCGGTCAGTTCGAGTCTCTCCATCTCGCTTGGCAGCCTTGGCACGACGACCGAGCTGCGACTCCGGCAAGGCGCCGACCACATCGTATCCGATTGCCTGGAGCTGTCGCCGGACGACAAGTTCTGTACGCGTCTGTCCGCATTTCTCGATCTGTTCCGGCCCGATGCCGGCACCGGCTTCGTCGTCGAAACGCAGAACACCGTGCCGACAGCGGCGGGTCTGGCGTCATCGGCCTCCGGTTATGCGGCGCTGGTGCTGGCGTTGGACGATCTGTTCCAATGGCAACTGAACCGCGAGCAGCTCTCGATCCTGGCCCGCCTCGGCAGCGGTAGTGCAGCACGCTCGGTGTACAACGGTTTCGTCGTCTGGCATTGTGGTGCTTCCGCCGGCGGCATGGATAGTGTTGCCGAGCGGATCACCGGCGAATGGCCGGAACTGCGCGTCGGGGTGGTCATTGTTTCAGATTCCGAAAAACCGATCGGCTCTCGCGAGGCGATGGCACGAACGGTTGCTTCGAGCCCGTTTTTCGACCGCTGGAAAGCGGTGGCCGATGCAGACATGCCGCAGTTGCTGGAGGCTATCGGTAACCATGCCTTCGAATTACTCGGGACGACGGCGGAGTCAAATGCCATGGCCATGCACGCCTTGATGCTGGCTTCGCGGCCGCCGGTATTGTACTGGACCGGCGCGACCATCGATGTCCTGCAGCGCGTCTGGGCTCTGCGGGAGGACGGTGTGCCGGTATACTGCACGATCGATGCCGGACCGAACGTCAAGTTGCTGTTTCTCGAGGAGGCCGAGGCACGAGTGCGTGAGGTCTTCGAGGAGGCGACGATTGTCCAGCCCTTTGGGGAGTTGGACGAGCGCGGAGACTGGTGGTCCTATTTCAACCGCGCGGGGCTCTCGCGAACTTCAGTTGACCGGCGCTGACTTTGAGGCAGATCATGGCGTACGGCGTGGCAAGCTCCGGTACGGATTCCCAGAAACGTCCGTCGGTGTTGGCCCATGAACCGTCGTCGTGCTGCAGCGATCGCAGTTCGGCAATGATATCGTTACGCCAGTGATGTCGGCCGCCGTCGGCATCGGTCAGGACGTTGACACCGTATGCGTCCAACGCTTTCGCCATGGTGTGTAAATAGTAATAGCGGCCCTGCTGGCCCATGCCCGGATTTTCCTTCAGCGTATAGTTGTGCCGCAGATAGTCGATAGCGCCCTTGACGCGGACATCGTTTCGATCGAGCCGGGCGTAGATCATCGTCTTGAGACCGGCATAGGTCATACTGCCGGAACTGATAAGTTCGGACTTGGCGCCGTCGGTTGCCGAGTGATCGCCCGCTTTGCTCTCGAACGGCCGGTAAATGAAGCCGCCACGATCGGATGCCTGCAGACTGACATACGGCTGGAGATTCAACTCCGGGAGATTCTGGCACTGCGTCAGAAAGACCGTCATATCCTGCCACATTTTGTCGATCCGGGCGGCCGCAGATGTGTCACCGCTGAAGGGTTCACGGTCCAGGTAATCGGTCACGTAAAGAGCCTCTGCGGCCCACGAACCATTCGACAGATCAGCGCGTCCTGTTTTGCCGTAGCCGATGCCGCCGAAGTCGACTTTGTCCGGATCGTTGAACTGCGAGTTCTGCAGATAACGCCGTGTCGCGCGCATCTTTTCTTCGTCTCCGGGACGGTTCACCAGCGCCATGGTAATCAGTGCAATGGCCGTGGTATAATTGGGGTAGTTAGCGCTCTCTTTGCGGGAGCGTTCGGCCGGGAAGATTGCGCCGTCGTCCTGGATAAAGGACAGTATGTAGTCCATGGCGCGGGCGATGGATTCGTCACGTTTGGCGATGTCGTCAACACCGACGTTGTGAATCGCCATGATTGCCAATCCCGTGAGGGCAGGGTGCCGGCCCCAGGCGCCGTCGTCGGTCTGGCGCGTCAGCATGAATTCGGCGCCCTGCTTCAGTATCGGCGCGACCTGTTCCGCGTGGTCGAGTGCCGCGACTTGCGGAGTCTGCTGCGCTTGAGGGGGCTCGGCGGCGCCGGTCCGGATGGTTTGGATGACGATAGCGAGCAGAACCACGGCGACTGCAAAGATGGCGATGCGTAAGGTAAGCATATTAATTTCAGAGCCCCTGACGGTATAAAGTCAATATAAAATTATTTTTGTTAACGGCAAACCCGTTGCCGTCGAATTTCAAAGTTAATGGGCTACAGTCAAATCGACCCCGGACGAACTTGAACGTTTTACTGAAGGAGCAACTATGAATTCTCTCTTACACGCACATTCTGGATGGCGCTACCTGGTGATTGCGGCATGTGCGATTGCGCTGGTCAATCTGCTGAGCGGCACGTTGAAACCGC